>NZ_SOGT01000015.1:0-291990 GCF_004403345.1 Cryobacterium lyxosi
AGAGGGTTTGATATCGGAATGACGTTTTGATCGAGAACGCTCTAACCACGGTCACGTCAAGGCGCCGATCAGAAACGACGTGCCGAAATCTGAGCCCGCAAGGGGGACCCTCACCGGGACGAGGAATACGGCAATAGCTCTTGTCACACTGGCTCGTGCCCGCTTCGTGGCGGTGTATCTGCTCGGCCGCCCGATTCGGACTGGAGACTAGGCCTGCCGTAAGCTCGGCTTGCGGCTACTACGAGGGGCGGAGCGGCTTGTGATCTTGGGTATCATCATCGCCTGCGAGATCGGGTTCTGGGTCGTCATCGTGCTGGGCCTGGTCGCCCGCTACATCCTCAAAGCCAAGCGGCTCGGCCTTGTGCTGATCGCTCTGGCCCCGGTCATCGACCTGGTGCTGTTGACCACGACCGCGGTGCACCTGCGCTCCGGCGCTGACGCGGAATGGGCGCACGGCCTGGCCGCGGTTTATATTGGCTTCTCGATCGCCTACGGCCCGGGGATGGTCCGCTGGGCCGACATCCGCTTCTCGCACCGGTTCGCCGACGGCCCCGCACCAACACGTCTCTCCGGAACCGATTACACCGTGGCCTGCTGGAAGGACGTCGCGCGCACCCTGCTCGCAGCGGCAATCTCCGCTCTCGTCCTGTTCGGCCTGACCTGGTTGGTAGGCAACACCACGCAGACGGCCGCCTTGGAGTACTGGTACCCAATCCTGATAACGATCTGCGGCATCGAAGCGATCTGGGCTGTGTCATACACAATATGGCCCCGCGCCCTCAAGCAGAACACCGCAACCGCATAACAACAACGCAGTCTCGCCCCGCAAGGGGAACCCCCTACGGGACACCGTTCACTTGACAAACTGAACAACCTTTGTTGCGCGTGATTCAAGGTCCCATAGACGGCACGGGCCGCTAATCCGTTGGTGTCCCTCGAGCTAGTTCGTGGATCGCGTCCAGGGGCTCACGCTTTCCAGCTGGACGTTGACGACGCTGGGACCAGCAAGGAGAGTGCCAACAGCCGTGAAGTCTTGTTGAGGGAGGATGCTGTCGGTCGGATCGATGCCGTTGAACTGTCGAACGTTGAGCCGCCCAGAGTTTAAGGTCGAGAAGACGACCGGTTGCTCGTCGCCCGCATACAAATAGGCGTCGTAGCCGCCGGTCTCCGGCAGTGCAGGAAGGGCCGAAACCGGTGACACGGTGATGGACCACTCACCCGCGCCGGGCCCGACGGCGATCCAGCCCGCCGGGCCAACGGAGGGGTCCAAACCATAGGCGACACTGGCGGAATCGCCTACATAGTCAGCCATGCCAGCCTCGTGGTACGTGCCGTCTTCACCATAAACCTGCGCGCCGGACTGCTCATTGGCATAGTGGTCGGGTGCCCACGTGATTGTGTAAAAGCCCGATTTAGCGTCGTCAGGAAAGACAATTTTTTCAGCGCCGCTGCCGGTGACGGTGAAAGCTTCGAACGTCCCGAATGTCTCATCTGCCCACGCCTGAGCCGATTCCTGCGCAGTGGGTTCATCCGTCTGGGCGGAGGTAGGCGGAGCAGTCGCTGATGATGAATCAGGTGTGATGGGCTGCTGTGCTTGGCAGCCTGACAAGATAACAGCCGCTGCGGTCGCTGCGGCCAACACGAATGTCATACGTTTCATAGAATCCCCCTGGTTTTTGTCGTCTACTCCGCGTTGAGATGACGTCGTCGGGCTGCGCCTTGGCGACCCACTGTTTCAGATTGAGTCTTGCACTGCCCGAGCTCGTCAGGCAATTCGACAGTTGTGGTCGTGTGTGCAAGGTCTATGCGTAGACCGTTGCCCTGATGCAGGCACTTCACCTTGCGCCGTGACCTTTGATGCTGTCCAGACGAACAGAGAGGCCCGCAAGGGGAAAACCTCTTGGGGGAATCTGATACAGGTTTTCACCGCATCGCGAGAAGCGACACCCAGTCTCGGCGCCCTAGCTCCCTGGCAACACAATTCGAATTTATCTGAACGCGGTGGCGATCAGGCTGCGGATGTAGTCGTAGTCCGGGTCCTGCGGGTCGACGCCATTATCCGGAACCAACTCAACGGACCCCACCGGTAAGTCTCTGGTCTTGCCCGCCAGGTTGGCGAAGTAGCCGAGCGTTCCCTGCGGTACGTCGGTCTTGACGACCTGCTGGCCGGCCTCGGCCACACCCTGGAACTTTGTGAGCACATTCGCCGGGTTGAACTGCTTCAGGATCGCCTCCTGCAGAACGCGCTGACGAGCCATGCGGTCATAGTCGCTCGTTCCGTGCCGGGAGCGGGCGTACCAGGTGGCGTGGTAGCCGTCCATATGCTGTTTGCCCGGCTCGAACCACTCGGCAACGCCGTTCAGTGCCTCATCGCCTCCGAGCGGAACACGGTCGGTGACAGTGATGTCTACGCCGCCGAGGGAGTCGATCAGGTCGGAGAAGCCTTGCATATCGATCAGCACGTAGTACTGGATGGTGAGGCCGGTGATTCCGCTGGCGGCGTCGCGCATGCCTTCAATGCCTGGATCGCTGTTGTCGGCCAACGCGTTCGGGTACATCTCCGGGCTCTTCAGGGCGACCTCGGTATAGATCGAGTTGAGCATGCAGACATCCACGGCGCAGCGATTCTCGTAGCCGTAGCCGTCCGGGTAGACCGCATTCAATGGCGAGTCCGCCGAGAACGGTACGTCTTCGAGGTCGCGCGGCAGGCCAATGATTTCGGCCTTGCCCGTCTCAGCATCCATGCTGACGACCGACATGCTGTCGGGCCGCAGGCCTTTCCGGTCGGCGCCAGCGTCGCCGCCGAGGAGCAGGATGTTGTAGCGGCCGTCTACGGGCGGCTCCGACGGTCCAGCCGCGAAAACCGAGGATAGGAAGTCACTGGCCGTGGTAGCCACAGAGGCACCATACCCGGCGACGCCGACCACGGCCGCCAGCACAACAGTCGCTAGCCCCGCGATAAACAGGCGCGCCTGGGATCGGGCCTTTACCAAGCGCACTAGCCGGATCGTGTCGACAGTTAAGACAACCCACACCGCGGCATAGAACAGCATCACGGCGGCGATGATCCACAAACCAATCGAGTTAGTGGTAACGGTGAGCAGGATCTCCGGGTTCATCGCATATGCGGCGCCGGTCACTACAACAAGGGCGAGGAAACATAGGGTGGCACGGAGGCCAAACCGGCCAAGTGCCCGACTACCGGCAAGCACTTGAGCGGAGCCGGGGATGAGAATATTGAGGACGACGAGCCACCAGGCCCGCCGAGTCATGAACGTTCGGGATCCGAAGTTCGGGTACCGGATCGGACTCCTCGCGCTGCTCAACGTTTCGCCCGCAGTGCCGTGTACTGCAGTTCCACATGACGGGCGAGGAAGGCGACCTCACCTCGTTCGACGACAAGGCTCTCCCTATCCACCGCGAATTGCACGTTGTCATTCCAGATATTGACTGCTGCGGGCTGCATTCCCACCGCCCCAAAGTCGTCATACGCGGCCGGGAAGAGGAGCATGTCAGAGTCGCTTTCTACGTGAGACGCAGCTACTGGAGGGAACGAAGTTCCCCAAGCCCAATCACGGGTGTCTGGAGCCACAGCTGTGCACCCAGTCAGCACGAGATCGCTGCAAGTACGGCCAAGTTTCTGGCACGGAACAGTGCGCCCCCAAATTTTCCCCATGCTTGCACCGTATCGCTACAGCGAAAGCAACATCGACTTCGGGGCGACTGCACCGAACTTCTGGCGCTGCCGGGAGCAACCAAATCCCTGTCCGTGGACAGAACCTTCACAATCTGTCTCAGTTCCCCCTCCGGTGACATTCAGGTTGAACCGGTTGATTCGGAACCACGCACAGCGTCCAAAGGGTATTAGGAAGCGAGTCTTAGCACCTGCGACCTCAAGAAAGACCCACTGACGGATTGAGTTCCAGGGCAGCCTGAGGAAAATTCCCCTGGTCAGCAAGGCGCCCAGCAACGCCAGTCTCGGTAACGAGGACCCCGTCCGCGCGCCACAGCCGTCGCCGTGGAAAGCGGTAACCTCGGGAGGGCCCAGCGCGACGTCGAGGGGCATGATCGGTCTAACGCAAAGAGATAGTTCGGTCACAGACCGGGCGCAAGGGGACGAGGCTTTGTGGTTGACGCGAGCAGGCGAAGCAAACGGATGATCGGGATCGCACGTCATGGGCGATTAAAGCGCTCGAATCCGTACGCCACCGCCCTCAAACTGGTGGCGGCCGTGCTGACCGTTGCCGTGGTCAGCACCTCAGCCGTGGCTGCTGTTGCGGTGTGGAGCTTCAGCAAGACAGTCGACGACAACGCCATCGACCTCACCGGTGGCGACCCGGCAGCGCCCGTGCCACAGCTCGAAAGCTACAAAAACGGCTTCAACATCCTCATGGTCGGCGTCGACAACGATGCGGTCCAGAGCGCGGCCTACGGTGAACGCCACGGCACCCTCAACGATGTGAACATTCTCGTGCACGTGTCCGCAGACCACAGCAACGCTGTCGTCGTGAGCATCCCACGCGACCTCATCGTGGCGCACCCCGAGTGCACCGATGTCACGACCGGCGCCGAGTTTTCGGCGATGGCCGCCCGCCCCGTCAATGAGGCCATGTCGCGTGGCGGGCTACCGTGTGTGGTCAAGACCGTGTCCAAGTTGACGGGACTCACCATCCCGTATGCCGGACTCATCTCGTTCAACGGGGTCGTGCGGATGAGCGACGCCGTCGGTGGAGTGCCGATCTGTTTGGATGCGCCCATCAACGACGACTTTGCAGGCTTGTATCTGCCCGCGGGCACGAGCGTCGTCGCCGGAGACACCGCACTGGCGTTCCTGCGGAGCCGGAAAGGCGTCGGCGACCAAAGCGACCTGGCACGGATTTCCTCCCAACAGATCTACATGGCCTCACTCATGCGCACCGTACAGGGCAACGGAACACTCACGAACATCCCGACCCTGATCAACCTCGCCAACGCTGCGGCCACCAATATTAAACTGTCGACGTCCCTCGCCAATATTGACACCATGGTATCCATGGCCCTAGCCCTCCAAGACATCGACCTGGATCGGTTGCTGTTCGTGCAGTATCCCGGCACGACCGGAGACTCCCGCTTCCCCGGCAAGGTCGTTCCCACGGAAGCGGTGGCCGCCGACATGTTCACCAAACTCGCCACCGATGAACCCTTCACCCTCCCCGGAACAACGCCAACACCGGCACCAACACCGGATGCACCGGTGCCGGTCGAAACGTCAACGCCGGCGACGACCGAAACCGCAGTCCCCACTCCACAGCCGACCGTTCAAGCGTTGGACGGACTCACCGGTCAAACAGCGCAGGATGACTCGTGCGCCCAAGCCTCCACCGGGTAACAGCGATCACACCGCGCTATAAAACGCACGAAATAGGCGTAGGTGTTTCCGGCCCGCCACGAACAATACCTTGTCCTTCACCTATGGCGTCCCGCAAACCGAACCTCTTGCGGGACAAATGGCGCGTCGGCGAAAAGTGGTCAGTGTGGTGTTTTGATGAGCGTTGCCAGAGTCATTGGAAGCTTCTTGCAGTTGTAACGACGGAGGCGATCCTCCTCGACTGCGCTGGCAATTTCATCGCGATGGAATCGTTCGGTATTTGCCGGAAAAATCTCATGATGAATATGTATGCTCAGAGCGAGATATCGAGGAATGTCAACACGTTGGACGGAAGTATATGCAGTCGGATCCGAGTACCACTCCAGATGAAAACTTGGTTGAGGTTTTCAAGGCCCTGGGCAATCCGATTCGACTCCGAATACTTCAATGGTTGAAGAATCCTGAGGTCAATTTCGCCGACTACGAGCCGATCGCTGACCGCGTTGAGGTCGGCGTGTGCGTGAGTCATATTCAAGCGAAAGCCGGCCTGGCACAGTCCACCATCTCGGCCTACATGGCGGTACTCGAACGAGCTGGTCTCGTCACGTCAACCCGGATCGGCAAGTGGACGCACTACCGGCGGGATGAATCGCACATTGAAAAGCTCGTGAATTCCTTGGGGCGAGACCTGTAACGCCCGGAAAAGTTGGTTGCCTCTTACTCGCGAATCTCGTTATATCGTTATTATTCGATATGACGATACGATGTGCATATGAACTTACCCCAGGACGCAGCCGAGCACACTGCGAAACCAACAGCCTTGATAGTGCACGCTCATCCCGAACCTAATTCATTTAGTAATGCGCAGATGCGGTCTGCAAGATCATCCCTGCAGGACCAGGGCTACGACGTCAAAACAATATATTTGTACGAGAACGGCTGGTCACCCGTGCTTGATCACTCAGAGTTCCCGTCGGCCTCGACATACTTCAAACCGCAGGCCGAACAAATGGCCGCAGCAAACGCTGGAACTCTCGCGCCTGACGTTCGTGCAGACCTCGACGCGCTACTAGATGCCGATCTCCTCGTACTGTCGTTCCCCCTCTGGTGGTTCTCCCTCCCCGCCATTCTCAAGGGGTGGATTGATCGAGTCTTTGTCATGGGAGCCGTTTTCGGAGGCGATCGCGGACTCTTCGACCAGGCTGCCCTTGCAGGTCACAAGGCCGTCTTGCTCATAACCACCGGAGGTTCGCCAGACTCGTTCGGTGAGGGCAGCCGATTCGGCGTCCTCGACACGCACCTATTCCACATACATTTCGGGATGCTTCGCTTCGTCGGTTACGACGTCTTGGAACCGATCGTCACGTACGGGCCAGCTCACCTCGACGCCGATAATCGTAAAGCCGCGCTCTTCGCAATTCATGACGCGTTCGAACGGATTGCCACACGAGCCGCGCTACCGCTCACCACACCGGTCCCACCTCAAAATCCTTAGAAGAGCGCCAAATTGCACGACCCGAAATCTTCGGAGCTTCGTGAATTGGCATCCTTGAGCGAAAGAAGCTTGGGGTCACGATGCGAGAAGTCCTTTGCAATAGTTCCGTAAGGGGAACCTCTTGCGGGACGCTCTACGGTTGCTGGGATTCCCAGCGAGTTTCACCGTCCTTCTTCGATGAGGTCGCGTGTAGGGCTTGATTTTGCGCCACCTTCATGGAGGCCTGATGGTCGGGATGAATGTGCGCTGTGAGGCGATGGACTCCGTGTGATCGCAACCAGGCGACCATCGCTTGAGCTGCCTCAGAAGCGATCCCTTGCCCTTGCCAGTTCGGTGAGATCACCCAAGCGATGTCAGCCACGAGACTTACCCCGTCGTCTTCGACGGTTGCCTGTACGAATCCCACCGGTGTCCCTACGTCTCGTTTTGTGACAACCCAGTTCAACCACCACTGCGAACCATCATCAGAGTGCCCAACGGCCTGCGTGGCATATCGTTTTTCCAACACCGTCAGAGACGGTATTTCTCCGCCGGTGTAGTCATAGAGCGAAGGATCGGCCAAAACCTCGATCATCGCAGCGGCGTGCTCCACCGACAGCGGTTCCAACAAGAGTCGCAGAGAAATAATGCGTTCAGTTGTGGGCCAGTCCATTCTTTGACAATGGCAGAGTCCTGAGATCTTCTTAAGCCGAACCCTGTCCGGGACCGGATCGTCGGCGCTGCCGCCGCGACGGCGTTTGTAGCAATTGTTGAATGAATTGATCAAGACATTGATTTGCCAGCGCTCAGGCCGTGACCTCGGCTGGTCGCAGGGCGCGACCTGGCGCGACTTTTGGTCGGCAGTACGTGAACCGGTGTCGCAGAGCGTTCCGCCCTGAATGGGGCGGCGCGGCCTAACGATTAACTGCAGTAGTGTCCAAGCAGCCACACGAACACACTGGGGAAACTGTGCGTCTTAGCTGGAAGCGGAACACTGCTGCGTTTGCAGTCATTGCAATGGCGCTGGGTGGCCAGGTGGCGGTGTCCACCGCTGAGGCATCTGGTGGAGCAGTGATCGACTCCATGGATTGTATGCAGCATGAGCTGACCGGTAACGACGACTCGTCCACTAACCAGGTTGCGTTGCCGTTCGGGGTCAACTTCTACGGAACCTCCTTTGAGCACTTGTGGGTGAACAACAACGGCAACGTGACCTTTGACAGGTCCTTGTCGACCTACACCCCCTTCGGCCTGGCCGGCACGAGCGCGCAGATCATCGCGCCATTCTTCGCTGACGTCGACACCAGAGCCGCTGGCTCGCAAACTGTTCGATACGGGTGGGGGAACACTACCTACGAGGGCCATCGAGCGTTTTGTGTGAACTGGGTCGACGTTGGCTACTACAGCGGACACACCGACAAACTGAACAGCTTCCAGTTGCTGTTGGTCAATCGTGAAGACTCCGCGTCCGCTGGCGATTTCGACATTGTTTTCAATTACGACAAGGTGCAATGGGAGTCTGGTGATGCCAGCGGCGGTTCGGCTGGGTTGGGTGGCAACTCCGCCGTTGCGGGGTTCTCCAACGGAAGTGGCCTCGATGGCACCTCCTACGAACTGCGCGGCTCCGCAGTCAACGGCGCATTCCTGGACTCAAATACTTCGGGCCTGACGGCTACCAGCACCGATAGCACCGTCAGTGGACGGCACGTCTTTCGCGTTCGCGGCGGTAACGCACCGTTAACCCAGTACGTCGCGCTGGGAGACTCGTTCCAGTCTGGTGAAGGTGCCGGAGCCTACCTGCCGCTCACTGACGTCAACGGCAATAAATGCCACCGTTCGGCCTACGCATATCCGCGTCGGCTTGTCGATGCGGGCGTCGTCACTCTCAATTTGGACTTCGGGGCCTGCAGTGGCGCCGTCATCAACGATTTGGCCGTCAGTTACAACCCAAATCAGCCGCCGTACACTGATGGTATTGCGCAGCTGGACCGGCTTAGTAGCAGCACTAAGCTAGTCACCCTGGGCATCGGCGGCAACGACATGAAGTTCGCCGAAGTGCTCGAATCGTGCTAAAGGGCACTCTATATGATGTTCTCAATCCATTCCACGAAGCCAGTTGCGAGGGGGACTCCGCTGCGGGGATCGACCAGAGTTATATCAACTTGGTTGAGGGTGGTCGACTGGAGAGCGTCTACAAGGAGGTTCGCAGACGGGCGCCGTTCGCTCGTATTGTCGTCCTGGGCTATCCCCGGTTCTACGTCGACGGTGGTGCGCACAACCGCTTCAGCGACGACTACTGCGGCGGTGTGCGCATCACAGACCAGCGATGGATCAACAGCGAGATCCGCCGCCTCAACAACGCCATCCGTGACAAGGCCCGCGGCCTGGGTCTACAGTTTGTCGACATCTACGACACGCCGAGCGGGCATGAGCTGTGCGGGCCGAGCGACCAACACTTCATGAACGGAATCAAGCTGCCGCGAGAAGAGTCGTATCATCCGAACGCGTTCGGACACGAATTGATTGCCGACGACGTGGCCGCGGCGCTGCAAAACTTTCTGTATAGCAATCTGTTCAACGTGCTTCCGTTCGAGACGACCCAGTACTCGTTCAACTCCACCGGTGGGCCACTCGACGTGTCCACACAATGGCCGGGCAGCGACGTTGTCCTGACCTTAACTTCACCATCAGGGCGCACGATCACCCGCAGTACGAGCGCTTCGGACGTGGAGCATGAGGTTGGGCCAACGTTCGAGAGCTACCACATCGCTGCTGCTGAGGCGGGCGAGTGGACGGCAAGCCTCTACGGTGCACAGGTAGCCGCCCAAGGAGAACAGACCAGCCTAGACATCTGGCAGGCTCCCACCCCTAACCAGGATCCGAAAGCGCAGATGTCTTTGGCCACCGTCGGGCGGACCATCACGGTCGATGGCGGCGCGAGCGCTGACGCCGACGGGACCGTGGTCGAATACCTCTGGGAATTCGGAGATGGCAGCACCGCTACCGGCAGTCGGGTGAGCCACACATACACGACCGCTGGCACATACCTGACGACCTTGGCAATCCGCGACGATCAGGGCGGCGAGGCATTTACGTCGGCAGACCACATCGTCGACATCCCGAAGTACCAGTTCGAGGGCTTTCTGGCACCCGTTGACGCAGCCCCTGTCGTCAACGCCATGACAGCAGGTCGTGCCGTACCGATGAAGTTCCGCCTCGGCGGCAACTTCGGCCTCGGAATTGTCTCGGCGGGCTCCCCAACGTCGGTTCGGGTTGACTGCACGACCGGCGCGAACGTTGATGAAGTCGAAACCACTACTACTGCCGGGGCCAGCAGCCTGTCATACGATCAAGTTACGGACACCTACAGCTATGTGTGGAAAACGGCGTCCGATTGGGCGGGAACCTGCCGAACATTCCACCTGAAACTCGACGACGGCAGCATTCATGAAGCGCAATTCAGCTTCCGCACCTGACGACTACCAAGATAAGTGGAGCTATGACAGTCAGGTGGGTACGTCTTTTACTCTGGGTTACCGCCCTGGTTGCATGGTCCGCACTCATTGTCGTCGGACTTCTCTTGTTCGGCACGGGTCTCGACAAAACATTCTTGTTCGAGCCGACCGGGGAGGCTCTTGAACGCGATCGTGTTGGGAAGATTCTCATCTTTCTTGGTTCGGTCGCCCTCTTCCTGGCTGCGGTCTGGGCTCGACTGATGCATACCCCGATCTGGGCATGCGCCCTCGTTGCAACCCCGGCAATCCTCGTCGGCGGCCTCACCCTATTTTTCGGAAGTTCTTTGCTCCCGCACCTCAGCGCTCTGGTGGCATTCCCAGTTGCCCTCGCTGGCCTAATTTGCGGTCTTGTCCTCGCCCGACCACTGCTGCGCCTTGGGTCAACGGGCCCTAGCGGGGCGGTTCAAGGTCAGGAATCGGACTGAGCTGCCGCCCGCCGGCGACGATTTCCCAGGACTATCAATCTGAAGACGGCAGCAGCATTGATCACAGCCACGAGGAAGAACCCCAGGTAATTCAGTGCCGCGCTCACGGCCAGCACCGCAACTGCAAATCCTCCTTGGCCCGACCCTTGCGAAGAACCCATTGAACCGAAGACAGAGTAAGCAGTTGACAGTGGCGACGTCAGAATGACGATGACAAGAACCAGCACTTCGGATGCTCCCGGCCCGCGCTTCATCTCAAAGGCGCGCATCACGGACACCGCAGCCACGAGCCCGGCGACTACCGCCACCTAGGCACCGATCGTTTCCAGTGCCCACGAGGGCAGGCGACTTTCCCCCGTTGGCGCTCCGCTCCCACCCATCATGTCCGGAAGCTACACGCGATACACCAACGGGCAGGGACAGCGGTCAAACGTGTCCTGCGTGGATCGAGTCGCCGGAGATCTTCACGAGTGCCCGTTAGCCGGACGACCACCGGGACACCCCGCGTGCAAGGAGTGCCGACGACGACCCACATGGTTCCGTGGGCGCCCGATTCCCGTAAGACCCGCCCGAGAAAATGCCCGGTCAACGGGTGGCGGATTCTGAGAGTCGACGCAACACAAGCGTTTTTGTCCGGCGTATTTCCGGGCATTTTGAGGCTATCGCTGATTCGCCTCGGGCGTGTCGCGCTCGGCGTTGAACCGCTCGGAGGGAGTGTCGTAGCCGAGTGTTTTCCGAGGTCGATCGTTGAGCTCCTGGACGACGAAGTCAACGTGGTCAGCGCTGTGTAGGGCCAGGTTGGTGCCCTTGGGAAAGTACTGGCGGGCCAGTCCGTTGAAGTTCTCATTCGCGCCGCGCTGCCAGGGGCTGGAGCGTTCTGCGAAGAAGATCGGAACTCCCGTCGATTCGGTGAGTTCCTCATGCCAAGACATCTCGACGCCCTGGTCCCAGGTGAGGGTGCGTTTGAGGTGGGCGGGAAGGGTGGCGAAAGCGGCGATGATGGCCGCGTTGACGCTGGCCGCCGTGTGATCGAGGGGCAGGTTCACGATGATGCCGTAGTGAGTTTTTCGTTCCCGCAGAGTCACCATCGCGGAGACTGAACCTAGACCGACGATGAGATCACCTTCCCAATGCCCGACTTGCATTCGGTCTTCGACCTCGGTGGGACGTTTGTCGATCATGGTCATGTTGATGATGCGGGAACCTCGCCCGATGCGACGGCGCCAGCGGGTTTTGCGGATGCGTCGTCCCGTGCGCAGCTTCACGGCGAAGCGTTTGTGGAGGCCGGAATCCTCCCGAAGGAGCAACGCCCGATAGATCGTTTCTGGGCTCAGGTGCATCGTCAGATCATCGGGGTAGTGCTTCTTCATCCATCCACAGATTTCATCTGGAGACCAGCATCGGTTCAGCTTTCGCTGCACCAGCAGCCGCAGCGAAACGTTGGAGACGAGCTTGGGCACCTTGGGCCGGGCACGCTGCAGCCGTGCGTCGTGGTCGGCTGTCTTGGGCAGGTAATGCCGCTGCCGTTTCGGTGCCGAGCCAGCTCCCGCGAGATAGTGGACGGTTGCCGACCGAGCGTGGCGGCGATGCCGCGCATCGACTGACCCAAGCGCAGCAGGTCGGCGATCTGGAGTCGCTCGCGGGCGTCCAGGTAGCGGCCAGTCGTATCGCGCTGGACGATGAGTCGTGGAATCTGGAAGTCGTTCGCCTGACGAAGTTGGGTCCCGGAGGAAATGTGCATGCCCAATAGTCTGCAAGCCTCGGCGTTGCTCAGGCCGTCCCGCATCAGCTGCCAGTACTTCTCCGCACGAACCCGCAACCGCTCCTGTCCGGTGGTGACCGCGCCGTTAAGGACCCGATCGGCGTAGCGCTTGGAGGAGAACGTGGCGTCGTGCTGCGCTGCACGAGCTGCAGTTGCCATATGGCGCAGCTGCGTCAATCGGCGTTCTTCGAAGATCCTCGCCCGAGCGTCGGTGAGGCGCAACGTGGTTTGGCACTGGCGCACGCTGTGGCCGGCAGATCGAAGGAGGTCATAACGCTTTTCGATCCACCGATAGGCCGTCGATTTGGATACCCCGGCCGACTTCGCTCCGAGGTTCGCGCTGTGGCCCGCGTCGAACGACCGCCAGAACGCGGACTCGTCGTCAACATCAACCCTCAGATGATGCCGTTCCCGGACGTAATCGACCTCCGCTTCCCAGCCGAGGAGACGCGAAGTCGTGAACCCAAGCTCGGCCGTCGAATCGGCCGGACTCTTCCCACTACGGCGCAACTCGAGGTATTTCTCGCGCAGCCAGCGGTAGCCAACTTCTTTGTCTATGCCGGCGTCGCGGGCGGAGGGTTTGAGACCGCGACCCTCCTTGATCGAGGCGAGAAACCGGACACCTGCTGCTGACGAAGAACGATGAAACATTGCAAACCACCTAAAAATAGGTGTTGCTTCGATCAATAGAATCCCGCGGGTGCTAAACGCTACAGCTTAAACCATGACCGCAATGCTCATAGGCCACGACCGCGTCTGCACTAATGGACAAGACCTCACCGGACAAAAGACCGCACTAGCCAACAGACATATCCGTTATGCCCACCGGCTCACCGAAGGTGTCGAGACAACGGCGTAGGTCGCGCGCGCTTTCGGAATATCCCGCGCCGCCTTTTAGGGCCGGGCACGCTCCCTAGGGCTAACGCCAGACCGATCCGGTGTCGAGACGGGCGACGGCGCCAGCTAGCGATGGCAGAACGTGCGCACAGAATCAACGCAACCTTGCAAATTTCCTAGTTCGATCCGCTCGCGCGCGGGCTTGCCGACGCACAACTCCCCAGCCTGACAACGGAGTATAGGCGTCGCGTCAGGGGACAAGAATATGGCCAGCTGCTTATATCAGAAGACTAAAGCTGCGGCTTGTCCGAGCTAGGTGGCAGAAAACCAAATGAGCTTAGCACGTGACACCGAGTATTGCGGGTAGTTTCCAAGCCCACCCGAAGCGCCGCGCATAGGGAAAGCGTATGGGTCTGAAACGATCAGAACCTAAGAACAAAGGAGGTCCGCACACCAGTGCTGCGCCAGCTCGAGCACTATTCCGACAGGCTTACCACCGAGATTATGGTCGGTTTTGCTCAATTCGCTTTCGCGAACAGAGTCACCGTGGCTTGGCCGGACATCGAACTGATGCTGCTGCATCATGTCCCGCCACGCCCGATCGTGAAACTGATGGTCGACCACCTCGATGATCTGCCGGCCGCCGAGTTGCTGACTGTTCTCCAGAAGCTCGGCAATGAGTACGCCCGCGTGCCTGGCCGCCAACGTCAGGCGACCCTGCCCGCTGACGATGCACACGCGGCGTTGGTGCAGCGCCTACAAAAAGTCAGACTGGTCGGCAGGTGTGTGCCGGACAAGCAACCCGGCTACGTCAGGGTGTTCATCAAGTATGGGGCGTAGGCCGCCCCACACCTCCTGGTCCCGACACGCTGAAACGCGGCTTCCGCGCCCATGGAGGGAGACAGTTTTCTCGGCCTAAGATGGTCCGCCTCTTCTCGTCCTCGCGGCTTCGCAGGAGACAGGGCGAAGTGCCCTACCGGGGGAGACACCCCTCGTTCCCGGTAGAAGCGGTAATCGCCCCATGCGCATCGTCTCTGGCCCCGCACCTGTCGGGGTCAGAGGCGTCTGTGCACGCAAGCGGCCGACGAACTGGCCAGCCGCGCTAGCTAACATGAGCCGCGCGGCAGCCGATGGTACACAATGACGCCTCCCTCGAGTCGTTCGAGACAGGATGAGCACATGATCGTACTTACGCGGCTGAATGACAGTCACTTTGCGATTAACCCGGATCTGATCGAACGCATCCACGCCAACCCGGACACCACCCTGGTCATGGTCGACGGCGCCAACTTCATCGTCACCGAATCCATGGAAGATGTGATCGAGAAAATCGCCCGCTACCGTGCCCACGTCATCGCGCTCGCCTACGACCCGAGCGCCGGGGACCTGCCACGAGGCCCCAGGAAGATCTAGTGGATCCCGCAACTCTGATCGGCCTGGTACTCGCCTTCGGTGCCCTCGTTGCCATGATCACCCTCGAACATTCTTCTGTCATGTCCATCCTGCTGCCAGCGCCCATGGTTTTGGTCTTCGGTGCGACCATCGCGGTCGGCCTTGCGGGCGGCACGATCAAGGACTTCACGTCTGCCTTCAAGGCAGTACCCGGAGCGTTCCTCGGCAAGACCACGCCGCCGCAGTCCGTTATCGACCAGGTCGTCGGACTGGCCGAAACTGCCCGCAGTTCCGGCCTGCTCGCACTCGATCAGGCGGCCGACGAGATCAAGGACCCGTTTCTGCGCGGCGCCCTGCAGAACATCGCCGACGGTACCGACGGAGATGAATTGAGGATGCTCCTCGAGGACGAGATCGCGACAGCGGCTCGATCGAATCGGAACGCCGCCAAATTCTTCACCGGTCTTGGCGGGTACGCCCCAACGGTTGGCATCATCGGTACGGTCGTATCGTTGACCCACGTTCTCGAAAACCTGGACACGCCCGCGACACTGGGACCGATGATCGCGGCCGCCTTCGTCGCAACTCTGTGGGGCCTGCTCTCGGCCAACTTCATCTGGCTGCCGCTCGGCTCGCGCCTGCGTCGCCTGGCCGACCTCGAGGTCGACCGCATGACTCTCGTCATGGAAGGCGCCCTGGCCGTGCAGGCTGGCAGTCAGCCACGCCTTCTCGGAGAACGCCTGCGCGCCATGGTGCCCGCTGAGCTGCTGCCGAAAGTCGGCGCCAAGGGCAAAGACGGCGCTGCGGATGCTGCTGGGGTAGCCGCCAGGACCAAGACGAAGACCAGAGGTAAGGGTAAGGATAAAGACCTTCCCGAAGCAGCATGAGTGTGCGGGCCAAGCGCCGCAAAATGGTTGAAGAGGAGGACGTCCACCCCGACGAACGGTGGATGGCCTCCTACATGGACATGGTCACCGTGTTGATGTGTATGTTCATCGTGCTATTCGCCATGTCGACCGTCGACCAAGACAAGTACGAGCAGCTGGCTAACTCCCTGGCCACCGGGTTCGGAGCGGTGGATGCGGGTATGGTCGACACCGCTGAGGGAGTCGTTGTTCCGGCTGACCTTGTCGACAACAAGGGCGAATCACCCACAGAAGTCACTCACTCCGCCGATGCTCTCGATCCGGCCGAGGCGACGGCCCAGGCACTGGCAAACGCCGAAGCCGCCAGACAGGAGGTCATGAAGCTTGATCAGCTCAAGATTGCCGTCACCGCTAACCTGACCAAAGCCGGGGTAGCCGACCTCGTGGAATTTCACATCACCGACCGTGGACTGACCCTGGGGCTGGTGGGGAGTGAAACATTCTTCGCACCGGACAGCGCTCAACTCACGGCAGCCGCGATCACGGTGCTCGATGCCGCAGCACCGGCCTTCGTAGCCACCGCGCAGAAAATTTCGGTTGAAGGGCACGCCGACAAACACGGCCAATCCACCACCTTCGCCAGCGACTGGGAATTGTCGGCAAGCCGGGCTACCCAGGTGTTGCGTCGACTTGTGGAGCAGGGCGGCATCACCGGAGGGTTGATATCCGCCGTCGCCTTTGGATCGGCCCAGCCGGCGAACACCGGTTCCACACTCGCTGACATGGCACAGAACCGCCGGGTCGATATCGTGTTGCTCTCAGATCAGCCGGACAGCGTGCGGGCACTCATTCCCGGCGTGGCCGCCGAGGACTGATCATAAACCGGCGCGGCGCTTCGGCTAGCTGAGATTTCTTACCTTTCGACGGGGCCGGTCGATAGTCCCAACGTGACAGTCCAGGATCAGGTCGGCAACAGTGCGCTCGTCAAAGCGGCACGAAGCGTTGAGCTGTACGACTTTCGGCGGCCCACCACCCTGGCACGTGAACACGCCCGTGTTTTAGAACTGGCCTTTGAGACTTTTGCGCGGCAGTGGGGCACCCAGCTGACCGCCCGCGTGCGCGTGCTCTGCATGGTGACCTGCGAGCAAGTGCTCATGGCCACCTACGACGAGTACGCGGGTTCGCTACCGCCGAAAACCGCCATGGTGCTGTGCACGGTTGCGGGCCTGGAAGCCCGCGCGGTCATACAGTTTCCGACCACGTCGGCCCTCACCTGGGTGAACCATATGCTCGGCGGCAACAGCAGCAACCCAGTGCTCGCTGAACGCAACTTCACCCAGATCGAGCTGGCCCTGATTCGCAAGCTCATTTCGGAAAGCCTCGAAGACCTGCGTTATTCCTTTGGGCCGTTGATCGTCGACGAAATGGGGGTCGAGGCCATTCAGTACAACTCCCAGTTCGCGCAAGCGGCGGCAACCGGCGACCTCATGGTGGTCGCGACGTTCGCAATTCGAGTGGAAAAGGTCACGGCCACGGCAACGGTGGCGATTCCCGCCACGGCACTGATGCCGCAACTCGGCGAAGCGAACCCCACGAGCACCACATCGAACGCTGCCGAATTTCTGCAGGCACAGATCGCGGCCGTACCGGTTGACGTATCGCTTCGACTCGAGACCGCCCATGTGCTGCCCAGTCGCATTCTGTCGCTGGCGGTCGGCGATGTTCTACACATTCCGCATCCCCAGCATCGTCCGCTCAATCTGACCGTTGACGGCCAGTCGCTGGCCCGCGCCGCCGTCGGGGCCAACGGTTCACGGCTGGCCTGCATCGTCACTGATACCGAGGAAACCGCCCAATGATTTCTACCCGATCTATTCCCGAAGTCGCCGTCGACGCGCTCATACGTGTGTTGCCTACGACGGTACCGCTGCAGGCATTGCCACACGTCGTCAGCGCCGAATTGGCATCGCGCGTCGGTTCGGCCGTGGTGGCCTCGTTCGTGGGTACGACATCCGCTGACCTGGCCGTTGTGCTCACCGACTCTGCGTCACTCGACGCCGCTGCCGGAGCGAACTCACAGCTCGTTTCCAGCCGGGACGTTCTCCGTCCGGCCCTCGAGAGCGCGTCGGCAGTGCTCGGAATCGGCGTGCTCGGCGATTCCCGGGTCGAAGACGCCTCAGCACTGTTCGCCGCCACAGAGACCGAGGTTTTCGAACTGAGCGCGGGCGGGGTGGTGACCGGTTGGTTTGCCATTCGCGTTCGCCAGAACGGAGTTGTTGGCGGGCCAGGATCGGCGCCAGAGCGCACACCCTTGGGCAACCTCGGGCGTATCAGCAACGTTGAAATGTCGTTGACGGTTGAAATCGGGCGGACCCGCATGTCCGTGCGTGACGTCTTATCACTCACGCCGGGCGCCGTTATCGAGCTGGATCGCTCCGCGGGAGCGCCGGCCGATATTCTGCTCAATGGTCGCCTGATTGCCCACGGTGAAATCGTCGTCGTCGACCAGGACTACGCCGTGCGCATCACCCAGATTCTCGATGTAGCGGATGGCCTGTCGTAAGTGGACACCCTTATTGTTGCGGTGCGTGTCGCCCTGTCACTGGGCGTGGTTCTCGCACTGCTGTGGTACCTGCAGCGACGCCTGTCGCGCGGAGCGCGCGCGTTGGGTGTCGCCAACCCGGTGACCGTCGTTGGACGTCAGCCCATCGGGCAGAAGGCCTCCGTTGTCGTCGTCGAGGTCGACGGAACGCGCCTCGTTCTCGGCGTCACCGAGCAGGCCGTGACCGTGCTGCACGAGAAGTACCTTGTGCCCGCAACCGTCTCGACCCTCGACGCCGCCATTTCGGTGCTGGGCGGGTCGCAATCGGCGCCAGCGACGGCGTTCGCCCGTTCCCTGGCCGCAGCTGAAGCGGATGATGCCGCTCGCGTAGCGCCGCCCGCCGCCTCCGCTCCGCTGGCCGGATCGATCCTGTCGCCGTCGACGTGGCGCCAAACCGCCGCACTACTTCGGCAGGGACGGTGAATACCGCCCCATCTAGAATCGGCTCCCGGGCCGTTTTCGCGCGTATGGGCCTGTTCATCATCCTCATCGTGGTGACCACGACGGCGCTGCTCTGGCTCGGAGCGACGGCGGGCCATGCCATGCCGATCGACCCGACGCCTCCGATCGACCCGACTGACCCCGGTGGCGGCGGGCTCACCGTTGATATCAATGGTCCTAACGGCGCGCCCTCATCGGCGATCGTCACCCTGCTGGGCATTACCCTGCTGTCGGTCGCACCGGCACTGCTGCTGATGATGACGAGCTTCACCAAGATCTTCGTGGTGCTTGCTATGACCCGCAACGCCCTCGCGCTGCCGTCGATCCCGCCGAACCAGGTGCTCGCCGGACTAGCCCTTTTCCTGTCCCTGTTCATCATGGCGCCCGTGCTGACCGATATCAACAACATCGCACTGCAGCCCTACCTCGACGGTTCACTGAACTTCACCGATGCGCTGAATCTGGGTTCGGAACCCCTGCGGCAATTCATGCTCGCCAACACGCGCGGCGAAGACCTGGCGCTGATGACCCGGGCTGCCGATCAACCGAACCCGGACAGTCCCGATGACGTCACCCTGCTGACGCTCATTCCCGCGTTCATGATCTCGGAATTGCGTGCCGCGTTCATCATCGGATTTGTCATCTTCATCCCCTTCCTGGTGATCGACATCGTCGTCTCCGCGGCGCTGATGTCGATGGGCATGATGATGCTGCCACCGGTCATGATCTCGCTACCGTTCAAGATCCTTCTGTTCGTGCTCGTCGACGGCTGGGGGCTCATCATCACGAGCCTCATCGGCAGTTACCAGATGGCCGCATGAACACCAACGCCGTGCTCGACATCGGCCTGCAGGCCCTCATCCTCGCGGCCAAACTCTCGGCCCCCGTACTTATCACCGCCCTCGTAGTGGGCTTTGCCATCTCGCTGCTGCAGTCGATCACGCAGATTCAAGAAGTCACGCTGTCTTTCGTGCCCAAGGCCGTGGCCGTGGCACTGGTCCTGCTTATTTGCGGCCACTGGATGATCGCTGAGTCGATCACATTCACCAACCAGATGTTTGAAAAGATTCCCTCCCTGCTCGGCGGAGGCTGACGTGGAGTTCACCCTCAATTTCACCTGGATCGAAGCGGTCATGCTCGCGGGTGTGCGCATAATCGCCTTCTTGGTCATCGCGCCGCCGTTCTCCTATCGCGCATTCCCCGCACGCATCAAAGCCATGCTCGCGATCGGACTGGCCCTGGCCGTGTCGCCGCGGGTCACCGCCGACTACGTCTCCCAGGACACCGCCGGCTTCGTCGGCGCCCTGATTCTGGAGATTCTGGTCGGTGCCACCCTGGGCTTTTTGGTTTATCTGGTCTTTGCCGCCGTGCAGTCGGCCGGTGGTCTCATCGACATGTTCAGCGGATTCCAGATGGCGCAGGGCTTCGACCCCCAGTCCATGATCAACGGTGCCCAGTTCACCCGCTTGTTTCACATGACCGCCCTCGCGCTGATGTTCGCCTCGGGCGCCTACCAGCTCGTGCTCGGCGGCCTGTTTCGTAGCTACACCGCCATCCCGCTCGGCGCTGGCCTGAACCTGGCCGCGCCGGCGCAGGCCATTATCGCCGGTACGACCCAGATGTTCCTCGCTGCCGTGCAGATCGCCGGCCCCCTGCTCGTCGTACTGTTTCTAGCGGATGCCGGCCTCGGCCTCCTCACCCGGGTCGCCCCCGCGCTCAACGCATTCGCCCTCGGTTTTCCGCTGAAGATTCTCATCACGCTGATCCTCGCCGGAACGGTCTTCATGGCCCTGCCGCGCATCGTGTCCTCACTCACCGGGCAAGCCCTCGATGCCCTCATGGGGGTGAGGTAATTGTCCCAAACTGATTCCGGTGAAAAGTCTGAACCGGCCACCCAGAAACGCATGAAGAGGGTGCGCGAAAAAGGTGAGCTGTCCAAATCGCAGGATGTCACCGCCTGGCTCGGCGTTGGCGCCGCCGGCCTCATGCTGCCGGCCACTATCGCAGCGGCCAGCAATGCGGGTACCGACCAGATGTATCTCATTGGTACCCTCGCCAACAGTCCTGACCCGAGCGTGGCAGTCGAAGCCCTCGCCAACGGGTTGGCGTCGCTCGCCGATATTCTGACTCCGTTTTTTGTCGTGGTGCTCGTGGTCGTGCTGGGCGGTGCTGCGTTGCAGGGCGGCATCCACTTTAAAAAATTCACCGGAAAGTACGAGCAGTTCAACCTCGTCACCGGCATGAAACGCGTATTCGGCACCCAGGCACTGTGGGAGGGCGTCAAGGTGCTCGCCAAGACGGCCGCCGTCGGGATCGTACTGTGGTGGGTGATTCAGGGACTGATGCCCGTGTTGCTCACGGCGGGGGGGCTGCCGGTCTCGGAGTTGCTCAATGCCGCCAGCAGCGGCACGGTCGCACTGCTGCAGGCAGCCGTTGCGGCCGGCCTGGTGCTCGCCGTCGCCGACATCTTCGTCATCATGAAACGTAACCGCAAGAAAACCATGATGACGAAGAAGGAGGTCACAGACGAGAACAAGGCCGCAGAGGGTGACCCGCTGATCAAATCGCAGCGCCGCTCCCGCCAGCTGATGATGAGTCGCAATCGCATGATCGCTTCGGTCGCCGATGCCAACGTCGTGCTGGTCAACCCCACGCACGTGGCCGTGGCGCTCAAATACGAGCCGGGCAAATCCGCGCCGCGCGTGGTGGCCAAGGGAGTCGGGCACGTGGCCGCCCGTATCCGCGTGCAGGCCGAGACCGACCAGGTGCCCATTGTGCACGATGTCCCGCTCGCGCGGGCGCTGCACGCGGCCTGCGAGATCGGCGACGAGATTCCCACGGAACTCTATAACGCCGTTGCCAGGGTGCTCGCCTTCGTCATGGCCCTGCAGAAACGGGGCAGTACGGCGGGAACCCACACCATGAGCGCGCTGGCGACCGCGCCATCAATAACACCCACATCAACACTGCAGACTGCCGGAGGCCGTTCGTGAATCGCAATCTCATCAAGCTCGCCGTTCCGGTCGGCGTGGTCGGCATCATCCTGCTGTTGGTCGTGCCCATTCCAGCGGGCCTGCTCGACGTTTTGATCATTCTGAACATCATGCTGGGTCTGGTCACCCTGCTCACCACGATGTTCGTGAAGAAACCGCTCGACTTCTCGGTTTTCCCATCACTGCTCCTGGTCGCGACCTTGTTTCGCCTCGGCCTCAATGTGGCCTCCACTCGCCTGGTACTCGGCGAAGGTTATGCCGGCCAGGTTATCGAGGCTTTCGGGCATGTCGCCGTTGGCGGCTCGATCATCATCGGGGCGGTCATCTTCATGATTCTCGTCGTCATTCAGTTCGTCGTCGTCACCAAGGGCGCCGAGCGTGTCGCCGAGGTCGGGGCCCGATTCACCCTCGACGCCATGCCGGGTAAGCAGATGGCCATCGACGCCGACCTCAACGCCGGCCTGATCACCGACGCTGAAGCCAAGGACCGTCGCGCCGAGGTGTCGGCCGAAGCAGACTTCTATGGCGCCATGGACGGTGCGTCCAAGTTCGTCAAGGGTGACGCGATCGCCGGCCTGATCATCATCATCATCAACCTGGTCGGCGGCATCGCCATCGGCATGCTGCAGCGGGGCCTGGAGCTCGGCGAGGCGGTCAACACCTATGCGCTGCTGACAATCGGCGACGGCCTCGTCACCCAGATTCCGGCACTGCTCATGGCTGTCTCCACCGGAATGATCGTCACGCGCTCGAACGCGGAGACCGATATCGGTTCGACGGCATCCGCTCAGTTGACGCAGTCGCGCAATGCGCTGACCATCGCCGGCGCGGCCGCTGTGCTGATGGGGCTCATTCCGGGAATGCCGGTGCTGCCTTTCCTCATTGTCGGGATGGCGCTGATGCTGATCGCCCAACGTATCAAGGCCGGCGAGGTCACCAAACAGGCGAGTATCGCTGCCACCACTGCCGCGGAGAGGAGCGCTCCCAAGACCGACACGACCGAAGACCTGATCGAGCAGATGCGCGTGCATGCGCTGGAGATCATGCTCTCGCCCGACCTCGTCGACCTCGTCTCCGGTGCCTCTGACGATCTGCTGGCCCGGGTGCGCGGTCTCCGTCGCAAAATCGCCATGGATCTCGGCGTGGTCGTGCCGCCGGTGCGCACCCGCGACAGCGTCGATCTGCCACCAGCGACCTACGTCATCCGCATTGCCGGTGTCGAATACGGGCGTGGTCTGGCCCCCGCCGGCAAGGTGCTGGCCCTCGGCGACGCGCTCGATACCCTGCCAGGACAGGTCACGATCGAACCGGTGTTCGGACTGGCCGGAAAGTGGGTGCCGAGCGAAATGCGGCACAGCGCCGAAATGACCGGAGCCACCGTGATCGATCGGGTTTCGGTCGTGGTCACCCACCTCTCCTCGATCATCACCACCAACGCCGCCCGGCTGCTCACCCGGGAAGACGTGCGGGTGTTGACGGATGGCGTCAAACAGGTCAATCCTTCGGCCGTCGATGATCTCATTCCCGGCTTGCTCTCCCTCGCCGAGGTTCAGCGGGTGCTCCAGGGGCTGCTGGTCGAGCAGATCCCGATCAACGACCTGCCGCGCATCTACGAGGCACTCTCCTTGCGCGCTAAGGCTTCCAACGATGCCGAGGGCCTGGTCGAGGCCGCTCGCCAGGCCCTCGGTCCGGCACTGACAGCTCAATACCTCGATGGCACGCTGCTGCGTGTGATCATGATCGACCCCACGCTCGAGCAATCCATGCTCGAGGGCCTGCGCCCCTCTGATCAGGGAACGCAGATTCTGATGGATCCGGCGCGCCTGGAGAACGTACTCGCCTCGGTACGCACCTCGGTGGCCAGGGTCGAGGCGAGCGGTCAGACCGCGGTGCTGGTATGTGCACCGGCGCTTCGACCGGCTATCCGTCGCCTCATTTCGACGCAGACCGGTGGCCTGCCGGTATTGTCGTATCAGGAAGTAACATCGGCGAACGTGACCATTGAGACTGTGGGTGTGGTGCGTGGAGCCGAAACGATTTCTGCTTGAGGGTCCGACACTGCGGGAGCTGAAGGAGCGCGCCGTCGCCGAGCACGGTGCCAATGTCACCATCATCGCCGCTGAACGGGTCACCGTCGGCGGCATCCACGGATTCTTCGCACGCCAGCACTATGAAATCACGGTCGAGGTGACGGAACCGGCAGAGCGCAAGCGATCGGCGCACTCCGGCCTCGATATTTCGGCCCGGCTGGGCATAGCGGCGCTGCTCGACGACGCCGACGAGGCTGAATCAAGGCTGCACCGCACGCAGGCGTCACCGCAGCTATCGACGACGTCTGAGGGGTTCGCGAGGCTCATGGACGAACTCACCTTCGCCACCGGCCGCGGTGCTGTGGCGGGTTCGAATCCTGAGCCGGTCACGGGAGCACCAGCAGCTCCGAATCCGGCACCCGCTTCGGCACCCGTTGTTACCCCGGTTTTCCTACCAGCGCCGACGCTCGCTCGCCCGCCGGTACCGGCGCCGCTGACGAGGCCGGGGGACCTGGTCTTGATTGTCGGGCTGGAGGACGACCCCCTTACGATTGCGCTCCTGATGCTGCGCGTGGCCGGTGCGGGCGACCTTCGCACCTCAGGGACGCTGCGGCAGGACGGCACTGAGCGGGTCGACGACCGGCGCGGCGCCATGTTGGCCAGAGCCCAGGGCGTAGAAATCGGCCACAGCACGTTTATCGCGTACGGGCTCGAACCCGCCTCTGACGCGCTTGCGCGTGCGGCAGCGCTGACCGAGATCGGTGCGGACCAGGTCTGGGTGGTCGTTGACGCGAGTCGAAAGACAGAGGACACCATCCGCTGGGTCAACATGGTGACCAGCAGCATTCAGGTGCACGCGGTCGCTGCGCTCGGCCGGCAATTCACGACCTCACCGGCCACTGTCGACGACCTGGGCCTGCCGGTGGAGTGGATGGACGGACGGGTGGCCGCAGCGCCGACGGGACGTCGCGTGGCGACGCCGCTATCCCGACCGGGCGAGCGCGAACGGTAGGCTGGAAAGATGCTCGTTTTGACACGCAAACTGGGGGAAAAAATCCTCATCGGTGACGATATCGTCATCACCGTGCTCGACGCCCGCGGCGACAGCGTGCGCATCGGAATCGACGCACCACGGGGAGTGAAGATTCAGCGCGACGAGGTCGTGCGCGCGGTCAGTGAGGCCAACCTCGCGGCGACCCAGATCGATACTGCAGCGGAAGATCGAATCAAGAGGTCGCTCGACGTTCTCTCCGCGATGCAGTCAGCCCCGTCAAGCCATCAGCCCCAGCCGGACACCGCGACACCACCGCTGCCGAACCCGCCTGCTGAAGCCTGAAGCCGTCTCAGCGACCGCTGTTACAGCACCCGTCACTCGTTGACGTGCCCGCGCAGCTCATCAATCTCCCGGCGTTCACGTTTGGTCGGCCGCCCGGCGCCGCGGTCGCGCATAGGTACCAGAGCCACCTCTTCGCGTGGCGGTCGCGGGGGAGTCTTATCCACGTAGCATTCGGCGGCCACAACGGCTCCCACTCGTTTCACCACGAGGCGTGACACGATCAGTACCCGGTCGAAGCCATCGAAGCGCACACGCACCTCATCGCCGATATGCAGGGCCTGGGCGGCCTTGGCCTTGTCGCCGTTCACCCGCACATGTCCGGCGCGGCAGGCGGTCGTGGCCATCGAGCGGGTTTTGTACAGGCGCACTCCCCAGCTCCAACTGTCGACGCGGGCAGACGTTAGCTCCATCTGTTCACTGTAATAGAAAGAGGTCGAATCAAACGCTCAGGCACCCTGCCGCGTCCAGATGATCAGCAGCAGCGTTGAGAGAAAACCGGTGAAGAAATTGAGCCACAGAAAACGTTTCCAGCCCCGGTTCGCACGCTCCGACTCTTCGTCACTGACCGACCAGAACGGCAGCACTGCCAGAATGTAGGGAGCGGAGAGCGCCGCCGCGAGAGGCCCCGGCCAGGGTGTAGCGAGCATGAACAAGCCGGCCAGGGCCCAGAACGTGATGGCGAGCCGCACGGTCGGCGCGGCGCCGAGCGCAGTGGCGATCGACGCGATCCCGGCCTGGCGGTCGGGCTCGATGTCCTGCACCGCGCCGAAGGCGTGGCTGGCCATTCCCCATAGAAAGAACGCCGCGAGCAGGGCGATCAGGCCGAAGTTGACGGTGGCGCCGGCCACCGCGAGCCCGTACACGGCGGGGCTGACGAAGTGGGTGCTGGAGGTGATCGAGTCCAGAACGGGCCGTTCCTTGAACCGCAGCCCGGAAACCGAGTAGGCCACGACGGCGAACAAGCTCACGGTGATCACGACCCAGGAGAGCGGATGCGCCGCCCCCGCCAACACGACCATCGCCCCGCCCACAATCACCGACGAAACGATCCCCGCAGCAATGACCGTTCGGTGCAGCGTGGGGTGCAGCAGTGCGCCCTCGGCCCCGCCCTTTCGCGGATTGCGCAAATCCGACTCGTAGTCGAAGACATCGTTGATGCCGTACATGAGCAGGTTGTAGGGAATGAGAAAGAACAGCGTGCCCACAATCAGCATCGCGTCGATGCGCCCGGTGGTCACCACGTACGCGGCGGCGAACGGGAACGCCGTGTTGACCCAGCTGAGGGGGCGCGACGACAGCACAACCTGCCGGGTCTTCCCTCTTGCCATGCCGACCTGCTCAGTCATCCGTTCGTCCTAACCTGGTACCGCCCGAAATCACCCACAGGGCCGGAAGCAGAATCGCCGCAGCCAGTGGGTAGGCAAAATCTTCGATCGGGGCGAGACCGATCAACACGCCCGAAATCTGCTCCGGGTCGTAGCTGAACAGCCCAGCACCAATCATCAGGTTATCGAACACGGCCGTCAGCAGCAGGGTGAGCGTGAGCGCGCCGGCCACGGCTGAGACGAAACGGACCGAGATGAGCCGGCGTGTCACTGCCACGACGGCCACCAGCGCCGCAACGACGAGAAAGACCGCATTCAACAACAGATACGTCATTACGCTGCCCGCCGCGCCAGTACGAGCCGGGTAGCCTGCACGAGATTCATGGTGAGGTAGCAGAGAAAGGTCAGAAAGAAGAATTCCTCGAGCGGCAGTTCCGGCGCCAGTTGCACGCCGGTCATCAGCGTGGTCTCACCCCGGTAGAAGATGCCGAGGCCAATACCAGCGAGGTCCCAGAGCAGAAAGAACAGCACTCCGATGCCGAGCACGAGGGCGGCCCGGAGGGGCGAGCACCAGAAGAAGAGGCGGAAGCGCCAATCCAGCACTGTCATGCCTCCGAGCGAAACGAGCAGTACCAGCAGGTACAGAACGCTCACGACCGCCTGTGTGCGGACTCCGCTGGCGCCGCATCGGGGCCGAAGCGGCGCGCCGGCAGCGGTTCGGCGAGCGGTTCCGTCGTCGTGTCATGTCGAATTCGCTTGAGTAAGATTTCCGCGCTGATCAGGCACATCGGCAGGCCGATACCGGGGATGGTGGTGCCGCCGGCGTAGTACAGACCGGCAATCTTCTTGGACATGTTCGTTCCGCGCAGGAAAGCACTTTGACGCAGGGTGTGCGCTGGGCCCAGGGCGCCGCCCTTCCAGCTGTTCAGGTCGTCGGCGAAGTCGGCCGGGCCGACCGTGCGTCGCACCGTGACGCGGTCGGCGAGGTCGGGTATGCCGGCCCACTGGGCCACCTGCGCGATGGCGGCGTCCGCTATGAGCTCGATCGTGGCTGAACCAGCGCCGTTGATGCCTCCAGCACCGAGCGTCACATCGGCCGGTACGGGCACCAGCATGAACAGGTTGCTGTCGCCGGCAGGCGCGACCGAGGGGTCGGTCGCGCTCGGCATGCATACGTACAGCGATGCCGGGGACGGTACGGAGGTCTTCTTACCGAAGATCTGCCCGAAGTTCGTGCCCCAGTCGGTCGTGAAAAACAGGGAGTGGTGCTGCAGCTGGGGGAGTGCGCCGCTCACGCCGAGCATGACCAGCACGGCGCCGGGACCGGACATGCGTTTGTCCCACCAACGCTCCGGATAGGTCTGCAGCTCGGCGGGAACCAGTTCGGTCTCGGTATGGTGCAGGTCAGCGGACGACACCACGATGTCGGCGTCGAGGTTGTGCGGTTGTCCGGAGCCATCGATGTAGCTGACCCCGTGCACCGTCTTGTCGGCATTGACCCGAATGGCGCTCACTCGCGCTTCGGTGATGATTCGTACGCCTTCGGCACGAGCGATCGCGGCGATGCTCTCAATCAGCGTGCTGAAGCCGCCCTGCGGGTAGAGCACCCCGTCGGCGAGGTCCAGATGGCTCATCAAGTGGTACATCGACGGTGTCAGGTTCGGCGCTGACCCCAGGAAGACGGCCGGGTACCCGAGAATCTGACGCAGTCGCGGATCCCGCACATACCTGGCGATGAACTTGTCGAGTGGCTGCAGCAGCAGTCGCCCCAATCGCACCAGGCGCCGCAGCACGTCGGGTACCAGAAACGGTTGGAACGACTCGAAGCTCGAATACAGAAACCGTTTCACGGCCATGTCGTAGGTTTCGCTGGCTGAGTCGAGATAGCGATCGAGCGCCTGGCCGGCCCCCGGTTGCACCGACTCGAACAAGCGGATGTTCGCGGCGCGGTCGCTGCGAATATCAACCGGCTGGGCATCGCCCTCAAAGAGCACCCGGTAGCCAGGATCCAGTTTCACGAGGTCGAGCTGCTCCGCCGCGCTCGTGCCGAACAGGCGGTAGAAGTGCTCGAAAACCTCGGGCATCAGGTACCACGACGGGCCGGTGTCGAAGCGGAATCCCTCGGACTCCCACAGTCCGGCCCGCCCACCGAGTTCTGCCCGGGATTCCAGCAGCGTGACGTCGTGGCCTTCGCGAGCCAGCAGGGCAGCGCTGGCCAGACCGGCGATACCGCCGCCGATCACAATGGTGCGTGTCATCGCTTCCACGCGCCGGGGCCGATGCTCGAAGTCAGTGCGATCATGAGTTTCTCTCCATCTGGCACCCGCACGCGGGAGCGCAATAACTGATCGGCCGGCGTCGACCGCAACCGTCTGGACAATCGAGTGAACAGCCCCTGCGCCGCGGCCACGGCCCGCCGGCAACCGGGCGGCAACAACGGCAGAACGGCGCTGGCAATGGCCAAATCAGCGTCGATGTCGTCGAGGATCACGGTCTTCTGCTCGTCGTTGAGGTTCAGCGGATCGATGCCCGGAAAGTAGTTGCGGCCGAGCGTCTCGCGATCACACGACAGGTCACGCAGAAAGTTGATCTTCTGAAAGGCAGCGCCGAGGTGGCGTGCGCCATCTTCAAGCACGGCAAGTTCGGTGGCCTTACGGGCGGACCAGTGCACGAAACAGCGCAGGCACATGAGCCCGATCACTTCCGCGGAGCCGTAAATGTATTCGGCGACGCCTTCCGCGCTAAACGGGGTCGGATCAAGATCGCGGCGCATGGATGCGAAGAAGGGCGCGATCAGGGTGGAGTCGATGCCGCACTGCCGGGCCGTCTCTGCGAAAGCGTGCACCACGAGATTGGTGCTGTAGCCGCGAACGATAGCGCGCTCGGTCTCGAGTTCGAGCTCGTCGAGCAGTTGCCGCTGTTCAGCAACCGACACGCCGGCCTCGGCGGCGGCTCCGTCGACGATCTCGTCGGCAATGCGGACCAGGGCATAGATCGTGCGTACCGGCGTGCGCACCTGGGCCGTCAGCAGCCGAGCGGCGAGTCCGAACGACGTGGAGTAATGTCCGATCACCGTCGTCGAGCTGGCCTGCGCCGTCTGCGCGTACTTGTTCAGATTCGTGTCAGAGCGCGTTCGCGTGGGCACGGCTGGCTGGTGGCTCATGCGCTGGCTCACTAGCGGGCCCGATTCACGGCGGCCTCGGCCAGCTCGATCAGGGTCGCTCGCAGGTTTGCCGGAATGACTGCCGGGCTGAGCGTTTCGACTGCCAGGCGGGAGTGGTCATAGGCAAGCCCCTCGGCGGCGGCTTTCGCTCCGCACGCACGCAGGTGCTCCCGCGCCCGTTCGGCATCCTCTTCGCTGAGATCGACCTTGCCGAGATAGGGCGCGATCAGCGACCAGCTTTCGGTACCGCCGGCGTGGGCGATCAGTGCGGTCTGTTTGCCTTCGCGCAGGTCGGCGGTGACACTCTTACCGGTCTTGACGGGGTCGCCGAACACCCCGAGCAGATCGTCGGTGAGCTGAAACGCCACCCCGACGAGGCGTCCGTATTGCCCGAGCAGGCGAATCGCCTCGGCCGACGCGCCGGCCAGCACGGCCCCGGCCTGTAGTGGCGCTTCGAAGGAGTACACCGCGGTCTTGTTCTCCAGCGTGGCAATGACCTCGGCCATGGTGAGCGGATGCCCCGCAGAGCTGTTGGTGACGTCGGCCAACTCCCCGGCGGCCGAGACGAAGACCGCTCGGTCGAGCAGGTCAACCAGTCGCAGCCTGGTGGGCACGTCGAGCGGCAGTTTGGCCAGCGCGCGATGCGCTTCACTCAACGCGAGGTCGCCGGCGAGAATGGCCGCAGCGGCCGCCCAGACACCGGCCTGATCAGCGGAGGCTCCGTGCGCCAGAGCGCGGTCAGTGAAGCGTCCGGCGATGTTGGCGACTCCGCGCCGGGCCAGGTCGTGGTCGATCACGTCGTCATGAATCAGGAACGCCGTGTGCAGCAATTCAAAGCTCACCGCGACCGGTGACACGAGGGCCTGATCGCGCCCACCGAAACCGGCATAGGCGGCGAGCACCAGGGCGGGCCGTACTCGTTTACCGCCGCTACTGGCCTGCTCCAGAGAATCCCACAGGGCGACATAGTGCTCGCCATAGTCACTCGCACGCAGTCGTGCCGCTGCGAAAAAACGGGCTAATTCGGTCTCGACGCCCGCCGCGACGGTGTCAAGCACGAAAATTGTCCAGCTGCTGCATTTGGAGCACCATCCACGGACTGAACGCCCACGGGGCATCCGTAACCGCACGGTACAGGTCCGCTGGTCGGGTCCAGGCGTACTCGGCGACCTCGTCAGGGTTCGGCGTTGGCTCCTGCAGGGTTGTGGCGAGGTAGACCGGGCAGATTTCATTTTCGACTATGCCGCCACTGTCGGTGGCACGGTACCGGAACGAGGGGAGGGCGACGTCGATATTGTCGAGCTCGAGCCCGAGTTCATAGTCGGCCCGGCGGGTGACAGCGTGCGTCGGTGGCTCAGCGGGCAGCGGGTGCCCACAGACCGAGTTGGTCCACACTCCCGGCCACGCCTTCTTCGTCAGCGCGCGGCGGGTGACCAGCACCTCGCCGAGCGGGTTGAGGACGTAGCAGGAGAACGCCAGATGAAGCGCGGTGTCTAATCCGTGCACGCTGTACTTCGGCGCGGTGCCGATGTGACGCCCCTTCTCATCGAGGGGGATTACGTGTTCATCAAGAGCGTTTGCGGACTCCACGTTGGCTCCCCTTCTCGGTTCAACTGGCCATGATTGGAATAACTAACCAGGTTAGCAACTTCCCACGATACCATGAGTACATGTTCCACAAAGAGAGTATCCCTCTAGAACCAGAGATGTACTGGTACGACCCCAAGAATGCTGGAGTTTCTTCGGCAATGGATGTTTTACGCGCCGTGCGCCGGTTTCGAGTTGCTGACGCCGCGATGCGTCGTCGCGCTCAGAATGACATGCGCATCAACGAAACCGACCTGATGGCCATTCGTCATCTCATCGCCTGTGAACGCCATAACCAGGTTGCCAGCCCGAAGCATTTGAGCGAATTCTTGAATATCTCCTCTGCCGCCACGGCGAAACTCCTCTCCAGGCTCACGGCCTCCGGCCACATTCGCCGCGAGGTGAATCCAGACGACGGTCGTGCCCAACGGCTGTACGCCACGCAGGCATCGCACATCCAGATCCGACGCGCGCTGTCGGGCACCCACAAGCAGCTGATGAAGGTCGCGCTCGATCTCACGGCCGACCAGCAGGCAGCCGTAGTGCATTTTCTCGAAGCAATGAGCGCCATCGCCGTCATGCCACGTTCTGAAGCGACCACCGTCGAGCAGTCTGCCGAGTTCTGACGGCCGTTCTGCCACTGACACCAGTGCCGCTTAAGATGAATCAGTGACTCATCTCTCTGCACCCGACGCTTCGCCGTCATTGGCCGCCGCCCACGTCGAGGCTCTGCTGGCCTCCTATCCCGACTTTCCGCAGCCGAACATTCTGTTCCGCGACCTCAACCCGGTTTTTGCCGATGCCGTCGCTTTCCGCGCGATTATCGATGACCTCGCCGATCAGCACCGCGGGCAGTTCGACGCTGTGGCCGGTATCGAAGCACGCGGCTTTCTCCTGGCGGCCGCCGTCGGCTATGCGGCCAATGCGGCCGTGCTGGCCGTGCGCAAAGGCGGCAAGTTGCCCGGCACTGTCTTGATCGAAGAATACGACCTGGAGTACGGCTCGGCTCGGCTTGAACTCGAAGTCGGGCAGCTTTCGGCCGGTACTCGCGTACTCATCCTGGACGATGTGCTCGCCACCGGTGGCACCATTGCAGCCACGAGCCGCCTCATCGAGCGGGCCGGCTATACCCTAACCGGAGTCGGTGTCGTGCTCGAGCTCACCGACTTGCACGGCCGTGAACGGCTCGGCACTGCGCCGGTGCACGCGATCATGTCGATCTAGGACACCGGACAATGTTTCGCATGCATCTCAGGCGTGTGTGGGGCATGCTTGGAGCATGAATGACAGTTCGGGTGTCGATGCAAGCAGCGTGCACGGGGCTGCGATCCCCCCAGCCAGCCCCAACCGGGACAGCGGTGACGCGTGGGTGCACGCTCCCGACGGCCGCAAATTCTGGGGCCGGTTCGGTGCCGCCGGACTACTCGTGCACCACCCCCGCTTGGGTGTGTTGCTGCAGCATCGTGCGCTGTGGAGCCATTTCGGCGACACCTGGGGGCTGCCCGGTGGTGCCCGCCACGAAAACGAAACCGCGGTCAACGCCGCCCTGCGCGAAGCTCGGGAGGAAGCCGGCGTGCCAGCCCATTTGGTGGAGGTTAAATTCACGTCTCTGCTCGACCTGGGCTTCTGGTCGTACACCACCGTTGTAGTGGAGGCGACTGAGGAATTTGTACCTGTCATCAGCGATCAGGAGAGCATCGCCCTGCGCTGGGTATCGGCCGATACCGTTGACCTCCTCGCCCTCCATCCTGGTTTTGCCGACAGCTGGCCCGCACTGCGGGGGCGGCTCGGCTGAATCTAGCCCATTCGATAGACTTGAACCGTGACGGGGGGAGCGAACGAGATGGTGAGCGACCGGGTGCTGACCTTACCCAATGTGCTGAGCCTTCTGCGGCTGGTACTGGTGCCGGTTTTTCTCGTGCTCCTCGTTCAGGGAGAAGATGCCTGGGCCTTGGTCGTGCTCAGCATCTCCAGTGTCACCGACTGGCTCGACGGTTTTCTCGCACGGCGCTGGAACCAGATCACTCGCCTCGGGCAGCTGCTGGATCCGGCCGCCGATCGCCTCTATATCTTTGCCGCTTTGATCGGGCTTGCCTGGCGTGATCTGGTTCCGTGGTGGATTGTGCTGGTCGTAGTTGGTCGCGACATCTTTCTGCTGGCTTTGGGGATCATCCTCGCCAATTTTGGGTTTGGCCCGCTGCCAGTTCACCACCTGGGCAAGATTGCTACCTTCTGCTTGTTCTACGCACTGCCGATGATCATGCTCGGGCAGGCCTTTCCTCAACTGGAGTGGTGGTCGCAGCCGGTGGGGTGGGCGTTTGGCCTGTGGGGCGCTTTTCTGTACTGGTGGGCTGGCATCGTCTACGCCGGTGAAACGATGCGGGTGATTCGATTGCCGAGGGGCGCCCCGGGTGTATCTTCCGATACGCTGGATTGATAGGAGGTGCATGATGGTCGAGCTATCCGGAAAAAATAATTCCAAGGAGCAGAACGAGCCCGTGCCCGCAGATCAGCCCGAAAACCCGACGACAGGCGAAGCAATGCCCAGCAAGGCGCAGTCCACCCCAGCATCCTCCACGTCTGGCGCGACCCGGGACGAGACGACCGGCGAATCGACGACGGTTCACGACATGCTCAGCACCGACACAACCATGAACTTTAACCAAGAGTTCGCCACCCAGATCGCGTTCATCGATTCCAATGTGACCGTGGAAGAGCAGGAGTCCATCGCGGCCTTGCCTTCGGGGTCGGCGCTCATGGTCGTGCGCCGCGGGCCCAATGCCGGCGCCCGCTTTCTGCTCGACGCCGACCTCACGAGCGTGGGGCGCCACCCCAATGCTGATATTTTTCTCGACGACGTCACGGTGTCGCGTCGACACGCCGAGTTTTTGCGCAACGGCACATCGTTCACGGTGAAAGACCTCGGCTCGCTCAACGGCACCTACTTCGACGGGGAACGGATCGAAACGGCTGCTCTGACCGATGGCGCCGAGGTGCAGGTTGGTAAGTTCCGCCTCACCTTCTACGCTTCGCGCCTCGACCTCGCCCGCGCGACGAGCGAGTAGTGGCGGCAAACTCTGCCCAGGCTCGGTCCGTGTCTGTGTCTTCGTCGGCAGCTCACGGGCAAGTTGCGGGATCAGCGACGCTGCTGAGTATCGGCCAGGTGCTCGCCCGACTGACCCCGGAATTCACCGATCTGACCCCGTCAAAACTGCGCTTTCTCGAGGAACAGGGCCTCGTCGCGCCGGCTCGCACGGAATCCGGCTATCGCAAATTTTGCGCGAGCGACGTCGATCGCCTGAGACTGATCCTGTCGATGCAGCGCGATCATTACCTGCCGTTGAAAGTCATCCGCTCCTATCTTGCTGATCTGGATGCCGGACTGGCGCCAGTGCTGCCGGGCGGAACCACTCCCGGGCCGTCAATGCTGGGCACGCTGCGACGTTTGACCCGCGACGACTTGCTGCGCGAGGCCGGAGCCTCCGCCACTTTGCTCCATGACGCCGTATCCGCATCAATCATTCTGCCCGCCGAACATTACGGCGACGGCGTGCTGCACGTCTTGCGCGCCCTCGTCGAACTGCAACGAAGTGGGATCGAGCCACGGCATCTTCGGGGCTTTCGTGGGGCGGCTGAACGCGAACTCGGCCTTATCGAAAGCGCGCTGGTACCGCTCTCCCGCCGCAAAGACGCCTCCAGCCGGGCGAAGGCGGCTGAAATGGCCGTCGAGATCGCCGGGCAGCTCGAGATTATTCGCGGCAGCTTGATTCGGTCAGCACTGGGCCGACTGACCCAGTAGGTCGTAGACTGGCGCAGGCGCAGGCGCACAGCTGGACTGCCGCCGGTATAGTGCACTCGCTCGTCTACGCGTCTGCCTGCACTCGATCGACACGCCAAAACCATTACGCGAATGTCAGCGCGCACGGTCTTCGCCTCGGTACCGTAGAGAGTGCGAAGCACAGTAGATTTTTTTCGCATCACCAGCTATACCGCATGAGTTCAATTCAGCACCACAGTCAATTCAGCACCACAGTTAATTCAGCACCACAGTGAATTCAGCACCACAGTTAATTCAGCACCACAGTTAATTCAGCACCACAGTGATCCAGGCTTGCTTCACTGCAGCTACAGTCACGGCACCACGTAACCCCCGAAAGGCAACCCCTATGAGTGAGCTCAAGCCTGACGCTGACGCTACGCGTTACTCGTTAGGACTGCTGTTCACCGATGGCATGCCCGAGCTTGATGAGAACTGCGGCTACCGCGGTGCTGTCGCTGCGCGCGCGGCCGGCATCAGCTACCGTCAGCTCGACTACTGGGCCCGCACGGGCCTGGTGGAGCCCACAGTGCGCGGAGCGGCTGGTTCCGGCTCACAGCGACTGTACGGCTTCCGTGACATTCTCGTACTCAAGCTCGTCAAGCGGCTGCTCGACACGGGCATCTCCCTTCAGCAGATTCGCACGGCGGTCAACCAACTGCGCGAATCAGGCGTCAGCGACCTCGCGCAGACCACGCTGATGAGCGACGGCGCGAGTGTCTACCTGTGCACCTCGAATGACGAGGTCATTGACCTCGTCAGCCGTGGCCAGGGCGTCTTCGGCATTGCCGTGGGCAAAGTGCTTCGCGAGGTGGAGACAAGCCTGGTCGAACTCGACGTGCAGGCCGTTGACTCCGCCGACGAGCTCGCCGCCCGACGGAGCACCCGCAAAATCTCCTAGCGCCACCGCCCTCGCTTGGGCGCAGCACGGAGCGCGACTGCAGCCTGTCATTCGCTCCTCAGCTCAGCGCTCGGCACGCCGCGTTCATCACGCCGCGTTTGCTCCTTCAGGCAACGGTTCCTGTGCTCCGTTGAGAAACACTGTTGGGCCAGGCCGCGAGGCGGCCGTGCAATCGTCATGGGACGCGAAGAAAATATCTCCACGTCGAATCGCACCAGAAATCTGCACCGACCAAAACGCGATTCACCGGCCCCGAAGAGCCGAAGAAGAAACCGGTCAGACCGCTGGAGCCTCGGCGTACTCACCGATGCGCGCTGTACGCAGCACCCGGTCGAGCAGCTGGTCGAAGTAGCCGGCCATTTCGAGTGCACTGTCCCCCGGCCAGATGTGCAGGGGCTTTGCGGCGCCCTGCGCCTGCTGTAGGGACGTGCGCTCCGGCAGCTGCGGGCTCAGCACGAGCGGCCCGAACATGTCGCGCAATTCTTTGATGCGGAACTGGTGTTCGAGCGAAGCCGAACGGGCCCGGTTCACGATAATACCGAGCGGCTGAAGACGGGGGCTCAGGCCACGACGAATCTCTTCGATCGCACGCAGCGCACGGTCGGCAGCAGCGACCGAGAACAGGCCGGGTTCGGTGACGACGGCGACACGGTCGCTCGCAGCCCAGGCGGTGCGCGTGAGGGCGTTCAGAGAGGGAGCGCAGTCGATGAGCACGAGCTCATAGTCCTTCTCAATCGTCGAAAGCGCTTCTTCGAGTTTCCAGATATCGCGAATGCTCGGGTGCGGTCCGTCAAAATTGATCGCCGACGGGCTGCCGATCATGACGTCGATGGTGCCTGGGCGGTTGCGGGTCCATCCGCTCGGGGCGATCGCCGCGCGAACCGTCTTTTCTTTGGGAGAACCGAGGACATCGGCAACATTGAGGTGACCGGCGACCTGGATATCCATACCGGTGGACACATCGGATTGCGGATCGAGATCCACGACGAGTGTTCGCACGCCACGGGCGAAGGCAGCGGAAGCCAGACCAAGGGTCACAGTGGTCTTGCCGACACCACCCTTGAGGGAACTTACGCTGAGTACGTGCATGAGTAACAACGTTACCTTCACTAGTGTTAGAGAACCTAACCGTTAGCTGTGCGCTGAGTACGCCCTCGAAAGGCTTGCATGTTTGAAAAAATCCTTGTTGCCAACCGCGGCGAGATCGCGATCCGTGCCATGCGCGCGGCTTACGAGCTCGGAGCAAAGACCGTGGCGGTGTTTCCGTTCGAGGATCGCAATTCATTGCACCGCCTGAAGGCGGATGAGGCGTACCAGATTGGTGAGGTGGGGCATCCGGTTCGGGCCTATCTCGACGTGAGTGAAATCATTCGCGTTGCCCAGGAATGTGGCGCCGACGCCATCTACCCCGGCTACGGCTTTCTGTCGGAGAACCCGGAGCTAGCCGATGCAGCCGCCGCTGCCGGCATCACGTTCATCGGCCCGGGCGCTGACGTACTCGAAATGGCCGGCAACAAGGTCACCGCAAAGGAACACGCCATCGCGGCCGGCGTACCGGTATTGAAGTCGACGCAGCCGTCGACCGATGTCGAACTCTTGATCAGCCAGGCCGATGAAATCGGCTTTCCCATTTTTGCCAAGGCCGTCGCCGGCGGTGGCGGGCGTGGCATGCGCCGGGTGGCAAAGAAAAGCGAGTTGCGGGGAGCGCTTGAAGAGGCCATGCGTGAGGCCACCAGTGCCTTTGGCGACCCGACGATGTTCCTGGAGGCTGCGGTGCTGCGGCCCCGGCACATCGAGGTGCAGATTCTGGCGGACGCTTCCGGCGAGACCGTGCACCTGTTCGAGCGCGACTGTTCGGTGCAGCGTCGGCACCAGAAAGTGATTGAAATCGCTCCGGCGCCGAACCTGAGCGATGAAATTCGGGTTCAGCTCTACGCTGACGCCATCAAGTTCGCCCGGTCGATCGGCTACGTCAACGCCGGGACCGTCGAGTTTCTGCTCGATACCGTTGGGGAACGCGCCGGGCAGCACGTCTTCATCGAAATGAACCCCCGCATCCAAGTGGAGCACACCGTGACTGAAGAGGTCACCGATGTCGACCTCGTGCAGGCGCAGATGCGCATCGCGGCGGGGGAGACCCTCGAACAGATCGGTCTGACCCAGGGGGAGATCCGCCTGCGCGGCGCGGCCCTGCAGTGCCGCATCACAACTGAAGACCCCGCGGCCGGGTTCCGCCCCGACACCGGTAAAATCACCACCTATCGTTCACCCGGCGGCGCCGGCATCCGCCTGGATGGTGGAACCATCAACACGGGCGCGCAGATCAGCCCGCACTTCGACTCGATGCTCGCCAAACTCACCTGCCGAGGCCGCGACTATGCGGCCGCCGTCGTGCGGTCCAAGCGCGCGCTGGCCGAGTTCCGAATCCGCGGCGTCTCCACCAATATTTCGTTCCTGCAGGCCGTGCTCGACGACGCGGACTTCGCAGCTGGCGACCTCAGTACCTCGTTCATCGACGAGCGCCCGGAGCTGCTGCGCGGTCGGGAGTCCAAGGACCGTGGCACCAAGATTCTCAACTGGCTGGCCGAGGTCACCGTCAACCAGCCCAACGGCGCGCCGCCGACCACGGCGCACCCGCGTGACAAGCTGCCACAGCTTGACATCACCCAGCCAGCCCCCGACGGTTCCCGACAGAAGCTGCAACTGCTCGGACCGACCCGGTTCGCCGCTGATCTGCGCGCGCAGACCGCGTTGGCCGTGACCGACACCACCTTCCGGGATGCCCACCAGTCGCTGCTGGCGACACGGGTACGCACCAAGGACCTCGTGGCCGTGGCGCCCTATGTCGCCCGGCTGACGCCGCAGTTGCTCTCGGTCGAAGCGTGGGGCGGCGCAACCTACGACGTGGCGCTGCGTTTTCTTGGCGAAGACCCCTGGGAACGCCTTGCGAGCCTGCGCGAGGCCCTGCCGAACATCAACCTGCAGATGCTGCTGCGCGGCCGTAACACTGTGGGTTACACCCCGTACCCGACCGAGGTTACCGACGCGTTTGTGCGCGAGGCGACCGCCACGGGTGTGGACATCTTCCGCATCTTCGATGCCCTGAACGACGTGTCGCAGATGCGGCCGGCTATCGACGCCGTGCTTGCTACCGGTACCGCGCTGGCCGAGGTGGCCGTCTGTTACACCGGCGATTTGCTCGACCCGGCCGAAAAGCTTTACACCCTTGACTACTACCTGCGCCTGGCCGATCAGATCGTCGAAAGCGGCGCTCACGTGATCGGCATCAAGGACATGGCCGGGTTACTCCGGCCGAGCGCCGCTGAGAAGCTCGTGGCGGCGTTCCGGGAACGCTTCGACCTGCCCGTTCACGTGCACACCCACGACACTCCGGGTGGCCAGCTCGCGACGCTGCTGGCCGCAGCCCGGGCCGGCGCCGACGCTGTCGATGTGGCATCCGCTCCCATGGCCGGCACGACCAGCCAGCCGTCTGCATCCTCCCTCGTAGCCGCTCTCGCCCACACCGAACGCGACACGGGTATTTCGCTCCGGGCCACAACTGACCTCGAGCCCTACTGGGAAGCCGTGCGCACCCTCTACGCTCCGTTCGAATCGGGCCTGTCGGCACCGACCGGCCGGGTGTACTCGCATGAGATTCCAGGCGGCCAGCTGTCGAACCTGCGCACCCAGGCCGTCGCGCTCGGGCTCGCCGACCACTTCGAACTCATCGAAGACATGTATACCGCCGCGAACGGCATCCTCGGCCGGGTGCCCAAGGTCACTCCCTCGTCGAAGGTGGTCGGTGACTTGGCCCTGTACCTGGCCGCGGTGAAGGCCGATCCGGCCGATTTCGAGCAAAACCCGGGCAACTACGATGTCCCCGACTCGGTCATCGGCTTCATGGCGGGCGAGCTCGGGGACCTGCCCGGCGGCTGGCCCGAGCCGTTTCGTTCCAAGGTACTCGCGGGACGTGAAGTGCGCGTCGGCATCACCGAGATCACCGCGGGGGAGCGCGCCGCGCTCGGCGCCTCGAGCCTCGAACGTCGCGCGATGCTCAACCAGTTGTTGTTCCCCGCGCCGACCCGCCAATTCCAACAAGTCAGGGAGAGCTACGGCGACCTCTCGGTTGTCGATACCGTCGACTACCTCTACGGCCTTCAGCAGGGCCAGGAGCACGCCGTCGAAATCGCCAAGGGTGTGCGGCTCTACGTGGGCCTTGAAGCGATCGGTGAAGCCGACGACAAGGGCATGCGCACCGTTATGACCATTCTCAACGGCCAGCTGCGCCCGGTGTTCGTGCGTGACACCAGCATCACCGTGCAGACCAAGGCCGCCGAGAAAGCTGATGCCAACCAGCCCGGCCAGATCGCCGCACCCTTCTCCGGCGTGGTCACCCTGCAGGTCGAGGAGGGCGCGCACGTCGAAGCTGGCCAAAGCGTCGCTTCGATCGAAGCCATGAAGATGGAAGCGGCGATTACCTCGCCCATCGCCGGGACCATCGAACGCGTCGCCATCCCGCTCACCCAGCAGGTCGATGCGGGCGATCTGCTCGTGACGGTGCGTCCACGCTAAGATTAATGCCGATATCGACCAGTTGAGGATGTACCGTGCCAGACAAACGTACTGACGACCAGAGCGCGCCCGCCCGCCCGGTGTCTGCCGCAAAGCGAACCCGCGACGAGCGCGATAATTTCGACACGCAGGGTGACGACTACCACAGTGAGCTACCGCCGCACACGATCGACAACCTCGCCGCGTCATTGCCCGAGAGCCTGAGCGTTCCGATCGAGGTGACGTTCGGGCCCCGACGCTCGGTGGCTGCAGCCGTTCGGCCGTCTTTTGTAGCGGGCAACGGAATCGAGACAACGCGTATCGTGTCGGCCCCATCCACGCACACCGTCGAAATCTCAACGCCAGCGCCGACCCGAGCAGCCGGCGCCAGTTTTGCCATCGAATCACTTTCACGAGCGGATGCTGCCTCTTCTGTCCGGCGCGACCGCATCCGCACCGAAAACAGCACAGCCCCCGAGTCCGCGTCCATGCTCACGTCTGATCGCCTTCTCGCGGTCAACCGCAAGACCCGCAAAGCGCCGCAGGGCGTCTGGCCTGAATTTGTCTACGCGCTGACGCTGCACCTGGTCAACCTCGGTGACTCCGCCAAGGTGCGGGCATATAAAGAAATGGATGAGCGCATTCGTCGCCAGTTTGACGGCGGTACGCGGTTCGTGCCGATCCTCACCCGCAAGGGTGGCGTGGGCAAGACCACCGTCACGACCCTGCTCGGCATGGCCCTGGCCGACGCCCGCGACGACCGTATTATTGCCATCGACGCCAATCCCGACCGCGGCACGCTGTCCGAACGCGTCAGCAAGCAGACACGCTCGACTGTTCGCGACGTCGTCTCGAAGGCCGCGTCGATCGGCAACTTCACTGACTTTTCCTCTCTGGTCTCCCGCGACGAGACCCGCCTCGACATTCTCGCCTCCGATACCGACCCGTTGCTCTCGGAAGCATTCGATGAGAACGACTACAACGTCGTCGCCGATCTGGCCGCCCGGTACTACTCGATCGCGCTCACCGACTGCGGCACCGGCATCGTGCATTCGGTCATGCGGGCTACGCTGCAGCGCGCCGACTCCATCGTGATCGTCTCCGGCGGCAGCGTCGACGAGGCACGTTTGGCCTCTGAGACGCTCACCTGGCTCGAAGCAAACGGATACGGCGAGCTGGTGCGTAACGCGATCGTCGCGATCAACACGGCCACCCAGGGCACTAATCTGGTTCGGCTTGAAGAGATCGAGGCGCACTTTCGCTCCCGCGTGCGCGAAATCGTGCGGATTCCCTATGACCCGCAACTCGCCGCCGGCAGCGTCGTGTCGTACAAGGACCTGAAGCCGATCACTCGGCTGGCCGCACGCACCCTCGCCGAGCTCGTCGTTGAGGGCCTCCCCGCCGACCGCAACCTTTAGCCGGCCGCCGACTCACTCGCCGTTCACCAGCCGCCCTACCGAGGAGTTTCCCCGTGCCCGAACGCCAGATCCGTCTCTTCGGAGATCCGGTGCTGAAGACCGTCTCCGATCCCATCAACAGGATCGACGACCGGGTACGCGGCCTCGTACAGGACTTGATCGACAGCGTGCGACTGCCCGGTCGGGCCGGCGTTGCAGCGTCGCAGATCGGAACCAACCTGCGCGCCTTCAGCTACAACGTCGACGGTGTCATCGGCTACATTCTCAACCCCACGGTCGTCGAACTCTCCGGCGAACCCGAACTCGTCGACGAGGGCTGCCTCTCCGTTCCCGGCCTCTGGTACCCCACCAAGCGCTACCCGTTCGCCCGAGTCACCGGCATCGACCTCGACAACAATCCGGTCGAACTCTCCGGCACCGGCATCATGGCGCAAGCCCTGCAACACGAAACCGATCACCTCGACGGCTTTCTCTACATCGACCGCCTCGACAAAACCAACCGCAAGGCCGCGATGAAGGAAATCCGGGAGTCCACCTGGTTTTAGCCCCGCAATCACAGGTGGACCGAGCGAAGTCTCGAGTGCCTGTGAAATGAGGGCGGAGCCCAGCGGCCACGCTACTCGCGCAGCGAGATGCCCTCGGTCACCGGCGCCCCCGAATACATCGCGTCGATCTCGCCGGCGAAATCACGCAGAATAACGTTGCGTTTGATGCTCATTTTCGGCGTCAGGTGCCCGCTGTCCTCGGTGAGCTCAAGAGCGAGCACCGTGAATTTGCGAATCGACTCCGCCCGCGACACACCCTCGTTGGCATGGTCGACTGCGCGCTGGACTTCGGCGAGCACGGCTTTGTTGACGGATGCCTGCGCGAGCGACATGCCGGCATCCTCGCGGTTGTTGTTGAGCCAGACCGGCAGCATGTCGGGGTCGAGGGTGATGAGCGCGCCGATGAACGGCTTTTGGTCGCCCACAACGATGACCTGGCTGATGAGCGGATTCGCGCGAATGGGGTCTTCCAGGGCGGCCGGTGCCACGTTCTTGCCACCGGCTGTGACGATGATCTCTTTCTTACGCCCGGTGATGGTGAGATAGCCGTCGGAATCGAAGTCGCCGATGTCGCCGGTCTTCAACCATCCGTCGTTAAAAGTGTCTGCGGTGGCCTGTGGGTTATTCCAGTACTCCTTGAAAACGTTGACGCCCTTGACCTCGATCTCGCCGTCGTCCATGACGCGCACCGAGACGCCGGGCAGTGGGGGTCCGACGGTGCCGATCTTAGCCCGCGTAGCCAGGCCCACATTGGCGGGGGCAGTCGTTTCGGTCAGGCCGTAGCCCTCCAGAATGACGATGCCGAGGCTCTTGAAGAAGTGGCCGAGGTGGGCGCCGAGCGGGGCGGAGCCGGAGACCGCCCAGACGACCTTGCCGCCCATGGCCGCACGCAATTTGCTGTAAACCAGCTTGTCGAACAGCGCGAATTTGATCTTCATCCCGAGCGGAATCGATGTTCCCGCCTGCACCAGCTGGGAATGCTCGACCGCCACATGCGCGGCAGCATCGAAGATTTTGCCCTTACCGCCGGCGATGGCCTTCTGCTGGGCCGAGTTGTAGACCTTTTCGAAGACCCGAGGTACCGCGAGTAAAAAGGTCGGTTGAAAGCTGCCCAGCGCGGCCAGGAGCGTCTTGGTGTCGCCCTGGTGGCCGACCCGCACCCCCGCGTGCACGCACAAGACCGAGATGAAACGCGCGAAGACGTGGGCGGTGGTGATGAACAAGAGGGTCGAGGCGCCTTCGGGGTGAACCAGTACCTCCTTGAGCGCGACCGCGGCATTGCGGCTGGTCTCGAGAAAGTTCGCGTGGGTGAGCACGCAGCCCTTGGGCTTGCCGGTCGAACCGGAAGTGTAGATGAGGGTCGCCATATCATCGCCCACGGCGAGATTACGGCGGCGTTCGATTTCCGCATCCGTCACGACGACGCCCCCGGCGACGAGCTTGTCGAGGTCGCCCAGATCGATCTGCCAGACCGAGCGGATGTCGGGCAGCTCCGGATGCACCTCATCAAAGCGGGCGAAGTGATCGGCGGTTTCGACGATGACCGCCATAGCGCCGGAGTCGCTCAGGTTCCACTGCACCTGTTTGGGTGAACTGGTCTCGTAGACCGGCACCAGAATTGCTCCGGCGAACCATACCGCGAAGTCGATCAAGGTCCACTCGTAGCGGGTCTTGCAGATGAGCCCGATCTTGTCGCCGGGCTCAATGCCGGCGGCAACGAAGCCTTTGGCCAACGCCACGACCTGCGCATGAAACTCCCGAGTGGTGACGGGTTGCCATTGGCCGCCACGTGGCAGTGAGAACAGTGCCAGATCGGGAGTCGCGGTAAGACGATCCATCAGAAGATCGGTGATGTTGGCGCCAGGATCGGCGGGAACGACGGCGGGCATATCAAACTGTTTCACGGCAACTCCTTTGGTACCGGCTGAACGTACCCACCGCGCAGTCGCGAGAGAATCCTTCGGTGAGCGGGTGTTTCGTCCAGCGGCAAACTGGTTTAGTACACTCTAGACGGTGTCCTGCGTGGCGGTCCGGCCCACGGACGCAGCTTTTCTCAGGCCGAGAAAGAAAGGTGGCCCGTGCGCGCCATAGGTATCGATATCGGGGGCACCAAAATTGCCGGAGCACTGGTCGACGAGGCGGGCACCATCATCCGGTCTGACCGGCAGCCGACCACGCCGGGCAACCCGGATGAGATCGAAGATGCCGTCGTGGCGATGGTGCTGGCGCTGTCCGAGGGCGAAGACGTTGTTGCTGCCGGGGTCGCTGCCGCCGGTTTCATCGACTCTGCCCAGTCGACCGTGTACTACGCACCGAATATCAACTGGCGCAATGAGCCGTTCCGCGACAAGCTCGAGGCTCGACTCGACCTGCCCATCATTATCGAAAACGATGCCAACGCGGCCGGCTGGGCAGAGTTTCGCTTTGGTGCCGGTCGCGCGTACACCGACATGGTCACCCTGACCGTCGGAACAGGCGTGGGCGGCGCGATCGTGACGGGCAACGCCCTGTTCCGCGGAGGTTTCGGCGCGGGCGCCGAACTGGGTCACCTCCGGGTCGTTCCGGACGGGCTTCCCTGTGGTTGCGGAGCCCATGGCTGCCTGGAGCAGTACGGCTCAGGTCGGGCGCTGCTGCGGATCGCCAACGAATTCGCCGATGCCGGCGGTATCGGCCTGGGCCTGGCCGCAGTCCGTGAACGACGCGGCAAACTCACCGGCAAAGAGGTGGGGCGGCTGATTCAGGACGGCGACGGCGGCGCTCTCGCGGCACTGCGTCAGCTGGGCGGTGCCCTCGGGCAAGCCTGCGCCAGCCTCGGCGCCGTGCTCGATCCGCAGGTGTTCGTGTTCGGCGGGGGAGTAGCCGCGGCTGGCGACCTGTTGCTCGAGCCGATTCGCGCGGCCTACCTCGATTTTCTCCCCGCCCGTGGCTACCATCCGGAAGCGGAGTTCGCCATTGCCCAGCTCGTCAATGACGCCGGTGTGGTCGGCGCGGCCGACCTCGCCCGAATACACGCGGTGCGCTGAACGGATGCCGTGGGCGGGGCCGGGCGCGGCATCTACTTTGCTGTGGCAGGCGGACTAAGCTTTCGAGGTCGGATAAAGGAGTGCGAATGTTCTATTGGGTCATGAAGAACATCGTCATCGGCCCGTTATTGCTCTCGCTGTTTCGCCCGTGGATCATCGGCCTGGAGAACATTCCGAGGACCGGCCCGGTGATCTTAGCCAGCAACCACCTGTCGTTCATCGACTCGGTGTTTCTGCCGCTCGTCGTGCCGCGCCGTGTTGCGTTTCTCGCCAAGAGCGACTATTTCACCGGCACGGGTCTCAAAGGCTGGGCCACGCGGCAGTTTCTCACCGCGGCGGGGCAGCTCCCCATCGATCGCTCCGGCGGTAAGGCCTCGGAGGATTCGCTGAACACCGGCCTGCGAGTGCTCGGCGAAGGCCGTATCCTCGGCATCTATCCCGAGGGCACCCGCAGCCCCGACGCTCGCCTCTATCGCGGACGCACCGGTGTGGCCCGAATGGTACTGGAATCGGGCGTGACGGTCATTCCGGTGGCCATGATCGATACCGAGAAGGCGATGCCGACCGGCACGCGCGTTCCCCGGGTGCGTCGCATCGGCATTGTGATCGGCAAACCGCTCGACTTCACCCGGTTCGCGGGCATGGCGGGGGACCGATTCGTCCTGCGCAGCGTCACCGACGAGCTCATGTACGAGTTGCAGCGACTGAGCACGCAGGAGTACGTCGACGTCTACGCTTCCTCGGTCAAGGAGAAGCGGGCCAGCCTTTCGCGATAAGCTGCCTGAAGTGCTGTCCGCGCTTGTGGCGGTGCAGCACCTCATCCATTTCGGGTCGGTACACGTTGTACGGCCCAGCAGAGAAAACAGGAACTATCCCGTGGTAGACCCCACCGAGCCCATCGTTGCCGCAGAAGCCTCTGTCATCACGGGACTCGACCACTGGCGCACGCTGCCGATCAAGCAGCAGCCCACCTGGCCCGACGCGGCCAAGGTGGCGGCGGCATCCGCCGAGCTGGAGACCCAGCCGCCGCTGGTTTTCGCCGGTGAGGTCGACATTCTGCGCGACCGGCTCGCTCAGGCCGCGGGCGGGCAGGGCTTTCTGCTGCAGGGCGGCGACTGCGCCGAGACCTTCAGCGGCGCCACGGCCGATCAGATCCGCAATCGCGTGAAAACCGTGCTGCAGATGGCCGTTGTGCTCACCTATGGTGCCTCGATGCCGGTGATCAAGATGGGGCGCATGGCCGGACAGTTCGCCAAGCCTCGCTCGAGCGACTTTGAGACGCGCGGCGACGTGACGCTTCCGGCGTACCGCGGCGACATCGTCAACGGGTACCCGTTCACGCCCGAGTCGCGCGAGGCCGACCCAGACCGGTTGGTCAAGGCGTACCACACGTCAGCTTCGACCCTCAATCTCATTCGCGCGTTCACGCAGGGTGGCTTTGCTGACCTGCGCCAGGTGCACAGCTGGAATCAGGGTTTTGCCGCTAACCCGGCCAACCAGCAGTACGAAAAAGTTGCCAAGGAGATCGACCGCGCGATCAAGTTCATGATCGCCTGTGGTGCTGACTTCGAGGCCATGCGTCGCACCGAGTTCTACACCAGCCACGAAGGCCTGCTGATGGACTACGAGCGGCCGATGACCCGCATCGACTCGCGCACCGGAACGCCGTACAACACCTCGGCCCACTTCATCTGGATCGGCGAGCGCACCCGCGACCTCGACGGCGCACACGTGGACTTTTTGTCACGCGTACGCAACCCGATCGGCGTCAAGCTCGGCCCGACCACCTCGACGGACGACATGTTGCGACTCGTTGACAAGCTCGACCCGAACCGCGAACCCGGCCGCCTGACCTTCATCACCCGCATGGGCGCCGGCAAGGTGCGCGACGCCCTGCCGCCGCTGCTCGAGGCCATCAAGGCCAGCGAAGCGACGCCGCTGTGGGTCAGCGACCCGATGCACGGCAACGGCGTCACCACGCCGACCGGTTACAAGACGCGTCGTTTCGACGACGTCGTCGACGAGGTCAAGGGCTTCTTCGAAGCACACCGTGCCGTTGGAACTCACCCCGGTGGAATCCATGTCGAGCTCACCGGCGACGACGTCACGGAGTGCCTCGGCGGTTCCGAGCACATCGACGAGGCCGCCCTGGCGACCCGGTACGAGTCGCTCTGCGACCCGCGCCTCAACCACATGCAGTCCCTCGAGCTCGCCTTCCTGGTGGCCGAGGAACTCGCCGCCCGCTAGCTCCTCTTCGGACGGGGCCCGGGCCCCGTCCGTGGGCCCAGTTTATAAACTGGGCCCACGGCCGTAAGGTGGGCCCGGGATCAGTCGCCCGGGATCAGTCGCCCGGGATCAGCCGAACGGGTTCGTCGGCTTGAGCGATATCGTGCTGCCCTTAGGCAATGACGTACCGGCTGCTGGATCTGTCGATGCTACCTGAATGAGCGAGGAGTAGATCGGTGCATCCGCGCCCGGGTTGTAGGTCAGTTTGAAGCCGAGCGCGGTCAGGGCGTTCTTGCCGTCGGTCCAGGACATGCCGACGACATTGGGCACTGTGACCGGCTCTGGGCCGCGGGAGATGACCAGGGTGAGGGTAGCGCCCGCGCGAATGGTGCCATCGGGCACCTGCGCGCCGATGACGTCGCCCTCCGCGATCGTGTCGCTGTACGTCTGCTCACCCGAGACCACGAGCAGGTTCTTGCCGACCAGAATGTCGGTGGCCTCGGCCACGGTCTTGCCGTCGACGTTGGGAATGGAGCCGAGCGACACGACGAGATTCACGGTCAGGCCTTCGAAGTACTCGCCGCCGGCCGATAGGTCGGCGCCATCAGATTCCTTGCTCGCCGAAATGAGTGATCCCTCGGCCACATCGCCGTTGAAGACCGGATCGACGCTGCCCACCACGGCTTTCAGATCGGTGATGGCAGCGGATGCCGCCTCCTGCGTCAAACCGGCCAGGGCGGGCAGCGTGATGGGCTGCAGGCCCTGGGAGACGATGATCGTGACCGTGCTGTCTTGCGGAACCCGGCTGCCGGTATCCGGATCGGTGCCGATGACGAGCCCCTCGGCGATCGTGGCGCTGAATGCGCCGCCGAGCTTCGGGATCAGACCGAGTTCGGTCAACTGCGTCGACGCTGCCTCGGGGGAGGCCGACACGAAGTTCGGGACGGACACGTCTGACCCCGGGCCCGAACCGAAATACCAACCGGTACCGCCAAGGGCAACGGCGATGAGAATAACGAGGGCGAAAAGCCAGAACCCGCGGCGCTTGCGCTTGTGTGCTTTCTGCGTCAGCAGGTCGCCGCTGTCGGGCGGATCGACCGGACCGGTGCCGACCGGGTGAATACCGAGCAAGGTCGCGGCGGGAGGTCTGGTGGAAGCGAGCTTGGCGCCGAGAACCTGCGTTTCGGCATCCGCAACAGCGTTCGCGCCGGTGCGCAGGCTGGCGGGCAGCACCATGGTCGACTGCAAAGCCAATTCCTGAGTACCGTCGCGTACCAGCGCGCTCACGTCATGCAGTTGATCGAGCATGACTCTGGCATCTCGGGGACGATCTTCTGGGTCGCGCGCAGTAGCCCAGAGCACGAGTTCGTCGAGTTCGCGGGGAACGGAGGCGACCTTGCTGCTCGGCATCGGCACGGTGTCGTTGGCGTGCTGGTACGCAATCTGCATCGGTGCCTCGCCCACATAGGGTTGCTCACCGGTGAGCATTTCGAAGGTCATGATGCCGAGGGCATAGATATCGCTGCGTGCATCCGCGATACCGCGGGTGACGAGCTCGGGAGAAAGATAGGCGATGGTTCCGAGCAGGGCCTGGCCGGTCGCGGTGTTGTTGTTGACCGCGCGCGCCAGGCCGAAATCGCTGATCTTGATGCGGCCGTCATCGGCGAGCAGCACGTTCTCGGGCTTGACATCGCGGTGCACGATACCCGCCTTGTGGGCGGCGGCCAGCCCGCTGAGCACGGCTTCGAGAATATCGAGCGTCTGCTCGGGGGTGAGGCGACCGTAATCCGTCAGCAGGTCCCGAAGGGTGATTCCGGGAAGGTACTCCATCACGAGATAGGCCATGTCCGCGTCCTGACCCTGGTCGAAGACGTTCACGACGTTGGGGTGGGCGAGCCGGGCGGCCGACCGGGCCTCCTGAATGAAGCGGACCTTGAACGCGCTGTCGTCGGCGAGATGGCCATGCATGATCTTGATCGCGACCCGGCGTTCGAGGCGCAGATCGGTGGCCAGGTAGACCGTGGCCATGCCGCCGCGCGCGATACGCGAGCGCACTTGATACCGGCCGTCAATAAGACGGCCTATCATCGGGTCGGTCGCAGGAACGCTCACTCCTAGATTCTACGGAAATCGGCGGCGGCCAAGGCGCGCGGCGCGCAGAAGGGCGCCAGCCAAGTCGGGGGCCACAGGGTCAACTGCCAAGCTAGCCGATTTGGGACAGCCATGCCTGCGCTGACGTTTCCCACTTGGCGTAATAGTCCGGGTAGGCCGATATTTGCACGGCCTGGGCAGCTTGGGTCACAGTCATCGACTCCCAACCCGCGATATCGAGCAGACCGCGGGTCACGTCCGGGTTCGGGTTGCTTGCCCCGCCGAAAAAGGCGAGGCTGGCCCGCACGGGATCCATCACCTGCTCCGGCGTACCCCAGCCGGCACTCGGGCGTTGTTGGAACAGGCCGAGGGAATCCCGATCGCCGTAGTCCACATTCCGCAGCCCGGATTCCTGGGCGGCCGCGGCCAGTGCGACGACGAGACCGGCATCGCTCACACCGGCTCCCCGCCCAACGGCCACGATCGTCTGGGCGTTCTGCCGCATCTCCTCTGACATGGGAGTCACGAGACCCGCCGTCGCCACGGGAATTAGTGCAGCTGCTGAGACGGATGCCGGTGCCGGCGTGACCGGCAGAGTCAAGACCTGTCCCGGATAGATGATGCTCGACCAGCCCAGGCCATTAGCGTCGAGCACCGCCTGCACGCTCACCCCGGCCGCGTCAGCCACTGCGGTGATGGTGTCGCCCATGGCGATGGTATGGGTGGCTGCTGCGGCGATCTCGGTGACCGGCACGACATACGCCGCCGACTCCAGCGCTGGAGACGCCGCGAGGAGGATGAGCTGTCCGGGGTAGATGACGCTGCGCCCGTTCAGTCCGTTGGCGCTGAGAATGTCGGCGGTCTTCAGCGAATGGGCGGCAGCGATGCCGCTGATGGTGTCGCCGCTTTGCACCGAGTACGAAGCGGATGCTGCCGGCGCGGCCACGACGGTGGCTGGCGCCGCCGCCGGGGCCAGGGTCAAAACCTGGCCCGGAAAGATCAGGGCCCGGGAATCGAGACCGTTCAGTGCCAGCACGACCGCCGTCGACAAGCCGAACCGGGCAGCGATGCCGCTCACGGTGTCGCCATCCACGACCGAGTACCGGGCAGGGGCAACCTGGACGGCGGCGGCCACCGCGGCCACCATTCCTACGGGGCTGGTCTCGGCGAGCTTGGACTTGAGCGGCTTCTTCGCCAAGGCCTGTGCCTGGGCTGGAGCGGCCAGGTTGAGGCTGATCGCGAGGGTACTGACCAGCACGATTGGCACGGTCATCGCTGCCGCGAGGGACCGCCGGTCACTGGGCTTCTTCGCACGCCGCTTTGCCGCGGCGTCGATACCGACGAAGCTGCGACCGGAGACGGCGACGCTGCCTGCGTCGTCAACGGCCGCATTTCGAGCGGCGGATGCCGCGGCATCCGCCGTATTCGTGTTCACCTTGGTCGACATGGTGCTCCGTTCATTGTGCGCACGCGCGTGATCCAGATAGCGGGTACAGCTTCGGGTCGAATGCAGCATTCCCCACAGCGAGGTTTTCACAATTATGAGAGGGAGTCAATTGACCAGGCGACCTGAGATGGCCCGTTCACGACTAAATAGTGCCGTGAAGTTTTGCCGCGGCCCCAAATCGTGGGAAGCTAAACGCGTGAGTGACGTGTCTTCAGAGCCCGAGTGGCTTACTATTCCTGCCCTAGTCAACCTGCTCGGAATGAGCCAGAGCCGCGTGCGGCACCTGATCGATGACAAATACCTCCTGGCCATCCGGCGCGACAACGTCGTGTCGGTTCCGGCCCTGTTCCTGCGAGACGGCGCTCCCGTACCCGAACTTCGCGGCACGCTGTTCGTGCTGGCCGACGACGGATTCACGGACATGCAGGCCATGACCTGGCTACTCGAGGTCGACGACAGCCTGGGGGTGCCGCCGATCGAAGCCCTCCGAGCCGGCCGCAAGGCCGAAGTGCGTCGGGTCGCCCAAGCCCTGGCTTAGACAGCGGTTCGACTCAACAGGCCGGCGTACTGCCGCTGCCGATCAAAACGCTCGACGCGTCACCCGATCGGTCAACTCCAGCAACTTCTGCCGGGCACGGGTGCCGATGGGCGCGCTGTGCAGAGCAGCCAGGGCCTCGGTAACCTGGGATTCGATGAGCGCCTCGACCCGGTCGACGGCGCCACTGGCTGTGATGAGCTGCTGCAGGGAACGAATCTGTGTGGCATCGAGCGTTGGGTCACCGAGCTGGGAATCGAGCGATGCTCGGTCGGTGGCAGTCAGGCGTTCCCGTGCCAGTGCGATCAACACCGTGCGCTTGCCCTCTGTCAGGTCGTCGCCGCTTGGCTTGCCGGTCACGGCGGCGTCGCCGAACACACCGAGCAGGTCGTCGCGCAGCTGGTACGCCATGCCCAGCGGCAGGCCGAATGCGCGCAGCGAGTTCAACTGAACGGTCGAGGCGCCCGCGAGCGCTGCACCAATCACGAGCGGTGCTTGAACGCTGTACTTCGCCGACTTGTAGACGATCACGCGCAGGGCCCGATCGAGGAGTTCCGCCTCCGGCTGGGCCAGCCAGGCGCGTTCCTCGAGAATGTCGAGGTATTGACCGGCCGTGACCTCGGTGCGCATGAAGTTGAACTCGAGCCTGGCACGCCGGGCGGAGGCCCGATCGGCGAGCTCCTCGAGCCCCTCGTCGAGCAGCTCATCGCTCCAGCCCAGCAGCAGGTCGCCGAGCAGAATGGCCGACGCCCGGCCATATGAGGCGGGGTCACCGGCCCAGCCCTCATGCTCGTGCAAGCGTTCGAATAATTTATGGGCGCTCGGCGCACCTCGACGGGTATCGGAATTGTCGATGATGTCGTCGTGCACGAGCGCTGCCGCGTGAAAAATTTCGAGGGCACTGGCGGCTGACACGATTGCGCCCAACCCGGCCGGGGCCGTCAAGCCCGCCGTCGGCCTGACCTGTTCCGGGCCGGAATCAGGCGGTAAAACGCTCTGCGCCCCCCAGTAACAGAACTGCGCTCGGAACCGTTTTCCACCGCTGAGAAACTGCCGTGAGTAGTCGACGAGTGCAGTCAAATCGGAGCTGATCAGAGTCACAATTGGCTCGCGGGACATGAGGTACGCGTCGATGCGAGATTGAACCAAGTCGACCAGGCGTTTGCTTTCAGGCACACGTGTAGCCTAGCCATCCCGGCGGGGCTAGAATTAGGCTAGTCGAGCTTGCCCGGTGCGAATTTGTCAAACCACCCGCTCGATCCCGTAACTGGAGGGAATGAGATGCCGCTTTCGGAACAGGAGCAGCGACTCCTTGAAGAGATGGAGCGCAGCCTTTATCACAACGATGCCGACTTTGTCGCCAGCGTCGGAGTGTCCAGGCTTCGCCCGAACTATCGTTCTATCGCGCTCGGTGTGCTGCTCGCCGTAGCTGGCATCGTCGCCCTCATCGCCGGCGTCGCCATTGCGCAGCTCTGGCTCGGCATCCTCGGCTTCGTCATTATGTTCGGCGGCGTTCTCATCGCCGTGACTCCCGGCCGGGCCATTCGTTCGGTGCCCGGACCGTCGTCGCCCGGTCGTCGCCCGGCCCAAGCCAAGTCCAACCAGGGCTTCATGGATCGGTTGAATGACCGTTGGGACCGACGGCAAGACGGGCAGTAATCTCAACCGACTCCAGCCCTCCACCGCGCTCCGAAAGTTCAAAAACTCGCAGTTCGGAAGGGCCGATCATCTGATCGGCCCTTTTTTTGTGCCCAAAAAGGCGCTGTCAGCATGCGTTCCTGACCATGCTGCTCCATTTTCCTCCACCGTTACTCTTCAATGATTTGCTGTGCACGGGACGCTTTTTTGAGAAAAGATCTCAAAAAAACTTAGGTCAGTGGATGAAGGTGGAGTAAAGTGGAGTCACACCTGAATCTGGCCGGAAGAAAGGGGTGCGCGTGTTTCTTGGCACCTACGCCCCCCGGCTCGACGAAAAAGGTCGCATCATTCTTCCCGCGAAGTTTCGGGATGAACTCTCCACCGGTGTGGTGATGACGCGGGGACAGGAACACTGCATCTACGTGTTCAGCACCCGCGAATTCGAAACGCTGCATGACAAAATCCGCCAGGCACCCGTCACGAGCAAGCAGGCTCGGGACTACCTCCGGGTGTTTTTGTCGGGCGCGAGCTCGGAAACACCGGATAAACAAAACCGCGTCACCATCCCCGGCAACCTCCGCAGTTATGCGGGACTCGACCGGGAATTGACCGTCATCGGTGCTGGCAGCCGAGTCGAGATTTGGGACAGCGAAGCGTGGGCCACGTACCTCGCCGAGCAGGAAACCTCGTACGCCAACACGACGGAGGAGGTGATTCCGGGACTCTTCTAGCCCCTGGCGCCTGACTCCCCGCCGTTTTTGCCCTGACACACTTCCCCCGTGCCAGGTCGAAATGGAGGGGAATCAGGCTTCACGGACTAGCCCGGCATTATGGCTAGCAACGAAATTCACACCCCGGTACTGCTCGAACGCTGTGTTGCGCTGCTTGCCCCGGCGCTCACAAAACCCGGCGCCGTTCTCGTCGACGCAACACTCGGCATGGGGGGCCACGCCGAGGCGATCCTGGCGCGTTTCCCTGAACTGACCCTGGTTGGACTAGACCGCGACACCGAAGCCCTCGCCATCGCCGAGGAACGCCTCAAGGCCTTCGCCGGCCGGGTGCACCTGGTGCACACCGTCTATGACGGTATCGGCGAAGCCCTCGATGGCCTCGGCATCAGTGAGGTTGCAGGAGTGCTCTTCGACCTTGGTGTCTCCAGCTTGCAGATCGATCGCGTCGAACGTGGTTTCTCCTATTCAAAAGATGCCCCGCTCGACATGCGCATGGACGGCACCGCTGGCCTGACCGCTGAGAGCATCCTCGCCGATTACAGCGAACGCGATCTCAAACGTATCTTCCAGGACTACGGCGAAGAGAAACTTTCCGCCCGCTACGCCAAGGCCATCGTCGAAGCCCGCGAAACGACTCCCTTCGTTCGGTCAGCGCAACTGGTCGACGTCATCACCAAGGCCACCCCGGTCGCCGTCCAGCGCCTCGGTCACCCCGCCAAGCGTGTGTTCCAGGCGCTGCGCATCGAGGTCAACTCGGAACTGGCCGTACTGGAACGGGCCATTCCGGCCGCGCTCGACCGCGTGCAAGTCGGCGGCCGCATCGTTGTCATGGCCTACCAGTCGCTCGAGGACCGCATCGTCAAGCGGGCCTTCGCCGCGGCATCCGGCTCGACAGCGCCCGCCGGTCTTCCCGTGGAACTGCCCGAACACAAACCACTCTTCACCCTTTTGCTGCGCGGCGCTGAACTGGCCTCCGACGAAGAAAAAGCATTCAACCCCCGCGCGACGCCGGTTCGACTGCGCGCCGCTGAACGATTGAGAAGGGCCGCCGCATGAGCGACAACCTGGCACGCGTGTCATTTTCAATCGAACGCGAACCCTACGCGGCGCCGGCACGGCGTGGGTTTCGTCTGGTCTCAGCGGCTCCGAATCGCCGCACGCGCCCGCGCATCTTCTATGCTCTCACCGCGGTGGCCGGCATGGCAGCCATCATCGTGGCCCAGCTGTTGCTCAGTGTCGGCATCTCCCAGGGTGCCTATGAAATCTCCAGCCTGCAGTCGAGCCAGTCCGAGCTCGGCCGCACGGCCGCCAGTGTGAGTGAAGACCTCGTACGGGTCTCCTCCCCGCAGAGCCTTGCTGCCAATGCCGAGGGCCTGGGTATGGTCAGCAATTCCAACCCCGTCTACCTCCGTTTGTCCGACGGGGCCGTTCTGGGCGCTCCCGCGTCAGCGTCGGGCTCGCAGGCCGGAGCGGCCAGTCTTGTTCCCAACTCCCTGTTGGCTGGCAGTACCCCGCTCTCTGCGCTTCCGAAGGACACGACGGGGACGGGCGAAACCCTGGCGATCACGAGCGCACCGGTAGTTCCGGCGGGACTCGCGGCGCCCACTACCCGATAGTTTCCCCGAGTCGACAATGATGGGCAGATGAGCGTGCGCAACAGCAGTGCCCGACAGACCGGAGCCCGAACCAACCCGACCAATTCCCGGTCCAGCCGTCGACGCACTTTCTTCACCCTCGTCGTGCTGTTCGCCGTGATCGGCGTGTTCCTGGTTCGGCTCGTCGATATCCAGGTGGTGCAGGCTGATTCGCTCACCGCCGACTCCGTGGGAAACCGCTCGGTGGGCCAGGTCGTCTATGGCTCGCGCGGTGAGATCGTCGACGCCAACGGCGTCGTGCTGGCGGGGACGGTCATGCGCTACAACATCACCATGTCCCCGGTGAACGCAACGCCTTTCAAACGCACCGTTGACGGCAAGAAGGTTGTCATCTCGGTGGCTGAGGCCGCCGCCGAAATCGGTGCGGCAACCGGTCAAACCGGTGACGCCATCCTGCTGACCATTGGGGCCGCCCTCGAAGCCAACGCCAAGGCGAATTTCGCCTATATCGCCCAGAAAGTCGATGTCGACGTGCTGCGGGCCGTACAGGAACTGCACATTCCCTGGACCTATTCGGAGAACAGCCCGAGCCGGGTGTACCCGAACGGGGCCGTTGCCGGCAACATGCTCGGTTACCTGTCGGGGGAGGGCGTGCCGCAGGCCGGCCTCGAATCCGGACAGAACACCTGCCTGGGCTCGACCAACGGCTCAGAAACCTACGAGAAGGGTGCCGATGGCGTGCGCATCCCCGGCAGCAGCGTCACGAGTACCGAGGCCGTCGATGGCGGCGACGTCATCACCACCATCGACTCCGATCTCAACTGGTTCGTGCAGCAGACCCTCGCCGCGCGGGCGCAGGAGACCGGGGCAGCGTGGGCGACCGCGGTCGTGCAGGATGTCAAGACCGGCAAGCTCCTTGCCGTGGCCGACTATCCCTCGGTCGACCCGAACAACGTCGGCGGAACCAAGAACCCGGAAGATCGCGGTTCCCGCGCCTTCACTCAGTCCTTCGAACCGGGCTCGACCTTCAAGGCGCTCACCATGGCATCCGTTCTCGACGCTGGGGCGGCCACCCTCGAGACCGGGATCGTCGCGCCCTACCGGTACCTGCCGGCCAACGGTGCCAACATCAACGACAGCCACGCGCACCCGGATCAGCACATGACCCTCACCGGCGTGCTGATTGACTCAAGCAACACCGGCATGTCCAAGTTCGGTGAGAAACTCACCGACCAGCAACGGTACGACTACATGACAGCGTTCGGCGTTGGCACGCCCACCGAGACCGGCTTTCCCCGAGAAGATGGCGGCATTCTGCATCCGGTCGACGAGTGGGACAACCAGACCAGCTATGCCACGATGTTCGGGCAGGGCCTCACGACGACCGCGCTGCAGGTCGCGAGCATCTATCAAACCATCGCCAACGACGGCGTGCGCATGCCGGTGCAGCTGGTCGAGGGCTGCCGCCAGGCCGACGGCACCATGGCCAACGTGCCAGACCAGGTCGGCACGCGGGTGCTGTCGGAGAAGGCAGCCCAGGACACCAGCGACGTGCTCGAAATGGTGTATCAGAAAAGTTGGGTGCAGAGTAAATGGAACATTCCCGGCTATCGGGTCGCCGCCAAGACCGGAACCGCGCAGATGCCGGATGGCCAGGGTGGGTACTCCAACGGGTATCTGGTATCGGTGTCGGGCTACGCTCCGGCCGACGATCCGCAGTATGTCGTCTCGGTCAGCATCGCCGACCCTGTTAAACTGAATACATCTGCCGCACCGGCTCCGGTCTTCCAGGAGATCATGAGTCAGGTGTTGAAAAAGTACCGGGCGGTTCCCTCAGGCGCGACTGCGCCTGACCTCCCTTCCACCTGGTAAGAAAGCGAGCCCTGCGTGTCTGAACCGGCGCCGTCGGCTCTCCGTCCCGAGCATCCCGTTCCGCGGTCGTTGTCGGGATTGGTTGCCGAATTTGATCTAGAACTGCGTGGAGACATCGATGGTCTCGAAGTCACCGGAGTGAGCTTGAGCTCGAGCTCGGTGCAACCCGGCGACCTCTATGTCGGCGTTCCCGGCGCGCGCCTGCACGGCGCGACCTTCGCTGCTGCCGCCGCCGAGGCCGGGGCGGTGGCCATTTTGACCGACGAGGCCGGAGGGGTGCTCGCTGCAGCCAGCGGTCTGCCGGTTTTGGTCACACCGGATGCCCGCGCCGCGCTGGGCGCCGTCGCGGCCTGGATTTATCGCACCGATGACAATCCGGCGACCCTGTTCGCGGTCACCGGCACCAACGGCAAGACCAGCGTCGTCTACCTGTTGTTCGGCATTCTGAACCAACTCGGCGTCGTCTCCGGGCTCACCTCGACTGCCGAACGCCGTATCGGCGATCTAGCCGTCACGAGTTCCCTGACCACGCCCGAGGCCAGCGAACTGCACGCCTTGTTAGCCCGTATGAACGAGGCCGAGGTACGTGCCGTCGGCATCGAGGTTTCGGCGCAAGCCCTCAGTCGCTACCGGGTAGACGGTCTCGTCTTCGATATCGCTGCGTTCACCAACCTCAGCCACGACCACCTCGACGACTACCCGGCGATGGATGACTACTTCCAGGCGAAGCTGGAGCTGTTCCAGCCCGACCGGTCGCACCGAGGTGTCGTCACCGTCGACACCGAGTGGGGGCGGCGCCTCGCCGACGAATGTCGCATCCCGGTGACGACCATCAGCAACCTGGCCGACGTCGACGCCGACTGGCACATGAGCGTTGTGGGGGAGTCCGCCACGCATACCGACTTCGTGCTCGAGGGCCGGGGCGGCCGTCGCCTGCAGACCCGGGTGCCGCTGCTCGGCTGGTACATGGCCGCCAACGCCGCGCTGGCCATCGTCATGCTCGTGGAAAGCGGATTCGACCTCGGCGCCATCCAGCACACACTGAACCGCGACGGTGGCATTGTCGCGTTCATCCCCGGCCGCGCGGAGCGCATCTCCGGTGATCGCGGGCCGCTGGTCTATATCGATTATGGGCACAGCCCCGATGCCTTCCTCAATACGCTCGCGGCCCTGCGCAAATTCACGCCGGGTAAACTCATCATGCTGTTCGGCGCCGACGGCGACCGCGACACCACCAAACGCGCCGATATGGGCCGGATCGCCGCCGAGGGCAGCGATATCGTGGTGGTGACCGACTTTCATCCGCGGTTTGAAGATGCCGCGAGCATCCGTGCTGTTTTGTTGAAAGCAGCGCGCGAAGCCGTGCCAGACGGCGAGTTCTACGAAGTGGCCAACCCACGTGCGGCATTCCGCACGGCGCTGTCACTCGCACACGAAGGAGACACCATTCTGTACGCCGGCCCAGGCCACGAGGACTACCACGAGGTACAAGGCGTGAAACTGCCGTATTCGGCCCGGGATGACTCCCGCCAGGCTCTGCGCGATGCGGGGTGGCTGTAAATGATCGCCCTCTCCCTGGCCGATATCAGCAAGGTCGTCGACGGGGCGCTGCACCTCGCCGGCGCCTCCTCGGCCACTGACCTCGTTGACGGTTCGGTGCAGACCGACTCCCGGCTGGTCGAACCCGGCTCCATCTTCATCGCCAAGCCCGGCGCGGTCACCGACGGACACCTGTTCGCGCCCGCCGCCGCAGCCTCGGGGGCCGCGCTGCTCATCGTGGAACGGCTGCTCGACCTGCCGGTCACTCAGATCGTCGTGGCCGACGCCGTTGCAGCGCTCGGCGCCCTGGCCTCCGCCGTTGTCGCCAGGGTGCGCTCCGCGGGGAAGCTCAAGATCGTTGCCGTCACCGGTTCCAACGGCAAAACCACCACCAAGAACCTGCTGCGCAGCATGTTCGAGCGGGTCGGCGTCACCGTCGCCCCGCAGGGCTCTTTCAACAACCAGGTCGGGGCGCCGATGACGATGCTCGAGGTCACCGACGACACCCGTTTTCTGGTGATCGAGATGGGCGCCAGTAGCGAGGGCGCCATCGCGAACCTTGTGCGCCTGGTACGACCCGATGTGGGCATCGTGCTCACCATCGGCCTCGCCCACGCCGGTGAATTCGGCGATCTTGACGCCACCGTGCGGGCCAAGTCCGCGATGGTCACCGACCTGCTTCCAACGGATGTCGCGGTGCTGAACGCCGACGACCCGCGCGTCGCGCAGATGGCCGCGATCACCCCGGCGCGCATCGTGCGATTCGGCGAGTATGGCCAGGTCGACGTGCGTGCAAGCGACCTGCACTCCGGTCGCACGGGAACGACGTTCACCCTGCACCTCGCCGACGGGCAGAGCGCCCCGGTCGTGTTCCCGGTGCTCGGTGAGCACCACGTCATGAATGCCCTCGCTGCGGCGGCCGCCGCCGAGGTACTCGGGGTGTCGCTTGGTGATATCGTCGCCGCGCTGCAAGCCACCACACGGGCCGAACGCTGGCGCATGGAGGTGCTCGGCGGTAAGGACAACGTCACGATCATCAATGACGCCTATAACGCGAGCCCCGACTCGATGAGCGCAGCGCTCAAGACGCTTGCCCAGATCGCTACTCCCGGCTGCCGAACCATCGCGGTGCTCGGCGAGATGGCCGAACTCGGCGAACTGGCCGGTGAAGAGCACGATCGCATCGGGCTACTCGCTGTGCGACTGAACATCTCCCAGATGATAGTGGTGGGCCAGCGAGCCCGCCGAATGCATATCAGCACGATCAACGAGGGTTCGTGGGACGGCGAGTCGGTCTATGTCGACACGCCGGACGAAGCCTTCGAACTGGTGCGCAGCAGCGTGAATCCGGGGGACACCGTGCTCGTGAAGTCATCCAACTCAGCGGGTCTGCGATTTCTCGGTGATCGACTGGGAGACTTGTTCTCGTGAGAGTTCTGCTGCTGTCCGGAGCGTTTTCGCTAGCGTTCACGCTGTTTCTGACGCCGCTGTTCATTCGATTATTCAAGAAGCTCGGCTGGGGCCAGTTCATTCGAGACGACGGCCCCAAGAGTCACCACGCCAAGCGCGGTACCGCCACCATGGGTGGAATCATCATCATTCTGGGCGTACTGATCAGCTATTTCACGGCCATGCTGATCGAGCAACGACCGTTCACCCCGTCACCGTTGCTCGTCTTGTTCATGATGGTGGGCCTCGGGCTGGTTGGTTTTATCGACGACTTTCTGAAGACCCGCCACCAGCGCAGCCTGGGGCTCGGTGGCTGGTCCAAGGTTCTCGGGCAGGTCATCGTCGCCGGGGCTTTCGGCGTTCTGTCGCTGCAATTCGTCGACCGCAACGGCCAGACACCCGCTTCGACGAGCATTTCGTTCATTCGCGACCTACCCCTCGACTTCATGAAACTGGGCACGTTCATCGGCATCGCCGTGTTCCTGCTCTGGATCTGCCTGATCGTGGCCGCGACCTCGAACGGCGTCAACGTCGCTGACGGCCTCGATGGCCTCGCTACGGGGGCATCCACTTTCGCCATTGGGTCTTTTGTGGTGATCGGCTTCTGGCAGTCCAACCAGAGCTGCTTCGGAGGATCAGATGCCGCTGACCAATACAAGTGCTATCTCGGTCCCGATTCCTTTGACCTGGCCATCGTCGCGGCGACTATCGTCGGTGGCCTGATCGGTTTTCTCTGGTGGAATACCTCGCCGGCCAAGATCTTTCTGGGCGATACCGGTTCGCTCGCCCTCGGCGGGGCGCTGGCCGCCCTCGCGATTCTCAGCCGCACCGAATTGCTCCTCGTACTCATCGGCGGCCTGTTCGTGATGGAAGCCGGATCGGTGATCGTGCAGCGTGCCTACTTTAAAATCACCCACGGTAAACGCATCTTCCTGATGAGTCCGATCCATCACCACTTCGAGCTCAAGGGTTGGGCCGAAGTCACAGTCGTCGTGCGATTCTGGATCATCGGCGGCCTGCTCGTCGCGGCCGGTGTCGGCTCGTTCTACCTCGAGTGGTTGTCGCGCTAATGGGTGATGTCAATCTGTTTAGAAACAACCGACTCGACGAACTCACCAGCTGGCACGCTGACTGGAACGGGCTGCGCGTGGCCGTACTCGGACTCGGCGTGACCGGTTTTGCCGCCGCTGACACCCTCGCTGAACTCGGCGCCGACGTGCTCGTGCTGGCGTCAACCGGGCCCGACGAACGATTCGACCTGCTCACGGTGCTCGGAGTGCCGTTTGTGCAGGCTGACCTGCGTGAGGTGCCTGCTGAACTGACAGCACAGAGGCCGGACGTGATCATCGTGTCGCCCGGCTTCCATCCCGATCACCCGCTGCTCATCTGGGCGGCGGAGAACCAGGTTCCCGTCTGGGGTGACATCGAACTCGCCTGGCGGCTGCGCGACAAGGTCGGCGTTCCCGCCGAGTGGATACTCGTCACCGGCACCAACGGCAAGACCACGACCGTGCAGCTCACCGCCACCATGCTCGCCGCCCACGGCAGCCGCGTCGCCCCCTGCGGCAACATCGGCGTGCCCGTGCTCGATGCCATTCGCGATCCCGCCGGCTGGGATGTGCTCGTCGTCGAACTGTCCAGCTACCAGTTGCACCACCTGCCGCAGAGCGGTCCGGGCGCCCTGGCCCCCTGGGCAAGTCTCTGCCTCAATGTCGCTGACGACCACCTGGACTGGCATGGTTCGGCGGCCGCATACCGCGCGGCAAAAGCCAAGGTGTACCTGAACACCGCGGCTGCCTGCGTCTACAACACAGCGGATGCTGCCACCCGGCAAATGGTTCAGGAAGCCGACGTGCAAGATGGTGCCCGGGCGATCGGTTTCGGCCTGGGCGTGCCGGGGCCGAGCGAATTGGGCATCGTCGACGGCATCGTCTGCGACCGGGCCTTCCTTCCGGACCGGTTCGAACGTGCCCTCGAACTGACCACCGTTCCCGACCTCGTCGCGGCCGGCCTCGGCGCCCCGCACGTGATCATGGACGTGCTCGCCGCGAGCGCGCTGGCCCGGTCGTACGGCGTACTGCCGGCCACCATCCACACGGCACTGGAGACCTTCCATCTCGACGCGCACCGCATCGAGACCGTGGCCATTGGGGACGGCGTGGAATGGGTCGACGATTCCAAGGCGACTAATCCGCACGCCGCCGATGCCTCCCTGGCCGCTTATGAGTCGGTCGTCTGGCTCGTCGGCGGGCTGCTCAAGGGGGTCGACATCGATCAGCTCGTGCACAAGCACGTGGGTCGCCTGCGCGGCGCGATCATCATCGGCGTCGATCGCCTGGCATTACGCCAGGCATTCGCGCGACACGCCCCTGACCTGACCGTGTTCGAGATCGACCCGGACGACACTGTATCGAACGGGAACGAACAGGTGATGACGGTGGCGGTGCGGCTCGCTGCCGGGATCGCCAGGACCGGAGACACGGTGCTGCTTGCACCGGCTGCCGCGTCGATGGACCAGTTCGAGAGTTATGTCGAACGCGGCCGGCTTTTCAATCAGGCAGTACACGATTTTCTAGGCAGGTGACGCGGATGGTTCAGGTGCCGCGTAACCCCGCATCACGCACCACGTCACGCCCGGCCGTCCACACCGTGCCTGCTTCCGGGCGCCAGACGCTGGCATCCGCCCAACCGACAAAGCCGGAAACGCCGGGAGGACCCCAAGTTCGCATCAACCTCGGTCGGGTGTTCAAAGCTGAGGGTGGCAACTACTTTCTACTGCTGGGCACCACGCTGTTTCTGGTCATCTTCGGCCTCATCATGGTGCTGTCGTCGTCGTCGGTCGACTCCTTCCTGGCTGACATGGGTTTCTTCGGCGGGCTGCTGCGTCAGGGGATGTTCGCGCTGATCGGCATTCCACTCATGCTCGTCGTCAGCCGGCTGCCGCTCGCGTTCTGGCGGCGCGTGGCCTGGCCGTCGCTGTTGATCACCTGTTTCTTTCAATTTCTGGTGGTGGCCACCGGACTCGGCCGCGGCACCGGAGGCAACACCAACTGGCTGAACATCTTCGGTATCCAGTTTCAGCCGTCTGAGGGTATCAAGGTGGCACTGGTCATCTGGCTCGGCATGATCCTGTCGAAAAAACAACACCAACTCGACGACTGGAAGCACGTGTTCATTCCCGTGTTCGGGGTCGGCGGCGGGGCAGTGCTGCTCGTCATGATGGGCGGTGACCTCGGAACCGCCATGATCATGGCCGGCATACTTTTCGGCGCACTGTTCTTCGCTGGCGTCAAACTGCGGCTGCTCGCCGTGCCGCTTTTGATCGGTGTCGGTGGCGCTATCGTGCTGGCCATTGTGAGCCCCAACCGCATGACCCGCATCACGAGCTTTCTCAACGAGAGTTGCACGCAACTGAGTGGGGAGATCTCCAACAGCTGCTGGCAGCCGCTGCACGGCACCTGGGCGCTGGCCAACGGTGGAATCCTCGGCGTAGGCCTCGGCAACTCCAAGGCCAAATGGTCGTGGCTGCCGGCGGCCGACAACGACTATATCTTCGCCATCATCGGCGAAGAGCTGGGCCTGATCGGTTGCATCGTCGTGCTGGGCATGTTCATTCTGTTGGCCTTCGCCTTCCTCCGCATCATGCGTTCGGTCACGACCGTGCAGGCCAAGGTTTCCGTCGCCGCCACCATGGTCTGGATCATCGGCCAGGCCTTCGTCAATATCGGCGTGGTGCTCGGGGTGTTTCCCGTGTTGGGCGTACCGCTGCCGCTCATCTCGGCCGGTGGCACGGCCCTGCTCACGACCCTCGTAGCGATCGGTATTGTGCTCTCTTTCGCGCGTCGCGACCGCTCGAGCGAAGCACAGAACGATTTCCACGACACCGACTTCATCGAGGCGCACCGGGCATGACCACGTACCTTCTGGCGGGCGGCGGAACCGCCGGCCACGTCAACCCCCTACTCGCCGTCGCCGACCGCATCCGCGCCACTGAAGCGGATGCCACGGTGCTGGTTCTCGGCACCGCTGAAGGCCTCGAATCCCGCCTGGTCCCGGCCCGCGGCTACGAACTCATCGTCGTTGCCCGGGTGCCGTTTCCGCGCCGCCCGAATCGAGCCGCCATGCGTTTTCTACCGCGGTTCAATGCGGCCGTGCGAACGGTGACCGACGTGATCCGTTCGCGCCGGGTCGACGTGGTCGTCGGCTTCGGGGGTTACGTTTCGACACCGGCATACCTCGCGGCCCGCCGTGCCGGCGTGCCGATCGTTATTCACGAGGCCAACGCCAGGCCGGGACTGGCCAACAAGCTCGGGGCGCGCTTGACCCGGCACGTCGGCGTCGCGTTCGCCGGTACCCCGATTCGGCACGCCCGGTTCGTGGGCATGCCGCTGAGACCGGAGATCGAACGACTCGACCGGACGAAGGCCCGGCCCGACGCTCTCGCGTTCTTCGGTCTCGTCCAAGAACGCCCCGTGCTGCTCGTCACCGGCGGGTCACTCGGTGCCCGCAAGCTCAACGCCACCATGGTCGCTGCAGCGCGGGACCTCGTCGCGGCGGGCTGGCAAGTACTGCACATTACCGGGTCGAAGGCTGAGGTCACCGACCCACGGCTGCCGAACTACCACTTGCTCGAATACTGCGACCGCATGGATCTCGCCCTTGCGGCGGCTGATTTTGCCGTAACCCGGGCGGGAGCTGCCACCGTGAGCGAATTGTGTGCGCTCGGGATTCCGGCCGTATACGTGCCATACCCGGTCGGCAATGGCGAACAGCGTTTCAACGCTGCACCGGTGCTGGCGGCCGGTGGCGGCATTCTGATCGATGATAAGGACTTCGTGCCGGCTTTTGTTCAGGCTGAGCTGGTGACCCTGTTGGGCGACCGGGCGCACGTGGCGGCTATGGCGCGGGCGGCGGCATCCGTGGGCGCGCTCGACGGAACGATCCAGATGGTCGACCTGATTCACGAGGCGCTCACGACCTGAACGTCGGTGGGCACGCGTAACGTAGTGCCCGCACAAACTGTTTTTTTAGCTTCAATCGAGAAGAGCGCACCACGGTGATCAAACCAGACCTCAACCTGACTATTCCCGACACGCTCGGAAGTGTGCACTTCGTGGGCATCGGCGGATCCGGCATGAGTGGCATCGCTCGGCTGTTTCTGGATCGGGGCTATACGGTCACTGGGTCGGACGCGAAGGATTCATCGAACATGCAGGCCCTGCGTGAACTCGGTGCGACCGTGTACATCGGGCATGATGCCGCCAACGTCGGAACCGCCGATTCCCTCGTCGTCACCGGCGCCCTCTGGCAGGACAACCCCGAATACGTGCTCGCAAATGAACGCGGCCTGCCGGTGCTGCACCGCGCCCAGGCCCTGGCCTGGCTTATCCGCCAGCACCGCCTGGTATCGGTCGCCGGCGCACACGGCAAGACCACCTCCACCGGCATGATCGTCACCGGACTGCTCGGCCTCGGCCAGGACCCCAGCTTCGTCAACGGGGGCGTGATCGAATCGCTCGGGGTGAGCTCCGCGAGCGGCGCCGATGACCTGTTCGTGGTCGAAGCCGACGAATCCGACGGTTCGTTTCTGCTATACCACACGGCGGTCGCCCTGATTACGAACGTCGACCCCGACCACCTCGACCACTACGGCTCGCTCGAAGCTTTTGAGGCCGCCTTCGTCGAATTCAGCCGCGCTGCCAGCGAACTGGTCGTCATCTCCTCCGATGACATCGGCGCGGTGAGGGTCACCGCGGCCATCACGGCCGGCCTGAATAAAGCGGATGCCGCCGCCCGCGTCGTCACGTTCGGCGAGCACCGCGATTCCACAGTACGCGTGCATTCCATCACCACTGCCGGGCCGGTCAGTTTCAGCGTCTCCTGGGAGGGAGCGGATTACAGCGCCACCCTGCGCATCCCGGGCAAACACAACGCCATCAACGCCGCCGGCGCGTTCGCCGTGCTGGTCGGTCTCGGTTTCGACCCCGCCGCCAGCCTCGACGCGATCGCCGGCTTCGGCGGCACCCAGCGCCGGTTCGAACTGCACGGCACGGTCGGCGGCGTCAGCGTCTATGACGACTATGCCCACCACCCGACCGAGGTCGCTGCCGCTCTCGCCGCGGCCCGTACGGTGGTCGGTGAGGGCCGCATCATCGCCGTGCACCAGCCGCACCTGTACAGCCGCACCCGCCTGTTCGCGCGGGAATTCGCCGAGACCCTCGAGACCTTCGCCGACCAGACCATCGTGCTCGGCGTCTACGGCGCCCGCGAAGATCCAGAACCCGGTGTCACCGGCGCCCTCGTCTCCGACCGGTTCCGCGACCCCTCGCACGTTGCCTACGTGCCCGACTGGCAGGATGCGGCCGACTACCTCGCCGGTATCGCCCGCGACGGTGACTTCGTCGTGACCCTCGGCTGCGGAGACGTCAACCGCATCGTGCCCCAGCTGCTCGCCGCGCTCGAAAAAGTACGCGGATGAGGCGGCGGTGAAGCGACCGGCCAGCTTCGATCGGTCGGGCGAGCCGACTTCCGAGCCGGTTCGCCCGGCCGCTCCTGCCTCGAAACGGCGTGCGGACTCGCCCCGGGCCAAACCGAAACCGACGCCCACGCCCACGGATTCTCACGCGGCTCCAGCGCCTTCGCGGGTGCCCAGGAAGAAACCTTCCTCGTCGACAGCGCAGAAGGCTGCGCGTGCCGGGGGTGGCGCTGCACAAAAAAGTTCGCCAAAACCGTTCAGTGCGTCCGACACGACGACAGAACCGATCGTTCTCGCTGGGGGACGGGCGTCCGCTTCGCTGATCACAGCCGCGCCCGTGTCGGTTCTGCTGCCGGCTGCGCCGGCGGCTTCGGAGCAGGCAGGTGGGGTCCAGGAGCCCTCTGGCGACACTGCGGGTGCCCGCGCGGCCCGGTCGTTGCTGCGGGCGGCCCAGCGCGCCCGCAAACGGTTCGAACGGGCCGAAGTGCGGCGGTTCACCGGGCGCACACGTCGTCGGCGCACTGCGTGGATTCTCGGTGTCGGTTCGATTCTTCTTGCCTTCACGCTCATCATCGGCGCCGCTTACTCACCCCTGATGGCTCTGCGCACGATAGAGGTCGTCGGGACGAGCCGCATTCCGGCGGGGGAGGTGTCGGCAGCGCTTTCCGAGGAGCTCGGAACCCCGCTGCCCCTGATCGACAGCAACCTGATCAAGCGTGAGTTGTCACAGTTCGCCTTGATTCAGAGCTACGTCACCGAGAGTCGCCCACCGGGCACACTCGTGGTGCGCATCGTCGAACGGGTACCGGTGGGTGTGCTTGCCGGTCCGACCGGATTCGACCTGGTCGACGCCGCCGGGGTGGTCATTGAAACGTCGCCGGAGCGCACGGCAGGCTACCCGCTCATTGACGCGCCGGACGGAATCACCAGTGCCGGATTCAAGGCCGCCGCCGCGGTCCTCGCAGCCCTGCCCGAAAGTATCCGTACCCAGTTGGACGCGGTGACTGCCGTTACCACCGACGATGTCACACTCAGCCTGCTCGGTGGTGAGCGGGTGGTCTGGGGCAGCCCGGAAAAATCCGGCTACAAAGCCATCGTGCTCGCCGCCCTACTGATCGGCCACCCCGCCGGCACGGTCAATGAGTACGACGTGTCGTCGCCCGACAGCGCGGTGTTGCGCTAGATCGCAACGGATTCTGCCCGTTCTTCGCGACACGCGGGCGAGCCTCCCCAGTGACGCGTCGCACCCGCATACTTTCGTAAACAGGAATTGCATACTCAGCATAACTTTAAACTTCGACTAGAGGTTTAGGGTTCCACCCGGAGGCCGGACGTGTCAAACAATCAAAATTATCTAGCCGTCATCAAGGTTGTCGGTATCGGCGGTGGCGGTGTCAACGCCGTCAACCGCATGATCGAATTGGGCCTCCGCGGTGTCGAGTTCATCGCCATCAATACGGATGCCCAGGCTCTGCTCATGAGCGATGCCGACGTCAAGCTCGATGTCGGTCGCGACCTCACCCGCGGGCTCGGTGCCGGCGCTGACCCTGAGGTGGGTCGCCGCGCCGCCGAGGATCACGCCGAAGAGATCGAGGAAGCCCTCGCCGGGGCCGACATGGTCTTCGTCACCGCTGGAGAGGGTGGTGGCACCGGAACCGGTGGCGCCCCCGTCGTGGCCCGCATCGCCAAGTCCATCGGCGCGCTCACCATCGGTGTCGTCACCAAGCCATTCGGCTTCGAGGGCAAGCGCCGCCAGGCCCAGGCCGAGACCGGTGTTGCCTCGCTCAAGAACGAGGTCGACACCCTTATCGTCGTGCCCAACGATCGCCTGCTCGAAATCAGCGACCGCGGCATCAGCATGCTCGAGGCTTTCGCGACCGCTGACCAGGTGCTCTTGGCTGGCGTGCAGGGAATCACCGACCTGATCACCACCCCCGGGCTGATCAACCTCGACTTCGCCGACGTCAAGTCGGTCATGCAGGGCGCCGGCTCGGCCCTTATGGGCATCGGCTCGGCCCGCGGAGCCGACCGTGCGATCAAGGCGGCTGAACTCGCCGTCGCGTCGCCCCTGCTCGAAGCCTCGATCGACGGCGCTCACGGCGTACTCCTGTCGATCCAGGGCGGATCCAACCTGGGAATCTTCGAGATCAACGATGCGGCCCGCCTCGTGCAGGAAGCTGTGCACCCCGAAGCCAACATCATCTTCGGTGCCGTCATCGATGACACCCTGGGCGACGAGGTACGGGTCACCGTGATCGCTGCCGGCTTTGACGGTGGCGAGCCCGGCGCCAAAGCGGTCGAGGTGCGGCGTGCCGACCTGGTGGCCGCTGGAATTGCGGCTGGCGCCGGGTCAGCAACGGCCGGTGCGGCAGCATCCGCCGGCAGCGCCACGAAAGTCCCGGCGACCGAGTCCGGCAGCTACAGCGATGGCGAGCTCGCGGCGTCCGTCTGGGGCGGCTCTGACGCTGGTAACGGCGTGACCGTTGCCGACCCGGCCTTTGAAGAAGAGGTCGACGACCTGGACATCCCCGACTTCCTCAAGTAAGTCGATGACAGGCAATCTCGGAGCCGATCAGGTCGCATCGGCTTCGGGATGTACCCTGATCACCAAACGAATCGACCACACGCAACGGACAGAACACTATGAGCCTGGCATTTCCCAACGGGGTTTCCTCCGAACCGGCAGCTGACGCGTCGGCACCGAGTGATCTGGCAACCCGTCTGGAAACCGTGCGCGTCGGTGTCGCCGATGCGGCCCGAACAGCGGGCCGCGATCCGGCCGACATCGCCACGATCGTCGTGACCAAGTTTCACCCCATTTCACTGATCGAAGAGCTCTACGCCCTCGGTATGCGCAACATGGGCGAGAACCGGCACCAGGAGGCGCAGTCCAAGGCCGCGTCGCTGGCCGATCTCGACCTCGTTTGGCATTTTGTCGGGCAGGTGCAGGGAAAGAAGGCGCGCCAGGTGCGGGCCTACGCCAACGTTATCCACTCGGTTGATCGGGAGTCTCTCGTGACCGCACTGGCCTCGGAAGAATCGACTATCGACTGCTTCATCCAGGTGAATTTGACGGATGACGCGGCGCGCGGAGGCGTGGATCCCGCACATCTGTCGGCCCTCGTAGACAGCGCTCTCATGGTTCCCGGCGTGCGCCTGCTCGGGCTCATGGCCGTCGCTCCCTTGGGGCAGGAGCCGCGTCGTGCTTTCGCCTACGTTCGCGAGCTCAGCGAACAGATCCGTCAGCAGGTGCCCACGGCCACCGCGTTGTCTATGGGCATGAGCCAGGACTACGCGGCTGCCGTGCTCGAAGGGGCGACACACCTAAGAATTGGCACGGCAATCACCGGCAATCGCCCGGTGCTCAGTTAATCTCGAAGTAGCAAACCAACACGGAGGTCGACATGTCCAACCCGCTCAAGAAAACCATGGTTTACCTGGGTCTGGCAGACGAAGAGCTGGAGTACCAGGCGCCCGCCAGCGCCCAGAGTGCTGCCGCCAGCAACCACGTGAGTGCGGTGCCTGCACGCGGGCACGACAACGCGCCGCACGGTAACGCCGCACCCTCCAACGCGGCCCAGAACTCTGCCGGTCGTGCACCGGTCACCCCGCTGCGTAAGACTTCGACCCCCCAGAATGTGGCTGCGTCTGATATGAATGAAATTCTCACGGTTCACCCGCGCGCCTACAAAGACGCCCAGGTCATCGCCGAATCCTTCCGTGAAGGCATTCCCGTCATCATCAATCTGTCGCAGATGAGCGATGGTGATGCTCGCCGCCTGATCGACTTCGCCAGTGGCTTGTCGCAGGGCCTCTACGGCAAGATCGAGCGTGTCACGGCCAAGGTCTTTTTGCTCTCGCCGTCCCACGTCGTCGTCTCCGGCGACAGCACCACCGAAGAGGGCGCTGAGGATAGCTCCTTCTTCGCGCAAGGCTAGACTTAAGTGTGACTGGTCTATCGATTCTGGGGAATCTTCTCTACTTCCTGTTCTTCATGTACTTCCTCGTGCTCTGGGGTCGGTTCATCATTGACCTCGTGCGCGGTGTCAACCGGTCTTGGCGTCCGCAGGGCTTCCTGCTCGTGCTCGTCGAATTCGTCTACACGCTGACGGACCCGCCAGTACGTTTCTTTCGTCGTCTGGTCCCGCCGCTGCGCATCGGGCCGATCGCGCTGGATTTCGGCTTCACGCTGACGATGCTTTGCTGCATCGTCGGCATGACCGTGGCAGGAATAATACAACGTGCCTAGTGGGGCATGTATCCTTGACGGATGACTGGTTCGCCCTGAGCCTGCACTCGCTCGACGGAAGCCCGTAGTCAATCCAACACTTGAGGCACCCATCGCCTCAAGTCAGTCAAATGTTCACAATTAACATAAGTTTTGAGGGTGGAAAGCCATGGCGCTAACTCCGGAAGATGTAGTCAACAAAAGGTTCCAGTCGACCAAGTTCCGTGAGGGATACGACCAGGACGAGGTCGATGACTTTCTCGACGAGGTTGTCGTCGAACTGCGTCGCCTCACCAAGGAAAACGAGGAACTGCGCGCTCAGGTCGGAGGGGACGCTGCCTCCGTGGCCGAGTCCGCTCCGCTCGCTGCCGCGTCGTCCGAACCCGTTGTCGTCACACCCGTTGTCGTCGAACCTGTCGCCGCTCCGGTTGCCGCAGTCGCCGCGACGCCGATCGACGAGACGGCCGGCACGACCAACCTGCTGCAGCTGGCCCGCCGCCTGCACGAGGAGCACGTCAAGGAGGGCGCTGAAAAGCGCGACGCCCTGATAGCTGAAGGCCACGCCACTGCGGCGCGTGTCATCGCCGAGGCAGAGACCCAGCAGCGCGTTCAGCTGCAGAAGCTCGACCAGGAGCGTTCGACGCTCGAAGGCAAAATTGACGAGCTGCGCACGTTCGAGCGTGAGTACCGCCTGAAGCTCAAGAACTACATCGAGGGTCAGCTGCACGACCTCGACGCGAGCTCGGTCGGCTCTGCGGCTGACGCTGAAAACGCGCCGAAGCCCAGCTTCCAGGGCTTTGGAGCCTAGCGCCCGAACGAAGAAGCGTTCGCGAGCGCTCATCGTTCTAGCCCTCGTCGCGCTGGGCGTTTACGCGCTTGATCAATCCAGTAAGTATCTCGTCGTCGCTTCGATGACCGAGGGTTCCGTCATCCGGGTTCTGAACGATGCGCTGCAAATGCATTTCGTTCGGAACCCGGGGGCGGCATTCTCCCTCGCGAGCGGTTCTACCTGGATCTTCTCCATCATCGCTGCCGCCGTCGTAGTGTTCATCCTGTGGTTCGCCCGGCGCATCCGCTCATTCGCCTGGGGTCTCGTTTTCGGGCTGCTCCTCGGCGGAGTGCTGGGCAACCTGACCGACCGGCTGCTGCGCGAACCCGGCTTCGGGGTTGGGCACGTCGTCGATTTCATCTCGACACCGTGGTTGTTGCCGGCGATCTACAACGTCGCCGACATGGCCATCGTGAGCAGCATGGTCATCTTCATGATTCTGACCATTCGCGGTATCGGCCTCGACGGCAATAAGGTCGTGGCCGTCAGCAAGACCGCCACCCCAACACTGAAACAAACGGATGCTGTGACCCCCGATTCCATGACCCGCGAATCAGTTGACCCCGATTCGACGACCAGTGACCGGCCAAACCCCGGGGCCGAGGCTCGGCCATGACCGGTTCCCACGACCTGTCCAGCGCCCCGGAGCGGCGATCGCTGCCCCTGCCAGACGGGCTGGAAGGCGTACGCGTTGACGCGGGTCTGGCCAAGCTATTCGGATTCTCCCGCGGCTTCGCTGCCGAGGTGTCCGAGGCGGGCGGCGTCGTGCTCGACGGCGCCATCGTCGGCAAATCGGATCGCCTCCGGGCGGGCAGCTGGATCGAAGTCACCTGGCAACCCAAGCAACCGGTGCGCATCATCCCTATTGCTGTTCCCGACCTCACGGTCGTGCACGACGATGAGAGCATCGTCGTCATCAACAAGCCGGCCGGCGTGGCCGCCCACCCGAGCGTCGGATGGACCGGCCCAACCGTTCCGGGCGCCCTGGCGGCGGCGGGGTATCGCATCGCGACGTCCGGCGCTGCCGAACGGGCAGGCATCGTGCACCGCCTCGACGTCGGTACCAGCGGGCTCATGGTCGTTGCCAAGTCGGAGACGGCCTATGTCGCCCTCAAAAAGGCGTTCCACGACCGCGAGGTGGACAAGATCTACCACGCGGTCGTACAGGGCCACCCCGACCCGCTCGCCGGCACCATCGACGCGCCCATCGGCCGCCACCCGCGGTCAGACTGGAAGTTCGCGGTACGGGCTGACGGTAAGTCTTCGATCACCCACTACGAGACCCTCGAAGCCTTCCCTTCGGCCTCCCTGCTCGAGGTGCACCTGGAGACCGGTCGCACCCACCAGATCCGTGTACACATGACGGCCCAGCGGCATCCGTGTGTCGGCGACGCCATGTACGGCGCCGATCCGTCGATCACCGCCCGACTCGGACTCAAACGCCAGTGGCTCCACGCCAAACAGCTGGCTTTCACCCATCCGGACAGTCACGAATGGGTCACCTACAACGCCGATTACCCGGCTGACCTCTCGCATGCCCTCTCAGTGCTGCGCGGAGACTGACCGGCCGACTCGTCCCTAACCGTTTCATCAACTCGTCGGAGTCTTTGTGAGTAACCCGGTCAGTGCCACCGAAAATTTTGTACACCTACACGTGCACAGCGAATACTCAATGCTCGACGGTGCAGCCCGCGTGAAACCCTTGATCAAGGCCGCTGTTGAGCAGGGGATGCCTGCGGTGGCGATCACCGATCACGGTAACGTGTTCGGCGCGTTCGACTTCTGGAAGAGCGCGACCGACGCCGGTATCAAACCGATCATCGGCACCGAGGCGTACATCACCCCCGGTACCGACCGCCGTGACAAGACTCGGGTGCGCTGGGGAACGAGTGGCCAGAACCGCGACGACGTCGGTGGCGCCGGCTCGTACACCCACATGACCTTGCTCTCCGAGAACACTGCGGGAATGCACAACCTGTTCCGGCTCTCTTCGAAAGCCAGCCTCGAGGGGTACTACTTCAAACCGCGCATGGATCGCGAGCTGCTGAGCCAGTACTCCACGGGTCTGATCGGAACCACCGGCTGTGTCGGTGGGGAGGTACAGACCCGCCTCCGGCTCGGCCAGTACGCAGAGGCCAAGAAGGCAGCCGGAGATTTTCAGGACATCTTCGGCAAGGAGAACTTCTTCTGCGAGATCATGGATCACGGCATCGATATCGAGCGCCGAACCATGACCGACCTGCTCAAGCTCGCCAAGGAGCTGGACCTGCCCCTGCTGGCCAGCAACGACCTGCATTACACCCACGCTCACGACGCTACCGCCCACGCCGCGCTGCTCTGCGTGCAGTCGGCATCGACCCTCGACGACCCGAACCGGTTCAAGTTCGACTCCAGCGAGTTCTACCTCAAAACGGCCGCTCAAATGCGGCACCTGTTTCGTGACCACCCGGAAGCCTGCGACAACACACTGCTCATCGCCGAGCGCTGTGAGGTGGAATTCAACACCAAAGCCAACTACATGCCCCGTTTTCCCTGCCCGGAGGGTGAGAACGAGGAAAGCTGGTTCATTAAAGAAAACGAGATCGGGCTGGCCAAACGTTACCCGAAGGGCATCCCGGCAGACGTGCGGAAGCGCGCCGACTACGAAGTCGGGATCATCGTACAGATGGGGTTCCCCGGTTACTTTCTCGTCGTCGCCGACTTCATCATGTGGTCCAAGCAGCAGGGCATCCGCGTCGGCCCCGGTCGTGGTTCCGGTGCGGGCTCGATGGTCGCCTACGCGATGGGCATCACTGACCTCGACCCGCTCGTGCACGGGCTCATCTTCGAACGGTTTTTGAATCCCGACCGCGTCTCCATGCCCGACTTCGATGTCGACTTCGACGAGCGTCGTCGCGGTGAAGTCATCAAGTACGTCACCGAGAAATACGGCGAGGAACGCGTTGCCCAGATCGTCACCTATGGCACGATCAAGGCCAAACAGGCCCTGAAAGATGCCTCTCGCGTACTCGGCTTTCCGTTCGGCATGGGCGACAAACTCACCAAAGCCATGCCGCCGGCGATCATGGGCAAAGACGTGCCTCTCACCGGCATGTTCGATAAGGACCACCCGCGCTACCGGGAAGCGGCGGACTTTCGTGCGGTGATCGAAAGCGACCCCGAAGCCCGTACGGTCTTCGACACCGCCCTCGGCCTGGAGAACCTGAAGCGCCAGTGGGGCGTGCACGCCGCCGGCGTGATCATGTCCAGCGACCCCCTGATCGACATTATTCCGATCATGAAGCGTGAAGCGGATGGTCAGGTCGTCACGCAGTTCGACTACCCGGCTTCCGAAGCCCTCGGACTGATCAAGATGGACTTTCTGGGGCTGCGCAACCTCACCATCATCGATGACACCCTCGACAACATCGCGGTGAACCGCGGCCATCGGCCCGTACTCGAAGACCTCGGGCTTGAAGACCCCGCCGCCTACGAACTGCTCGCACGCGGAGACACCCTCGGTGTCTTCCAGCTCGACGGCGGCCCCATGCGAGCGCTGCTGCGGCTCATGAAGCCCGACAACTTTGAAGACATCTCGGCGGTCATCGCCCTGTATCGCCCGGGGCCCATGGGCGCCAACTCGCACACCAACTATGCGCTGCGCAAGACCGGTGTGCAGGAGATCATTCCCATCCACAAGGAGCTCGAAGAGCCCCTCAAAGAGGTCATCGGCACCACCTACGGTCTGATCGTGTACCAGGAGCAGGTCATGTCCATCGCGCAGGTGCTCGCGGGCTTCACGCTCGGTGAAGCCGACCTGCTGCGCCGCGCCATGGGTAAGAAGAAGAAGTCTGAGCTGGACAAGCAGTTCGAGGGCTTCTCGAAGGGCATGCAGGACCGTGGCTACTCCATGGATGCTGTGACCACGGTCTGGAACATCCTGCTGCCCTTTTCCGACTACGCCTTCAACAAGGCGCACTCGGCTGCGTACGGGGTGCTCTCCTACTGGACCGCGTACCTCAAAGCCGTCTACCCGGCCGAGTACATGGCGGCGCTGCTCACGAGCGTTGGCGACTCCCGTGACAAGCTTGCGCTCTACCTCAATGAGTGCCGCCGCATGGGGATCCAGGTGCTGGCGCCCGACGTGAACGAGTCGATCGGGTTCTTCGCGGCCGTGGGCACGGACATCCGTTTCGGCCTGGGTGCTGTGCGCAACGTCGGTTTCAACGTGGTCGAGGCTATCCGCAGCGCCCGCGAGGAAAAGGGCCGCTTCGACTCGTTCCACGATTTTCTTCGCAAGGTGCCGCTGCCCGTCGCTAACAAGCGCACGATCGAATCGCTGGTCAAGGCCGGGGCATTCGATTCGCTCGGCGCGACCCGGCGCGGCATGGTTGAGATTCACGAATCGGCCGTGGAGTCCGCCGTCAAGATCAAGCGGGAGGAGAGCAACGGCAATATCGGGTTCGACTTCGACAGCCTCTTCGACGAACCGCAGGACACCGAGCAGGTGCCTGACCGGCCCGAGTGGAGCAAGAAAGAGAAGCTCGCCTACGAACGGGACATGCTGGGGCTGTACGTGTCTGACCATCCGCTCGCCGGGCTGGAAATTCCTCTTGCCAAACACGCCAGCACGACCATCGCCGACCTGATCGCGTCAGAATCGACCGAAGACGGCGACACCGTGACCGTGGCCGGCCTGATCACGAGCGTGCAGCACCGTATCGCCAAGAAATCGGGCAACCAGTACGGCATGATCCAGGTCGAAGACTTCGGCGGTGAAATCACCGCGATGTTCATGGGCAAGGCCTACCTCGAATTCGCACCCGAGTTGGTCAGCGACTCGGTCGTCGTGGTGCGCGGCCGCGTGAGCCTGCGCGATGACGGCATGAACCTGCACGCGTTCAGTGTTTTCCAACCGGAGCTCGGCCAGGGCTCAGACCAGAGCCTGGTCTCGATCACGGTAGGGGAGGCCCGCGCGACCACCGATACTGTCGGTGCGCTCGGCGAGATCCTCCAGCGACACAGTGGAGATGCCGAGGTACGGTTGAAACTGGTCAAGGGCGATGTGGCTCGGGTGTTCGAACTGCCGCACCGTGTGAAGGTGAGCGCTGACCTGTTCGGCGAGCTCAAGAGCATCCTCGGCCCGAACTGCCTGACCTGATGAGCGGCGCACGCGCTGCAGAAGACTGACAGCGGGCCAGCCTAGGCTGGATACATGCACAAGCGAGAGCCGATCTATTCGACCGCCATCGGCGCCGGACGCGCCCTGTTCGGCCTGCTCCGGGTGCGCCCGACTGTGACCGGCCTGGAACATCTGCCGGCCACCGGCGGCGCGGTACTCGCGATCACCCACTTCGGTTACCTCGACTTCGCCCTGGTCGAGTGGATCACCTGGCGACACAACCGTCGCCACATTCGTTTTATGGCCAAGAAGGGCGCCTTCGACCACCCCCTAATAGGTGCGCTGCTGCGGGGGATGAAGCACATCTCGGTCGACATGGACAGCGGCCGGGAGGCCTACGCGCAGGCCGTCGACGCTCTACACGACGGCGAACTGCTCGGTGTTTTTCCCGAGGGCGGCGTGAATGCCTCGTTCACGGTGCGAGAGCTCAAAACCGGCGCGGTGCGCATGGCGCAGGCCGCGAACGTGCCGATTATCCCGGTCGCCGTGTGGGGTGGGCATCGGTTGATGACCAAGAACCACCGGTCGACACTTCGGGAGCGGGTCGGCGTGCCGGTGGGCATCCGCTTCGGCCAGCCGATTCCACCGGATACGGCAGGCCCGGCCGACCGCGACGTCGCGGCGCACACGCTGCGGCTGCACGACACCCTGCAGTCTCTGGTCGACGCCGTGCAGGCGGAATACCCGGTGCCGGGCGCTGGAGCGTGGTGGCAGCCCGCACACCTGGACGGGACCGCGCCGACACCGGCCGAAGCTGCGGTCGTCGAGGCTGAACGGCGCCGCCGTAAGGCCGCGGAGAAGTTGGCCGCCGCGCAGGCGAAGCCGAGGTTCTAGACGGCGGCACCCGGCACTCGGTAAGTACGCTCGTGGTAGAGCAGGGCCTCAGCATCGGGGCCCATGCCACCGCCCTCGATCTGCACGACGACGACGGCGTTGTTGTGCACCGACACCCGTTCGACGATGCGGCCGATCATCCAGCTGGTCACGCCCTCCAGCACCGGAAGTCCGTAGGGGCCGGGCTGCCAGTGCTCACCGACGAAGCGTTCGGCGTGCGGCCCGGCCAGTTTCTCGGCGACGCTGCGGTTATGCGCGCCGAGCATGTGGATGACCACGCGGTCGGCGGCGGCGATGGACGCCCACGAGCTGGCCGATCGGGCCATGTTGAACGTGGCAAGCGGCGGAACCGCGGAGAGCGACGCGAGGGAGGTAGCCGTGAAGCCGACCGGGCTGCCGTCTTGGGCCAGGGTCGTTATCGCGGCGACCCCGGCGGCGTGACGGCGAAACGCGTGCTTGAACGCGGCAAGGTCGTCGGGGGCATGGGGATCAGCCGTGAGCGGCGGGGCGACCGGCAGAGTCAGCGGGGGTTCAACATTACTTTTCATACGCAACCAACAATCTGTTTCACCCTCAGCCTATTCCCGTGCGCTGCTTGTTCCGGCTCGCGGCGGATAGGCTGGGACACGATGATCCAGACTATTGACCTTCGCGGGACCGAGCCGACCCCGGCCTCCCTCCTGGCTGCTGTACCGCGCGCCCTCACGAGCGTCGCCGTCGCCGCCGACATCGCCGCCGACCTCATCGCCGACGTGCGCGAGCGCGGCGAGGCGGCCCTGCTTGATCAGGCCGAACGCCTCGACCGGGTGCGCCCGGACCAGGTGCGGGTTCCCGCCAGCCACATCAATGACGCGATCGCCGGGCTCGACCCGGCCGTTCGCACGGCCATCACCGAGACAATCCGCCGCGTGCGCCTCGCCAGCGCCGCGCAGGTACCCCCACACGTGACGACGACGATCGAGGCCGGAGCCACCGTCACCCAGCGCTGGCAGCCGGTGAACCGGGTCGGTCTCTACGTGCCGGGCGGCAAGGCCGTCTACCCCTCGAGCGTCGTGATGAACGTCGTGCCCGCGCAGGTATCCGGCGTGAGGTCCATCGCTTTGGCCTCGCCGGCGCAGAGCCACTTCGACGGCCGGGTACACCCGACCATCCTCGCCGTCGCCGGACTGCTCGGTGTCGACGAGATCTACGCCATGGGCGGTGCCGGCGCCATCGGTGCCCTCGCCTACGGGGTGGCTGACATCGGCCTCGAGCCCGTGCAGATCGTCACCGGCCCCGGCAACGTCTACGTTGCCGCCGCCAAACGGCTCATTCGTGGGCAGGCCGGCATCGACTCCGAGGCCGGCCCCACCGACATCCTCGTGATAGCGGATGCCGCCGCCGACCCGCTGCTCGTCGCCGCCGACCTGGTCAGCCAGGCCGAACATGATGAACTTGCAGCGGCCGTGCTCGTGACCGATTCGGCCGAACTCGCCGACGCGGTGGCGGCGCGCCTCACCGAGCTGGCAGCATCCACAACCCACAGCGCACGGGTGAGCGCAGCGCTCGGCGGCCGCCAGTCGGCGATCGTGCTGGTGGACAACCTGCAGGTTGCCGCAGGGTTCAGCAACGCCTTCGGACCGGAGCACCTCGAGATTCAGACGAGCGACCCCGATGCGGTGCTGGCCGACATTGAGAATGCCGGCGCGATTTTTCTCGGCCCGTATTCACCGGTGAGCCTTGGAGACTACGTCGCGGGTTCCAACCACGTGTTACCTACCGGGGGACAAGCCCGGTTCTCGTCGGGACTCGGCGCGTACACCTTCTTACGGCCGCAGCAGGTCGTTCGGTACAACCGCGAGGCTCTCGAAGCCGTCGCCGGTCACATTGCGGCATTGTCCGGCGCCGAAGCCCTGCCCGCACACGGCGACGCAGTGGCTGCCCGTTTTCCGGCCGACCGCTAAGCTGACAGCACCATGTTCTGCCCGTTCTGTCGCCACCCCGATTCCCGAGTCGTCGACTCGCGCACGAGCGACGACGGACTGTCGATTCGCCGCCGTCGGCAGTGCCCGGAATGCGGCCGCCGGTTCAGCACCACCGAAACGGCGAGCCTGAATATCATCAAGCGCAGCGGCGTGGTCGAACCGTTCAGCCGAGAGAAGATCGTCTCCGGCGTGCGCAAAGCGTGCCAGGGGCGACCCGTCACGGACTCCGACCTCGCCATGCTGGCTCAGAAGGTCGAGGAGACCATCCGCCAGACCGGCGTCTCCCAGGTCGACGCCAACGACATCGGCCTGGCCATTCTCCCGCCGCTGCGTGACCTCGACGAGGTCGCCTACCTGCGATTCGCGAGTGTCTACCAGGGGTTTGACTCCCTCGACGACTTTGAAGCCGCCATCGCCGCGCTGCGTACCGGGCACTCACAACGCTCGAAAAAGCCGAGCGCAGCGTCAACCGCTGGCACACCTGTGGTCGACGCTGCCGCGACCAAACGGTAGGGCCCGATGTATCCGCTGTTCTTCAAGCTCGTGCTCACCCGGATGGACCCCGAGCGCGCTCATCACCTCGCTTTCACCGTCATTCGGCTGCTGCCGGCGCTGGGCATCGGCCATCTCGTTCACCGCTTCACGCGCCCGCGCACCGACCTCAGCGTGAACACCCTCGGCCTGCACTTTGCGTCACCGTTCGGCGTCGCGGCAGGCTTCGACAAAGATGGCGAAGCCGTGCTGGGGCTCGGTCAGCTCGGCTTCGGCCACGTCGAGGTCGGAACTCTGACCGCCGTAGCCCAGCCCGGAAACCCGAAGCCGCGACTGTTTCGCCTCGTGGCCGACCGCGCGGTCATCAACCGCATGGGCTTCAATAACCACGGTGCCGCAGCAGCCGTCGCCCGGCTCACCCGGGTGCGTGCGGCGGCCGGCCGTCCGGTGCTCGGCATCAACATTGGCAAGAGCCGCGTCACCGCCGTTGAGAACGCCACGGCTGATTACCTCCAGAGCGCCCACACCCTCGCTGCCCTCGCCGACTACCTCGTGGTCAACGTGAGTTCACCCAACACCCCGGGCCTGCGCGGACTGCAGGAATTGGACCAGCTCACCCCGCTGCTGACCGCGGTCAAGAGGGCCGCCGGCGTCACCCCGTTGCTCGTCAAGATCGCACCCGACCTGTCGGACGCCGAGGTCGCGCGCATCGCTGCCCTCACCGTCGAACTCGGCCTCGACGGCATCATCGCCACGAATACCACGATCTCCCGCACGGGCTTGCGAACGGATGCCGCCACCATCGCCGCCGCCGGAGCCGGCGGCCTGTCCGGCGCCCCGCTGCACGCCCGGTCGCTCGCCATCCTGCGGCAGATTCGTGCCGTCGTGCCACCCGGGTTCTGCGTCATCTCAGTCGGCGGGGTGGACACGGCCGCTCAGGTGGCGGAACGCCTCGCCGCCGGTGCGACCCTCGTGCAGGGCTATACGGCGTTCCTCTACCGCGGTCCCCTCTGGGCCCGCCAGATCAACCGCGGACTCGACCGCATCCTGGCGCCTGCCGCTTTGTAACCCTAGGGATCCGGCCGCCCGGGCATCGAGCCGGTCTAGCGGAGGATATCCTTCCTTTGTCGACATCTGTTTGAAACATAGTCGAACTGGGATCGTTACATGACACGCTTACACTGCCCCTTCCGGGGCATTTTCGTGGCTCGACAGCGCCCGAAAACAAGCCTCTCCAAAACCACAGCAGCTGTATCTCCACAGCGCCCTTGCTTCCTTGAAAGGAAACCCGCAATGACACCGTCCAGAGGCTCGTTCAATCATCGATCGGCAACCCGGGTGGTACGCGGCGTCGCGGTCGCCGCCGTCCTGGCGTTCTCCCTGGCCGCGTGCGCGGGCAGCGATGAAGAAGTGGCCGGGGCGGACGGCGCGGCGGCATCGTTCGGGGACGCGAGCATTCAGTTCAGCTGGATCAAAAACGCCGAATTCATGGGGGAGTACCTCGCCGACGCGAACGGATACTTCAGCGCAGCGGGCTTCGACTCCGTCGACATGATCGAGGGGCCGGCTTCGATCGAAGCAGCCGTCATCTCGGGCAACGTCGACATGGGCATCGGCAACGCGATCTCGACCGGCACCATCATCGCCAATGAGGGTGCGCCGCTGAAGATCATTGGCGCCACCTACCAGAAGAACCCCTTCATTATTCTTTCCCTGGCCGATAAGGGCAACATCGCAAGCCTCGCCGATTTGACCGGCAAGACCATCGGCGTTCAGGCCAGCAACCTGAGCCTCTGGGAAGCCTTCCTCGAGATCAACGACATCGACGAGAACTCGTTGACCACCCTCCCCGTGCAGTACGACCCGACCCCGCTGTTCAACGGCGAGGTGGACGGCTGGTTCTCCTACCTCACCAACGAATCCATCGACGCCGAACTGCTCGGACTCGACCCGGTGAACCTGCCGTTGGCCGACTTCGGCCTCCCCTTCGTGGCGGAGACGCTCACGGTCACCGACGACGCGATCAAGAACGACCGGGAAAAGCTCAAGGCCCTGCTCGTGGCCGAGATTCGTGGCTGGACCGACGCGATCAACGACCCGGAGGCCGCCGCACAGCTCACCCTCGAGACCTACGGGCCGACCTTCGACCTCACTATCGAGAAGGAAACCCGGCAGGCCGAGATTCAGTCCGTTGAGCTCGTGGTGAGCGCCGACACCCTCGCCAACGGCCTGTTCACGATCAGCGACCAGTTGCAGCAGCAGAGCATCGACACCCTCGCGGCTACCGGCCTGACGATCACGGCCAGCCAGTTGTTCGATCTGACCCTGCTCGACGAGGTCTACGCCGAGAACCCCGACCTGGTGGCTTACAGCAAATAGCAGCGGGGGAGCAATGGGCATCCGTCGGAACGACACGGTGGATGCCCATGCAAAACGTAAAATAAAAACCTGACCCGAGGAATCACCCCGCTTTGCCATCGCCAAGGAGCGAATCACGTGAGTAGTACTGATGCCGGAGTTCGTAACTCGGTCACGAACACGACTGCCGGTAGCGAGGCTGCGGGCACCGGCCTGCACATCTCCGAGCTGCACAAGGTCTTCACTGTCGGGCGCACCGACGTCGTCGCCCTGGATGACGCCAACCTGCACACCGACAAGGGCAGCTTTCTCTCGCTGCTCGGACCGTCCGGATGTGGAAAATCAACCATCCTGCGCATTCTGGCCGGACTGGAACAGCCCACGAGCGGCACCACCCGGGTCGACGGCAAGAGCCCACAACAACTCCGGCAGGGGCACCAGCTCGGCATTGCCTTCCAGGATTCGGCCCTGCTGGCCTGGCGCAGCGTGCGCTCCAACATTCGCCTGCCGTTCGAGGTCGCTCGTCTCCCCGTCGACGACGCCTACATCGACGAACTGATCGCCCTCGTCGGCCTGCAGGGCTTCGAGAAAGCGAAGCCGGCGCAGCTCTCCGGCGGCATGAAGCAGCGCGTGTCGATCGCACGCTCGCTCGTGCTCAAGCCCTCGGTGCTGCTGCTCGACGAACCCTTCGGGGCCCTCGACGACATGACCAGGCAGCGGCTCAACCTGGAGCTGCTGCGCATCTGGACACAGAAGCCAGCCACGACGCTCATGGTCACCCACGGCATCGCGGAAGCCATCTTCCTCTCCGACCACGTCGCGGTCATGAGCGCCCGGCCCGGCCGGATCAAAGAAATCATCGACGTCGACCTCCCCAGGCCTCGGCTGCCTGAGATGATGCGTACGCCCGAGTTCCACGCCCTACACGACCGCGCCTCCGACCTGCTGTTTGGCGATGCGGTCGTGGCGGGCGACGACCGGTGATCCGCAGTTCGCTGCGCGCCCTGCCCGCTTGGGCGACCGGCCTGATCGGAGCCGCGCTCGTCATTGGCCTGTGGTGGATCGGAGCCGTCACCGTCTTCGCCGAGGTCGGGTCGATGCCCGGCGGCGCAGTACCCACCCCGCTCGATGTGTTCGTGCAGCTCATTAGCGACGGGCCGGCTTTCTACCTGCCCCACGTCAGCGTCACCGTTCTCGAAGCGCTCATCGGCTTCGCCTGGGGCACTGGGCTGGCACTGGCCCTCGCGGCGCTTGTGCTCCTGCTGCCGCGCATCGAGAAGATCGCGATGCAGGTCGCCGTGATCACCTATTGCATACCGATCGTAGCCATCGGCCCGATCGCGTACATCGTGATCGGGGCGCCGAGCGCGGGCGACCCGGCAGGAACGGCAGTGTTTCTCGCTGCCATGTCGGTGTTCTTCACCACGGTCATCGGGTCGCTCGTCGGCCTCAAGGCAGCGGATGCCGCCAGCCTCGACCTCATCACCGTCTATGGCGGCAGCAAGTTCACCCAGCTGCGTAAGGTGCGCCTGATCGCCGGACTGCCCAGTGTGCTGACCGCGCTGCAGGTCGCAGCACCGGCCGCCTTCATTGGGGCCATTCTGGGGGAATATCTTGGCGGGGTCAGTCGGGGGCTGGGCATCGCCATGCTCGTGGCCGGTTCAACGGCCAACGTCGACCGGGTCTGGAGCCTCGCGCTCGTCGCCGGGGTCGCCGCGGGGCTCGGCTACGCGATCTTCGCCGTCATCTTACGTTTAGCAACGCCGTGGACGAACGGACGGAGTAGCCGATGAGCTTTGCACGGATAGCACTGTCAACCGTGGCGCGCGGTCTGCTCACCGGGCTCATCACCCTGGTGCTGGTTCTGATCGCCTGGCAGGGACTGCTCCTGGTGCTGGACATTTCGCCGTTTTTGGCCAAGGGGCCCCTCGACGTCTGGACCTGGCTCGTGACCGTACCGGATGCCGCCGATAATCGAGCCCTCGTCCTCGGCAACCTCATGGTGACCCTCGGTGACGCCTTTCTCGGGTTCGTAGCCGGGCTCACCTGCGCACTGCTCCTTGCAGTGCTCTTCACGCTGTCGCGGGGGATCGAGCATGCCCTCATGCCCATTGCCCTGCTGCTCCGGTCGGTGCCCCTCGTGGCGCTCGTGCCGATCATCAGCCTCATCACCGGGCGCGGCCTCACGACCGCCGTGGTGATGGGGGCCATCGTCGTGCTGTTTCCGGCGCTGGTGAACATTGCGTTCGGCCTGCGTTCCACCTCGCCGCAGATCAGCGATGTCATCACCGTGTACGGCGGCAGCGCCTTCACGACCCTGCGCAAGGTGGCACTGCCGAGTTCGCTGCCGTCCTTCTTCGCCGCGGTGAAGATCTCGGTGCCCGGGGCGATCACCGGCGCGCTGCTGGCCGAATGGCTCACGACCGGTCAGGGACTGGGCAATTCGATTGTCGCCGCCGTTGCCAAGGTGCAGAACTCCGAGGTATGGGCGTCGGTCGTGGTGATCACCATTGTGTCCCTCGTTCTCTACGGCCTGGCCCAGGTCGTCGAGAACCTGGTACTGCGTCGTATGAGCATGGGGTAGAGCGCCGCATACTGACGCGCTGACGCACAGTACGGTCGAAGATCGTGAGCGTGGCTAGAGCAGCCCGTGTTCGGCGAGCTGATTGGCGAGGCTGGAGCCGTCCGGGCCGTAGACCCAAGGTGCTTCAGGGCCGCCCTCGATGAGGACGGCATCACGCGAGCGACCGCCGGCGAGGACCGCTTCGCTCGGGGAGAGTTGACGAATGGCCACGGCCGCTACGCTGCCCGGATAGTCGCGTTGAAAGTCGCTGTAGATGGCTTCGTCGTGCTGCCCGTCGTCGCCGATCAAAATCCAGCGCATCTGCGGAAACTGCTCGGCGAGTCGGCGGAGGTTGTCGCGTTTGTGGGCGCTGCCACTGCGGAACCAGCGGTCGTGCGTTGGTCCCCAGTCGGTCAACAAGAGCGCCCCGGCGGGATACAGGTTACGGGAGAGAAAACGTGACAGGGTGGGGGCCACATTCCAGGCGCCGGTCGAGAGGTAGATGACCGGGGCGCCGGGGGTGAACGACGCCAGACGCTCCAGGAACACGGCCATGCCGGGGGTCGGCACCCGGGCGTGCTCGTCGAGCACAAACGTGTTCCAAGCGGCCAGCAGGGGGCGGGGGAGGGTGGTGACCATCACGGTGTCGTCGACGTCAGAGACGATGCCGCAGCCGACCGTGGGTGCCACGATGAAGATCGGCGCTTCCACCACGTTCGAGGACTCGGTGTGCAGCCGGGCGACGTGCCAGCCGGCGGGCAGTGATACCGGAACCACGGTATCGACGACCCCGCCGCGATCCGCCTGAACAAGGTGCGTCCGCCCGTCGATCTCAATCGTGACGGTGACATCGTTGACGGGCACACTCGTGAAGCTCCGCCAGCCTCGAATGCCGGCGTCACGGCCATCCGCTCGGGGGCGTTTTTGACGTTTCGTGGGCTTTTCCGGCTTGGCCAGCAGCACGCGGCACAGGATGCGTACCCAGGCGGTCGAGCCGTAACCGGTATACGGGATGACGGTGGGCTGGTAGCCGCGGCGGCGGGCGGAATGCTCGCGATGTTCGTGGAGCCAGTCTTCGATGCGGGCCGCACGGTGCATGATTCGCTCGGGACTCGGCGCACGCGGAGTGGCGTCTGGAAACTCTGGCACGCATTCATTCTGCCATGTTTGCTGTGCATCCCCGATCAGGCCTGTGGAAAAAGGGTTTTACCCCGTAGTATGGTGACTTATCTTCAAGGGGGATAAATGTCGCTTGGTGGCCTATTAGGTGAAGGGACCGGTGCAGCACTACAGCAGGTGCGCACCGAGCCGATTCAGCAGCGCAGTGCTGCACGTCTGTCCGGTTTGCTCGATGCAGCCGCCGCCGTTGTGGACGAGGTCGGTTTCGACCGCATCACGACCGCCATGGTCGCCGAACGCGCCGGTGCCTCCATCGGCACCGTGTACCGCTACTACCCCGACAGGGTCGCTGTTTTGCACGCCCTGCATGAGCGTGCCGTAGCGCGCTTTCGGCAGCGTGTCGTCGACGAACTCGGTGCCACCACCCTCACCTCCTGGTGGGACGCCGTCGACTGCGTCGTCACCGCCTTTGTCGGCCTGTACCGTACGGAGGCGGGGTTTCGTATTGTGAACTTCGACGACCGCGACGGCGCTCCAGGCGCCGACGCCGTTGCGGACGCCGACTTCTTCGCCCGCCGCCTCGCCGACGTTCTCGTGAACGAGTTCGATCTGCCCAGCGGCGACGATTTGATCTTTCGACTCGGAGTTGCCGTGGAGATGGCCGACGCGCTGCTCGCCCGCGCTTTCTATAGCAATCCGCTCGGTGACGAGCGCTTTATCACCGAGTGCCGCCTGGTAATGCGCGACTACCTCGACCGCTTCTACAGCCCGCAGGCGCTGGATCTTCTCGCCACTTTGTCGTAGTACCCGCCGACAGCCGGGCCCCACTGGGGCCGGCTTTTTTGCGCCCGAAAGTCGCACCTGTTCGCTCAGGGATAAAACTTTGTTAGCGATGGGTTTTGCCTGTCGCTCTAAATAGTGATTGGGTTAGCATCTGGTTTGTGTTGGCCCAGAAGATGCGAGGAGCGAGCCGTCAGGATGATTGAATTCCACTCGGTGACCAAACGGTTCCCCGACGGCACGCTCGCCGTTGAAGATTTCAGCCTCGTGCTGCCTTCCCGCAAGACCACCGTGTTCGTCGGGACGTCGGGGTCGGGGAAAACCACACTGCTGCGTATGATCAACCGGATGGTCGATCCGACCAGCGGGTCCATCGACATTGACGGAGCCGATATCGGTACCCTCGCGCCGGTCAAGCTGCGGCGCGGCATCGGTTACGTCATGCAGAACTCCGGTCTCCTTCCGCACCGCAGGGTCATCGATAACGTAGCCACCGTGCCAATGCTGCAGGGAACACCGAAGAAGAAGGCCCGCGAAGAGGCGCTCCAATTACTCGACACGGTGGGACTTGACCGTTCGCTTGCCAACCGGTATCCCAGCCAGCTGTCCGGCGGCCAGCAGCAGCGCGTCGGTGTGGCACGTGGGCTCGCCGTCAATCCCAATATTCTGCTCATGGACGAGCCGTTCGGCGCGGTAGACCCTATCGTGCGCGCCGAACTGCAGCAGGAGCTGCTTCGTTTGCAACGAGAACTGGGCAAGACCGTAGTCTTTGTCACTCACGACATCGATGAGGCCTTCCTGCTCGGCGATCAAGTGGTCATTCTGCGCACCGGCGGGCTGATCGCCCAGGTGGGGTCCCCGGCGGAGATCCTGGCCAATCCGGCAGACGATTTTGTGGCAGCCTTTGTCGGAGCAGACCGCGGCAAACGCGTGCTGCACCTCGAGTCCCACTCGGACGGCGACGTGCTTGTCGACGCCGATGGACGGCTCGCCGGCGTACTTGCCGGTGGAACATCCCCGAGTGCCGCCGCTGGAGCAAAGACCGCGACCGAAGAAAAGGCCGCCCCCGAAGTAAAGGCCGGTCCGTTCGCGGGATCGGGTGCCCCGGCGCAGGGTGGGGATCCCCGGTGACCTGGATATGGTCAAACCTGGACATCATTTGGGATCGCACTCTCGATCACGTCGTGCTGAGCGTTCCGCCCATCATCCTCAGTTTTCTCCTAGCTGTTCCCCTCGGTTGGCTGGCTTACCGCTTCCGCGTTGGCCGCGGCATCATTCTCTCGGGCGTAGGCCTGCTGTACGCCGTACCCTCGCTCCCACTCTTCATTGTGCTTCCTTTCATCGTGGGAACGACCGTTCGTTCGCCGCTCAATCTCATCATCGCCCTGACGCTCTACGGTGTGGCGCTCATGGTGCGAGTGGTGGCCGATGGTCTCGCCTCCGTCGACCGGAACGTTCGACAGTTCGCGATGGCGGTGGGCTTCTCCGAGTGGACCCAATTCTGGCGGGTGGAGTTTCCACTCGCGGGGCCGGTCCTGCTGGCCGGGTTGCGGGTCGTCGCAGTGAGCACGGTCAGTCTCGCCACGGTGGGCGCTGTCATTGGTGCCCAGAGCCTGGGCAGTCTGTTCACCGACGGTTTTCAGCGCGGCATCCAGGCGGAAATTATTGCCGGGATTATCGCCACGGTCGGACTCGCCCTGGCACTGGATGGGGCTCTTGTTCTTCTCGGTCGCCTTCTCATGCCGTGGACGAGATCTGCGCCATCGACGGCGGCGCGCGCGCCGATGCGCTCTGACAAGGAGGCGGTGGCATGAACTTCTTTGCAGATGCAGTCGCGTGGCTGTTTGATCCGACCAACTATGTGGGATCGAATGCCATTGGCAGCCGGGTATTGGAACACCTGGGCTTTACTTTGCTCACACTTGTCTTTGCGTCCGTCATCGCCATACCCCTGGGCTTCTTCATTGGACACACCGGACGCGGGCGTGGCTTGGCCGTCGGAACCGCAGGCGCTTTCCGTTCCATTCCGACCCTGGGGTTGCTCACGCTTGTCGCTCTGTCGGTGGGAATCGGTCTGACCGCACCCTACGCGGCCCTCACGGTGCTCGCGATCCCACCCATTCTCGCGGGCGCATACACCGGCTTCGAAGCGATTGATCGCGCGACCATCGATGCCGCCAGAGCCGTGGGGATGTCGGCGGGGCAGATTGTGCGCAAAGTGGAGCTTCCGCTCAGCCTTCCCCTCTTGATGGGTGGGTTGCGCTCGGCCACGCTGCAAATCGTGGCCACCGCCACACTCGCTGCCTACGTGGCCGACATCGGACTGGGTCGCTTCCTGTTCACGGGGTTGAAAAATCTTGATTATGCGCAGATGCTGGGTGGGTCCATTCTCGTTATTCTGCTCGCGCTGCTGCTTGAGGGCATCTTTGCGGTGCTTCAGAAATTGGTTGTTCCCCGCGGAGTTGCGGCCGGACGCCCCACAGACATCTGGGCCGGTTTCACCAAGCTGGCCCGGTGATGGAATTCGCCATCATGAAAGGAAAACGCATGTTCACAGCAAAAAAAGGCCGACTCGCGCTCATCAGTGTGGTCGCGGTTGGGGCCGCAGTAGCCCTCGCAGGGTGCGCGTCCGGTGATCCCTTGGGCAGTGGAAGTGGTGCCACAAGCGCTGCCGACACGCTCGTTGTGGGTTCCCAGGACTACTACTCCAACGAGATCATCGCCGAGATCTACTCGCAGGCATTAGAGGCCAACGGTTTCACCGTCGACCGCACGTTCCGGATAGGCCAGCGTGAGGTGTACCTACCCGAGCTGGAAGCAGGCGGCGTCGATGTGTTCCCCGAATACACCGGTAGCCTGCTGCAGGCACTCGAACCGAACGCTGTCGGTGGCACGAGCGACGCGATCTACACCGAGCTCCAAGCGGCGCTTCCCTCCACCCTGCGCGTGCTGGACAAAGCGGCGGCTTCAGACCAGAATTCCTGGACCGTAACCCAAGCCTTCGCGGATAAATACAACCTAACGGACATTGCGTCACTGAAGAATGTCACCGAACCGCTCATGGTTGGTGGCACCTCTGTGCTGGAGACACGTCCGTATGGGCCGGCCGCCCTCAAGGCGAAGTACGGCATCGAAACCGCCGGTTTCACCCCGATTGAGGATGGTGGTGGCCCGCTGACCGTTAAGGCTCTTGTTGACAACGCTATTCAGTTGACCAACATTTATACGGCAAGCCCCAACATCAAGTCAGACAAGCTCGTGGCGCTGAGCGACCCAGATAATCTCTTCTTCGCGGACAACGTCGTGCCTTTGGTTTCCGAAAAGGTCACCGACAAGGCCGCGTCGGTACTGAACAAGATCAGTGCTGCCCTCAGCACTGAGGACCTGGTGAGCCTCAACTCCGAGAGCGTCAATGACCAGAAGTCCGCTGAGGCCATCGCGGCGGCCTGGCTCGAAAAAGCAAACCTCTTCTAGCAGTATCGTTTCCCCCAAAACCCTCACAACGACCCCGTCTTGGGCGGTGTGAGGGTTTTGTGCGTCTATGCCCGCAACAGCACGATGGCTGGAGCGAGGGCGAGCGCGATCGCGGTCACGAAGACGGCCATGGTGGCGAGGCGGGACAGGGGAAGAGCCTGGTTTATGAGCCGGTACACCCGCGGAGCGACGAGCGCGCGCTCCGGCGACGAGATCCACGGCTCGTCCGACTCGCCATCCGACGTCGTGGCGAGGACCTCCGGTTGTTGCCCCAGCCCCACGAGCGCGATAGCGGTAGCAAGTGTTCGGTCGTCCACGTCGCGGCGTGCGCGATCGTCCGCGATCATTTCAACCAAGAGCGCCACGGCATTTTCGGCGCGATTGGCGATGGGAAACCAGGGTAGGGCGCTGTGCCAACTCTTGAAGGCCAGTAACACCAGGTGATGCTGCTGAACCAGATGGGCTCGTTCGTGGGCGATCACCGCACGCACCTGGTCGGCGTCGAGCAAGCGGAGCAATCCTTTAGATAGCACCGTCGCGGAATGACCAGCACCGGGAAGGCAATAGGCGACCGGGGCAGGATGGTCGATGACGCGCATTCCCGGTTGGCCGTTCAGAGGATCGCTGAGCAGAGCGATGAGAGTGTAGTGGCGGCGTCGCTGTCGCTCGGCGCGCACGAACGTGGCGAACAGATTCAACAGCAGGTGAGTGCTGAGCAAAATAGCTGCCCCGAGCGCGAGCACGTGGGTGAAACGCGTATCGGCAGGAAGAGTGCCGGACCGTAGGCTGTAGCCGAGGGCGATGACGCTCTGTGGCAGAGCGTTACCGAACGGAACAAGACCGTAGAGCAGCAGTGAGCCGATCATCGACATGCCACCGGACAGGGCGATGGCCTGCCAGAGCACGAGGGCGACGCCCGGGGAGCGCGCGGGCCAATCCGAGCGGGCCAGCACCAACGGAAAAGGCCAAGCGAGAGTCACGGCAATGACGCCAAGCAGGGCGGCGCTAATGATCACGGGTATCGCAGTTAAGGTCTGGCAGAGTTAGACGTTGTCGGTCGTCGCAACGCCGAGGAGCTGGCGCAGTGTGTCTGCCTCCTGAGGTGTGACGCCTCCAATGAACCGCACGAGGGCCGCTTGGCGGTCAGGCACCTGCCCGAGCACCTCATGCATGAGCCCGGCCGTGTGGGTCGCACGGGTCATAACAGCGGTGTAAGCGTGTGGGCGCACACTGCGATCGCGGGTGACGAACCCCTTTGTCTCAAGTCGAGACAACACCGTCAGAACGGTTGTGGTCGCCAGTGGCTTCGTGGGCCCGGTCGCAAGACTCGGGCTCATCAAAGAGTCCTTGAGATCGTTGGCGGTCAACGGTGTGGGGGAGTCCCACAGGACATCCATCAGAAGCCGCTCAAGCACGCCCAAATTTGCCATACATAGCATCTTACGCTATCGAACTGTAATTTCTACGTGTCGTAGAAAATCACTGTCGTACTCAGGTTTCTACACAGCGTAGAAGGGTAATCTTCTACACAGCGTAGAAAAGTGCGCGGGTAACAATAATGCTGGAGGGCATATGAACGAGTGGTTGGACCCTTTACTCCTCTCACGGTGGCAGTTCGGTCTCACGACCATGTATCACTTCATTTTCGTACCACTCACGATCGGTATGGCGCTCACGGTCGCGATCTTCCAGTCCGCGTGGGTGCGCACGGATAAAGCTAAGTACCTGCAGCTCACGCACTTCTTCGGCAAGATCTTTCTGATCAACGTCGCCATGGGCGTGGTGACCGGAATCGTTCAGGAATTCCAGTTCGGTATGAACTGGTCGGACTACTCGCGTTTCGTCGGTGACGTCTTCGGTGCTCCGCTCGCCTTCGAGGGCATCGTCGCGTTCTTTCTCGAGGCGACGTTCATCGGATTGTGGATCTTCGGCTGGGACAAACTGCCCAAAAAGATTCACCTGGGCACGATCTGGATGACCGTGGTCGGCTCGATCGCCTCGGCCTATTTCATTCTTGCCGCGAACGCGTTCATGCAAAACCCGATCGCGTACACGATCAACGAGGAGAAGGGGCGCGCCGAACTCACGAGCATCTGGGAACTGCTCACGAACCCCATTGCCATCGCCGCGTTCCCGCACACGATTTTCGCCTGCTTCATGGTGTCTGCCGGACTCATCATCTCGGTAGCCGCCTGGCACCTCTATCGCAACCAGCACCTCGACACGATGCGTCCAGCACTCAAGTTCGGTCTCTGGATGATGGTCATCGCCGGAGTGCTCACTACGCTCGCCGGTGACCAGCTCGGTCTGGCCATGGTCGAGGCCCAGCCGATGAAGATGGCGGCGGCCGAGGCGCTTTATCACACCGCGACCGGTGCCAACGCAAGCTTCTCAGTGTTCACGCTGGGCACTCCGGACGGCGTACAAGAGCTGTTCTCCGTGCGCGTTCCGTACCTGCTCTCCTTCCTGTCGACCCATACTTTTGACGGCACGGTCGAGGGCATCAACAACTTGCAGGCCCAGTACGTCACCCTCTACGGTCCTGGCGACTACACCCCGATGATCTGGATCACTTACTGGGCATTCCGCTGGATGATCGGACTCGGCCTGGCGCACATGCTCGTCGCCGTCGTCGGCCTGTGGCTGACCCGTGGGGGGCGCAGCCCGAAGCGCACCTGGGTGTGGAAGGTCGCTATCTTGAGCTTTCCGATGTCGCTGCTGGCGATGAGCGTCGGTTGGGTTTTCACGGAGATGGGTCGTCAGCCCTGGCTCGTGTTCGGACTCATGCGCACCGCGGACGGTATCTCGCCCGGCGTGACCGGTGTGGAGATTTTGATCTCGTTGATCGTCTTCACCCTGCTCTACGGAATCCTCGCCGTGGTCGAGTTCAAGCTCATCCTGAAGGCCGTCCAGAAGGGCCCGGACGATGCGCCGGTTCAAGACGTCGAATCCGGCGCCCACCAGCACGCTGTCACGGTCTACTAGAACGGGGTTACGGAAAATACACAATGGATCTCACAATTCTTTGGTTTTGGATCATCGCTTTCATGTTCATCGGGTACTTCGTACTCGATGGCTTCGACTTCGGGGTCGGTATGTCCCTGCCCTTCCTCGGGAAAGACGACACCGATCGCCGCGTTCTCATCAACACCATCGGTCCGGTCTGGGACCTCAACGAAACCTGGGTCATTGTGGCCGGGGCGTCGCTCTTTGCGGCGTTCCCGGAGTGGTACGCAACAATGTTCAGCGGCTTCTACCTGCCCCTGCTGCTCATTCTGGTGGCCCTGATCCTGCGTGGTGTGTCATTCGAATATCGGCACCAGCGCCCGGAATCATCGTGGAAGAAATGGTTCGACGGCCTGATCATCGTCGGTTCGGCCGTTCCGGCGTTTCTCTGGGGTGTGGTCTTTGCCAACATCGTGCGCGGCGTGAAGCTCAATGCCAACCACGACTACATCGGTACCCTCTTCGACCTGCTCAACCCATATGCCCTGCTCGGCGGCATCACGACGCTGCTCTTGTTCTTCGTGCACGGAGTGGTGTTCGTGACGCTCAAAACCGAGGGAGACATTCGACTGCGGGCCCGCAAACTGGCGACGAAAGCTGGAATCGTGACGATCCTCGCCGCGGCCACCTTCTTAGCCTGGACGACGCTCGCCTACGGCACCGTGGCATCCGCTCTGCTGGCAGCCCTGGCCGCTGCCCTGCTGATCGCATCGTTCCTGGCCAACCTGCGCGGCGCCGAACGGCTCGCGTTCGCCCTGATGGCCGGCACGATCGGTCTTGTCGTGCTGACCCTGTTCTCGTCATTGTTTCCCGAGGTCATGCCGGCCAGCAACAACCCGGCCAACAGCCTGACGATCGCGAACGCCTCCTCGTCGACGTACACTCTCGGTGTGATCAGCTGGACCGCCCTGATCGGTATGCCCGTCATTTTGCTCTATCAGGGCTGGACCTACTGGGTGTTCCGTAAGCGCATCGGCCGGGCGCACATTGACCTCGCCGTACACTAAAACAGTGCGTCCCCTGGATCCTCGTCTTCTTCGCTACGCCCACGCAGCCCGTCGGTTTCTTCTGGTCGGCGCGCTGCTGGGCCTGGCGCAAACGCTCGTCGTCGTCGCGTTCGCGTGGCTGCTGACCCGAGCGATCACGTTCACCGTCGCGGGGGAACCCCTCCGTACTATCGCGCCGACCCTCGCCGCCCTCGCCGGAGTCGTCGTGCTGCGCTCGGTGCTCATCTGGCTGCTCGAAGTCGCGGCCAACCGTGGCGCCGCTCAGGTCAAGAGCCAACTGCGCGCCAAAGTCCTTGCCCAGCTCGCCGAGCGCGGCCCCGACTGGGTCGCATCCCGGCAGAGCGCGCGACTCTCGACGGTCGTGACGACCGGACTGGACGCGCTCGACAACTATTTCGCCCGGTACCTGCCCCAACTGTTGCTGACCATGATCGCCACCCCCATCCTGATCATTGTCATCCTCTCGCAAGACCTCATCAGCGGGCTCATCGTCATTGTCGTGATTCCGCTGATTCCGCTTTTCATGATTCTCATCGGCCGGGTCACCCAGTCGGTGCAGCAGGAGCAGTGGCAGGCCTTGCAGCGTTTGTCGACCGGGTTTCTCGACGTGGTCGGGGGCCTGGGGACCCTGAAGATTTACGGCCGCGAACGACGCCAGTTCGATCGAATCAGGTCGATCACCGAGGAATACCGCACCCGCACCATGAAGGTGCTGCGCGTGTCGTTCCTCAGCGGTTTCGTGCTCGAACTCGCCGCTAGCCTCTCAGTCGCGATCATCGCCGTGTCGATCGGCCTACGGCTCATCGACGGTGCCCTGCTGCTCGGCGTCGGCCTGTTCGTTCTGCTGCTCGCCCCAGAGGTTTTTCTGCCGGTGCGCCAGGTCGGAGCGCAATTCCATGCCGCATCCGACGGGCTCGCCGCCGCCGAAGAATTGTTCGCCATTCTCGACGACGAGACGACGCCGGAAATCTCGCGAGCGGATGCCGTCGCCCACACGGTGCAACTCGGTTCGGGCGCCCTGGTGCTCAACGGAGTCTCCGTTCGGCGTGGCGACACCCTCGTGATCGATCACCTGCACGCGGAATTTGCCCCCGGACAGCTCAGCGTGCTGCGCGGAGTGAGCGGAGTCGGCAAATCGACCCTCGTCGCAGCCCTGCTCGGTTTCGTCCCTTTTACCGGTAACCTCACCCTCGATGGTGTGACAGTTTCGGCCGGCTCGACGCGCGGCTGGCTGGCCTGGGCCGGCCAACGCCCGGGTCTGTTCCGGGGGACGGTGGCCGAAAATGTGGCGCTCGGGGCAGTATCCGCTGATCCCACCGGTTCCGACCAGAGCCTGGTCGTGCAGTCACTGTGCTGGGCCGGCGCCGCGGAGGTGTCACCGGCTACGGTCCTCGGGGTCAACGGTGAGGGTCTCTCGGGCGGTCAGGCCCAACGTGTCGCCGCAGCGCGAGCCATCTACCGGGCCCTCGCGACCGATTGCCACGTGCTGATCCTGGACGAACCGAGTTCGGCGCTCGATTCCGACGCCGAGGCCGGTCTGCTCGTCGGGCTCAGACACCTGGCCGATCAGGGGCGCGTTGTGATCGTCGTCAGCCACCGCGCGGCTGTTGCTGCTGCCGCCGACAACGTGATCGAACTGCAGGAGCTGACTCATGTCTGAGGCCACGCTCCACCCGCATACCCGCGACGTGTTGCGCCTCGCCCAGCCTCGCCCACGCTGGTTCGTTCCCGGTCTGCTGGCCGGCATCGGCAGCGCCGTCATGGCGGTGGCGCTTTTGGCCTGCTCGGCCTGGCTGATCACCGTCGCGGCCGAAATGCCGTCCCTCGCGGTTCTGGGTTTGGCCGTCGTCGGGGTTCGCACCTTCGCCATTTTTCGCTCCGTGTTTCGCTATCTGGAACGGGTGTCCAGCCACGATGCCGCCTTCCGGCAGCTCGCCGAGCTGCGCCTCGGCATGTTTCGACGCATCGTGCCCATCGCCCCGGCCGGGCTCGCCAGCGCTGGGCGTGGTGATCTGCTCACCCGCCTCGTGCGGGATGTCGACGATCTTCAGGACCTGCCGTTACGGGTCGTGCAACCGCTACTGGTGGCGGGAATAACCGCCCTGCTCAGTGTGGTCGGTATCTGGCTGATCGTTCCGGCTGCCGGACTCACGCTGCTGGTCTGCCTGCTGCTGGCCGGAATACTCGGAACCCTCTTCTCCGGCACACTTTCCGCACGTGCCGATCGTGAACTCGCGCCCCTGCGCGGGGCCCTCGCCGACGAGGTGCTTGAGATCGTCGAAAACCTCGACGTCCTCACCGCCTTCGACGCTCTCAACCCGCGCCTCGAACAGCTTGAGCGTACCGACGCGCGCCTCCGACAGGCCACCCTGCGCCGATCGGTCGGGATCGGCGTTCAGTCGGCGGTTGTAGCGCTGTTTGCCGGCGCGGCAACGCTCGGGGCGCTCTACTTTGGTGTCCCCGCCCTCGACAGCGGTGGTGGCCTGCTCAGCCCCGTGCTGCTCGGCCCGACCGTCATCGTGGCCGTGCTTGTACCGATGGCCGTGTTCGAGGTATTCGGCATGATTCCCCTCGCAGGCTCGGCCTGGCGGCAGGTGCGGGTGAGTGCCACCCGGGTCGCTGACATCGTTCCGGCGGCGGTACCGGGGGAGATTCCCGTCGATGTGGTCGACCCGTTGACGCTTTTTGCCCCCGATCGGGCCAGGGGCCCGGTCGTTCTGGAACTGACCGACCTCGGTGCGCGCTGGCCAGGGCAGCACGAACCCGGCGTGGCCGGCATCACCCTACGGTTGGCGCCGGGCGATCGCGTGCACCTGGCCGGGCCGAGCGGCGCCGGCAAGACCACCCTCGCCCAAACCCTCGTGCGCTTTCTCGACTACACCGGTTCGTATCGATTGAACGGGGTTGAGGCGCGGCTGCTCGCCCAGTCCGAGGTGAGACGCGTGGTCGGACTGTGCGAGCAGCGCCCGTGGTTATTTGACGACAGCATCCGCCAGAATTTGCTGTTCGCCCGGGATACCGCGACCGATGCCGAGCTCGAGGCCGTGCTGGCGCGCGTCGGACTAGCCGAGTGGTCCCGCGCACGCGGCGGCCTTGACGCCCGGGTGGGCGAGCGCGGTGCGCTGGTCTCCGGCGGTCAGGCGCAGCGCATCGCCCTGGCCCGGGCCCTGCTCGCCGATTTTCCGGTGCTGATCGTCGACGAGCCCACCGCTAATGTCGACAGTGCGGGGGCGGATGCCCTCGTGCGCGACATCCTGACGGCCGCGGCTGATGCGCACCGCGCAGTGCTGCTCATCTCGCATACCCCGGTGCCCGACGAGCTCGTGACCGCGAGGGTAACGCTGCCGGCCCGTGCCGGAGGGCACACCGTAATCAGTCCATGTGGCGCAGTTCGCGGCGGTGCAGCCACTTCTTGATGAGGAAGACCGCGAGCGTGAACAGGGCGATCACGCCGACGAAGAGGTAGCCGGCGAAGTGCAGGCGCCCACTCAGCTCGCGGTAGCCGTCCGCCGCAGCCGATCCGACGCTCACGTAGGCGAGGGACCAGATGATGCAGGCGGGTACGGTCCAGGCCATGAAGGTGCCGTACCGCATACGGCTCATTCCTACGGTGAGCGGGATCAGCGAGTGCAATACCGGCAGAAAGCGGGAAATGAAAACGGCCAACCCTCCGCGCCGGTCGAGGTAGGTCTCAGCGCGAGCCCAGTTGTGCTCGCCGATGCGCCGGCCCAGCCTGCTGCTCCTGATGAATGGGCCGAAGTGGTGCCCGAGGGCAAAACCGATACTCTCTCCGGCCAGGGCTCCCACGATCACGGCCAGAACCAGGGTGACGAATTCCACCGGGCTGGCTACCGCAGTGCTGGCAACGATCACAATAGTGTCGCCGGGTGCGACCAGCCCCACCAGCACCGAGGTCTCCAACAGCATGCCCACACCGGCCAGAAGCGTTCGAATGACCGGGTCGACGCCGGAGACGGTGTCGAGAATCCACGTGAGGATGTCATTCATTGTGCCCAGCCTACGTGCCGCGCGCGATTCAACAAGGTCGTCCCGGCCCACACCGCGTCGAAAAGCTAGGCTGTTGTGGTGACCGGCACCGTGCAGAGCAAGCTCCTGGCCGGTTGGTTCGACCCTGCCGCGGTTTTTACGGCGCTTTATGCCTCCGACCGGTATTCTTTCTGGCTCGATGCCGGACCGGGCGCGCGCACCGGCGTCAGCTACCTCGGGGCCGCGTCGCCCCGGTCCCGTTTCGTCACGGCCTCGGTGATAGAGGGAACGGTCACCAGCACATACGTTCATCCGCAGGATTCCCTGCCTCCGGTGAGCACACACGAGACCGTCTTCGAGTTTCTGCGTCGCGACCTCACCGGCGATAGCCCCCCTGCAGGCCCTGCCTCGCGTCAGGATGGGTTTGAGCTTGGTTGGGTCGGCTGGCTCGGCTACGAACTGGGCGCGAACACCGTTGGTACGCCCACGCACGAGTCACGGTACCCCGATGCCGCACTGCTTGAAATAGACCGCATGATCCGGTTCGACCACGGTGACCGTACGGTGACGCTCGTGGCACGAGCGAGTGCCGGCGAGACAGGAGCGTCCGTCGCCGACTGGTTCGACCAGATCATCGCGGCGCTACCGGCGACCCAGACGGTGAACCGCGGCACACCCGCGCCGACCCGCGCTCCCTCGCCGCGGGCATCCGCTGCCCCAAAGTGGCGTCACAGCCCCACCGACTATGACGCCCTGATCGAGACCTGCCTGGCTTTCATCGGCAACGGCGACGCGTACCAACTGTGCCTGACCAATGAGATTTGGGTGCCGGGCGAGTGGCACCCGGTCGAAACCTACGGCCGGCTGCGAGCTGGCAGCCCCAGCCACCACGGCGGTTTGCTGCGCTTTGGTGACGTGGCGCTGCTGAGCGCGAGCCCAGAGCAGTTTCTGCACGTGAGCCGGGATCGACGCATCCGGACCAAACCGATCAAAGGCACCCGGCCACGCTCGACCGAGGCGGCCGAAGATGAACGGCTGAAAGTGGAACTTGCCCGCAGCGACAAAGAACGCGCCGAAAACCTGATGATCGTCGATCTCATGCGCAACGACCTCGGACGAATCGCCGAGCTCGGCACCGTAGCAGTCTCCAGCCTGCTGGCGGTGGAGAGCTACCCGCACGTGCACCAGCTGGTCAGCACCATTGAGGCGCTTCTGTCACCGGGTATTACGGTGGTCGACGCCATCGAGTCGTGTTTTCCGGCCGGTTCCATGACGGGTGCCCCGAAGCAGAGCGCGATGACCATTCTCGACGCGCTCGAACGGGGGCCACGGGGCGTCTATTCCGGGGCATTCGGCTATATCGGGCACGGCGGCGTGGCCGACCTGGCCATCGTCATCCGCAGCATCGTGCTCGATTTCGAGGGAGCCAGTATCGGAACGGGTGGTGGAATCACCGCCCTCTCGATCGCCGCCGAAGAGATCGAAGAGACCCGGATCAAGGCGGCCGCACTGCTGGCGAGCCTCGGCATCGCCGCGCCCTAGTAATCTAGACCCTGCACACGTGCGCTTCATCGCGCGTGCGCCCGAGCGAATGCTCCCGCATCGATCATGTACAACCCCTGCAATGAATGAGAGTCACGTGGCACACGAGCATGACAGCGTACGCATTGACGCGCGCGACGAGAGCGACGAAGAAGTCTACGACTTCGCGGCGATCCAGGCGAAGTGGCAACCCATCTGGGAGGAACTCGCCCCGTTCAAGACGAGCGCCGAGGGCGATACCCGCCCGCGCAAGTACGTGCTCGATATGTTCCCCTACCCCTCAGGCGACCTGCACATGGGTCACGCCGAGGTGTATGCGCTCGGCGATGTCGTCGCCCGCTACTGGCGCCACCAGGGTTTCAACGTGCTGCACCCAATCGGCTGGGACTCCTTCGGACTGCCGGCCGAGAACGCCGCCATCAAACGCGGCATCGACCCGCGCGGCTGGACCTACGACAACATCGCCCAGCAGAAGAAGAGCATGAAGCTCTACGCGACCAGCTTTGACTGGGACCGCGAACTGCACACGAGCGATCCCGAATATTACAAGTGGACCCAGTGGCTGTTCCTGCAGCTGCACAAGAAGGGGCTCGCCTACCGTAAGGACAGCTGGGTCAACTGGGACCCGATCGACCAGACCGTGCTTGCCAACGAACAGGTACTGGCCGACGGCACGAGCGACCGCAGCGGCGCCGTCGTCGTGAAGAAGAAGCTCACCCAGTGGTACTTCAGGATCACTGACTACGCCGACCGCCTGCTGGATGATTTGAACCAGCTCGAGGGCACCTGGCCGGCCAAGGTGCTCAACATGCAGCGCAACTGGATCGGACGCTCCATCGGAGCGGATGTCGACTTCGCTATTGAGGGCCGCACGGAGCGCGTCACCGTGTTCACGACCCGCCCCGACACGCTTTTCGGCGCCACCTTCATGGTCGTGGCGCCAGATTCTGACTTCGCCGCCGAACTCGTCGCCGAGGCCACGCTTGACGTGCAGGAGGCGTTCCAGGACTACCTCCTACAGGTGCAGCGCAGCACGGAGATCGAGCGTCAGGCCACCGATCGTCCCAAAACCGGCGTGTTCCTCGGTCGCTACGCGATCAACCCGGTCAACGGCGAACGTCTGCCCGTCTGGGCTGCCGACTATGTGCTCGCTGACTACGGCACCGGCGCGATCATGGCCGTGCCGGCCCACGACCAGCGCGACCTCGACTTCGCCCGCGCCTTCAACCTACCCGTGCGGGTCGTCGTCGACACCAACTCTCCGGCCACCGGCATGATCCCGGTGATCACCCAGGGCATGCTCGACGGCACCGAAGAGCTGCCAGAGCTCGACCCGCTCAGCACCGGCATCGCGCTGGCAGGCGAGGGCCGCCTGATCAATTCGGGCCCCCTCAACGGCCTGAGCAAGATCACCGCCATCAAGCGCATCATCGAGCAACTGACCAACGACGGGCTCGGCCGCTCCGCGAAGAACTATCGCCTGCGCGACTGGCTCGTCTCACGCCAGCGTTACTGGGGCGCTCCAATCCCCATCATCCACGGCGCCGACGGCGCCGAGATTCCGGTGCCTGAAGATCAGCTGCCGGTGTTGCTGCCGCCGGCAGAGGGGCTCGATCTGAAGCCGAGGGGAACTTCGCCCCTGGGCGGAGCGACCGACTGGGTCAATGTGCCGAACCCGATCGACGGCACCCCGGCGACACGCGACGCCGACACCCTGGACACCTTCGTCGACAGCTCCTGGTACTTTCTGCGGTTTTTAAACCCGAGTGATGACACCAAAGCCTTCGACCCGAAGGAGGCCGAGAAATGGGCACCCGTCGATCAGTACGTCGGCGGTGTCGAGCACGCCATCCTGCACCTGCTCTATGCGCGCTTCATCACGAAGTTCCTGTTCGACGAAGGCTACGTGAGCTTCACCGAGCCCTTCACCGCGCTGCTCAATCAGGGCATGGTCATTCTCGACGGTGCCAAGATGAGCAAAAGCCGCGGCAACCTCGTCTACTTCACCGAGGAAGTCGAACGCCACGGTGTCGATGCCGTACGCCTCACAATGGCCTTCGCCGGCCCGCCCGAAGACGACATCGACTGGGCTGACGTGTCCCCGGTCGGCTCGGCCAAGTTTCTCGCCCGCGCCTGGCGCGTCGCGCGCGACGTAACCAGCGCGCCCGACGTGGAGTGGAAGACCGGTGACGTTACCCTGCGCCGCGTCACCCACCGCTTCCTCGCGGATGCGCCCGGTCTGGTGGAGTCGTTCAAGTTCAATGTCGTCGTGGCACGTTTGATGGAGCTCGTCAACGCCACCCGCAAGGTCATCGACACCGGTGCCGGTTCAGGGGATGCCGCAGTGCGTGAAGCCGCCGAGGCCACCGCCATGGCGCTGAACCTCTTCGCCCCCTACGCGGCTGAAGACATGTGGCAGCACCTCGGCTACGAGCCGTGCATCGCTCTCGTGCCGTGGCGCAAGGCCGAGCAGACCCTGCTCGTGCAGGAGTCCGTGACGGCGGTCGTGCAGGTCGACGGAAAGATGCGTACCCTGCTCGAAGTTTCGCCGAAAATCTCCAGCGAAGACCTCGAGAAAATGGCGCGAGACGCTGCTGCGGTCATCCGTTCAATCGGTGATCGCGAGATCATCAAGGTGATCGTGCGCGTGCCCAAGCTCGTCTCGTTCGTCACACGCCCGTAGCGCTGCACGAATGAGCAGTCCCGGTCGATCGCGCGCGATCGACCGGGGTCTTCTCCACAGGACTGCTCCTGCTGGAGGCATCCACAGATAGGGCAGTGTGCGGCTGGCGGATGCTGTGCCCGGCCTAGCGTGCGAGCATGCAGCCCGATCGTTCCCCGCTCGATCTCGACCGCCTTGCTCCGGCTTCTCGGGGTCGTCCCCGACTGCGGGTCGGCGTCGGAGCGGCCGTCGTGTTGCTGCTGCTCGCCCTCGTTGTCGCCGTCATCGTGTCCGCCGTCGGCCAGCAGGCCGGGCAGCGCACGGTCGGGTCCGAAGCGTCGATCGCCTCGGGCAGCAGCGCGACATCAGAACCGTTCGACGCAAGGGCGGGTGCGGGCGCCGCGCCCGGCCAGGCGATTGCGGCCGCCGCCGATGTCACCATCTTTGTGCACGTTCTCGGAGCTATCGCACGGCCCGGGCTGTTTCAACTATCTGACGGCGATCGGGTCATGGACGCGATTGCTGCTGCCGGTGGTTTGACGGCGGAGGCCGATCCTGCGGGCGTGAATCTGGCGCGCCTCCTCAGTGATGGCGAGCAGTTCTATGTACCCCGGCAGGGCGAAGTGCCTCCGGACCTCCCCGCGGCGGTCGGCGGCACTGGGGTCGGCGGCACTGGGGTCGGCAGCACTGGGGGAGCTAACGCGAAAGCGCCCAAGGTCAACCTCAATACGGCCACCGTAGCCGACCTGGACTCCCTGCCTCGGATCGGCCCGACCATGGCCCAGCGCATCCTGGACTATCGCACGAAGAACGGCCGGTTTACGAGCATCGACGGGCTGCGCGACGTCGCCGGCATCGGCGATAAAACCTTCGAGGCGCTCAAAGACTTCATCACGGTATGAGCCTCGATCTGCGGCTTGTGTTGCCGGCACTGGCCGTGTGGCTGACCGCCGGCCTGCTGATCGGCGCGCCCACCGTGGCCGGCGCGGTCGCTGTGACGCTGTGGATAGTAGCCGGTGGCTGTATCGGCGTACTGATGATCAGCCGAATGGCGCGGCGCATCGAGTGGCCGACAGCGCCGAGATCCAGGCGCTGGCAGACAGCGTGCGCCAGCGTGCTGCTCTGCTGCGCCGGCGCGGCGCTCGTAGCCACCGCCGTCGCCGCCTGGGCGCCGGTTCGGCTGCCGCCCGAGGTGCGCGACGCCGCCGGGTCGCACGCGCCGGTCACCGCGACACTCACTATCTGGTCGGTTCCGGTTGCGGCCAAAGCCTTCATCGGCAGCGGAACCTCGGGACGGGTACGGTACAAGGCCACCCTGACCCAGATCGACAGCCGCGGCACGACCGCGCACGTGTCGAGCCCGGTCGTGGTGTTCGGCGAAGCAGCCAGGGGCGGAACCGAACCAGAAATCGGGTCAATCCTCCAAGTGCGCGGCACGCTGCGCATGACTGAGCCCGGTGATGCCGCGGTCGCCCTGTTATTCGCTACCGAAACGGCGTATGGTGTTGCGGCGCCCCCGTGGTGGTTGCAGTGGGCCAACGAACTGCGAGCCAAGTTTGCTACGGCCGCGACGAGCCTCGCTGGCGACGGGGGTGACCTGCTGCCCGGACTGGCCATCGGTGACACGAGCGCAGTCAGCCCCACGCTTGATGCAGCGATGAAGACCAGCTCTCTGAGCCACCTGACCGCGGTATCCGGCGCCAATTGTGCGATCGTCATCGCCTCGATCATGCTGCTCGGCGGCTATCTCCGGCTGCGCCGCTCCTGGCGCATCGTGCTCTCGCTACTGACGTTGCTCGGCTTCACCATTTTGGTCACACCGGAGCCGAGTGTGCTGCGCTCGGCAGTCATGGCCACGGTGACCCTCGCCTCGATCGGGGCCGGACGACCGGGCCGGGGCGTGCCAACCCTTTTGTTCGTTGTGATCGGCCTGCTGGTGAGCGATCCGTGGCTGGCGCGCAACTATGGGTTTGCGCTCTCGGTGCTCGCGACCGCCGGACTACTCGTGATCGCCGGTCCGCTATGCCGGGTACTCAGCCAGTGGATGCCATCCGCCCTCGCCGCCCTCATCGCCATTCCACTCGCGGCCCAGCTGGCCTGCCAGCCGGTACTGATTCTGCTGAGTCCAAGCCTGCCGCTCTATGGGGTTCCGGCAAATATTCTGGCTGGCCCGGCCGCGCCCGTGGCGACAGTGATCGGGCTCATCGCCTGCCTGGCCTTGCCGGTGCTGCCCGGGGTGGCGTCCGGGCTGCTCGCCCTGGCCTGGATTCCTTCGGCGTGGATCGCCGCCGTCGCTCAGGCGGTTTCGACCCTGCCGGGTAACCGATTGCCCTGGCCGGGCGGCGCTTGGGGGGTGCTGCTGCTCGGCGTCGGGACCGTGCTCACCCTCGTCGTCGTGCTGCGCGGGCCGGGCGCCCGACCCGCGCGCTGGCCGGTGGCAGTGCTCGCCGTGCTCGTGGTCGGTCTGGGTGGCTACGCGGGGTCGTTGATCGGCACCGGAATCGGCCGAGCGGTGTCGTTTCCGGCGAACTGGCAGTTTCCGGCGAACTGGCAGATTGCGGCGTGTGACATCGGCCAGGGCGACGCCGTGGTCGTGCGCGACGGCGACGCTTACGGTCTCATTGACGTTGGGCCAGACCCCCAGCTGTTGAGCACCTGCCTCGCCACTCTGGGCATCACCCGCATCAACCTGCTCGTGCTCACCCACTACGACCTCGACCATATCGGCGGGGTCGACGCCGTCATCGGCCGGGTCGACACCGCCCTCGTCGGTGTGCCCGAGAATGCCCAGGATGAGAGCCTGCACGCGCGCCTCACCGCGGGCGGGGCTACCGTCCGGCAGGCCGCGCGCGGCGATTCCGGCACGCTCGGCGGCCTGCACTGGAACATCCTCTGGCCCATTCGTGGAGCGACGACCATGCAGGTTGGCAACCCGGGAAGTATCACGATCACGTTCGACGGGCGGGGCATCCGTTCCATCTTCCTCGGCGACCTGGGGCAAGAGGCACAGGACGCCCTCCGACGCGTGTCACCGCCGGGACGGGTCGACGTCGTCAAGGTGGCCCATCACGGTTCGGCCGACCAGAGCCCCGAGTTGTACGCGGAACTTCGTGCTCGCGTCGGACTGATCTCGGTCGGGGTGAAGAACACCTACGGTCACCCCACGAACAAACTGCTCACTATTCTCGCGTCGGTCGGCACACTGTCGGCGTGCACCGATCAGGAGGGGATGTCGGTCGTCGCGCCGGGAGCCGACGGCGCTCTCGTACTCTGGACGGAGAAGGTCGCCGCCCGAGGTCCGCCCGGGTCACCGACCGAGACACCGGCCGCGTTGAGGATGAGTTGAGGATGAGTTTTAGCGCGTTCCCTCGGTGCGGAAGTATCTGGGCCGACAATGCAGTCTGTGCGCTATGGCCGTTTTACTCCAGTACGCCGTCGCCGAGAATTGGTGTCCCGGCCTAGAGCAGTTGGAGGCGGCTAGGCATCGATCACCAAATCGGTGCGAGCGGTGGAGCAGCAGGGCAGAAACTTGCCTGCATCGATTTCCCGTGCCCGGATCCCGCCCTGGTGGTTCATCTCGACCTCCCCCGAAAGCTTGACGACCTTGCAGGAGCCGCACATGCCTTCTCTGCAGTTCGCGCCGATCCTTACGCCCGCACGTTGGGCAGCGCCGAGGATGTGTTCGGCGGGGTCGATGCGCACGTTGATGCCGGTGCGCATGAAGGAAAGGGTGAGGCTTCCCATTCCGACAGTGTCGAAGCTGGAGATATCGGTGTATGCGACCTCCTTCCCCCGGTCCGGACTGCCGTCAGGGGCTACGAGGGCCGCGTTCGGGTCGACGGTCTCCAACGGTAGCCCAATGGCCGGCAGGGTTCCCTCGCCGTCGTAGCCGGGTTCGTAGAGCCCGAAGGCTGTGGGCTGGCTTTCGTAATAGTCCTCGGCGGAATCAGCGATTTCCTCGGCGATTTCCTCCGCAATGTCGACTGCAAGAGCGACCTCCGCCTGATATTCAAGGATCGTCTGGCGGTCTCCCGAGAAGAATTCCATGTGTATGGAAGTGTCGTCGACACCGACCTTCTCGAGGAGCTCGGTCGCTGTGTTCAGGTAGCCTTCGGGGCCACAAGCATAAACCTGGCGGCCGTTGGCATCGGGGGCCACTTCGTCGAGCATGGCCGCCGTCAGCCTTCCGGTAAGCCCTTCCCACCCTTCCGGTTTGCTGCGGTCGCCCAGAGAGTAGAAGATCTTAATGCGCGAGTCCACGGAGGCGATGTAGGCCAACTCTTGGTCGAATGCGAAGTCTCCGGCCGCCGCTCCGTGGTAGAGCACCACGACGTCGGCCTGTCCGGGCAGGGAGTGGATGGTCCGCACCATCGACATGATCGGGGTGATGCCGGCGCCGGCGGCCAGCAAGAGGTATCGCGCCCTCCGGTCGGCGTCGGGCAGATGGAACGCCCCGACTGGTCCGAGCATCTCGAGGACGGTGCCCGGTTTGACGTTCGCGTGCACCCACGGCGACACCTGTCCCTTGGGGTCGCACTTGACTGTTATGTTGAACGTCCACGGCTTCGTGGGCGAACTGGACAGCGAGTAGCTGCGGTCCACCGCGTCCTGGTCCTCGCCGTTCACGGGAAAGGCGACATTCACGTACTGGCCCGGACGGAACGCCAAGGGCGCACCGTCGAAGCGGCGGAATACGAAGGTGATCATTCCGCCCCCCTCGGGAACGGTCTCGACACATTCGGCCATGAGTTCCTGCGGATTCCAGGGCCCCAATGCGCGGGCGGCGCCCGCGGGTCCGTCGGTGCTGCCCATCACCCTGTTCCACGGCATCTCAAGGCCGCGAATACGCTGTGGTTCCTGGGCCGCCGTGACGGTACCGAGTTCAATCATGCCAAGTGTTCCTGCACGCGCTGCACGTACCAATTGATGAACGCCTCGACCTGGTATTCGCTCTTCATGTACGGGCCAGGCTCGTAGGCGGGGCTGCCGGCGCCCTTTTGGCACAGCTCCACGAACGCCTTGTCCTGCAGATTGGTTTGCTTCCAGGTGTGAGTGAGCTTCTTCAGGTCGTAATCGACGCCTTCCACGGCGTCGTCAGCCACCAGCCAGGTGGTGCGTACCAGTGTCTGGTGCTCATTGACGGGGAAGACGGCGAACGTGATGACGTGGTCCCCAAGGAAATGGAACCAGCTGTTGGGCTGCAGGTGCATCGAGCAGCGGCCAAGGCGAAAGTCCCGCAAGTCGCCGAGCAGCTTCTTAGAGAGTCTGTGCCCGTCGGGCGAGAACGATTCGCCGTCACCGTCGAGCGCGTCTCGTGAGATGCGGATTCCCGCTACGCGGGTGTCGAGTTCCTCGACGACCTCATAGGGGAGGCCGTAGCGGCGGCAGCGGTCTTCGAGCGAGGACTGTGCTTGCTTGTTGCGGTCCCACACCTCCTCGAGATGGAGCGGGATCAGGCCCTCGGTCAAGCCCCAGGTGGGAAAGAGAGAGCAGGCGAGTTCCGGGTGGCCGTCGCAGTGATAGCACTCCCGGTTGTTCTCCATGACGAGCTTCCAGTTGCCGTCCTCGATGATGTTCTGCTGGTAGGCGATTTTCGTCTTCGATAGATCGTGGGGTGCGAGGTAGGGCTCGAAGATTTCTCCGGTCTCGTCAAAATCCGTCGGCGGTTCGTCCGCAATGCAGACGAAGATGAGTCCGGCGACCACTCGGTTGTGGGCGCGCTTGAGGCCGAAGCAGCCCTTGTCGAACTTCGTTTCCCCCGGTGCCGAGGCATGAACCAAATCGCCGCGGGGGGAGTAAGTCCATGAGTGGTAGCCGCATACCAGGTTGCCAGTGGTCCCCGCAGGTTCGGTCAGAACGCGGGCACCCCGATGGCGGCACACGTTGTGCAGAACGTTAACGCCGCCGTCGTCGTCGCGCAGCACGATCAAGGAAAAGGGGCCGTAGTCGACAGTGACGTAGTCGCCCGGCTCCGGGAGCTCGGCGATGCTGGCGGCGAAGATCCAGTGCTGGCCAAAAATGGCTTTCATATCGATGTCAAAAATCGTCGGATCCGTGTAAAAAGGGGCATCGAGGGAATATCCCACGCGCCGGAAATCGAATAACTCGGTGATTTCCGCCACCTGCTCGGCACGCAAGGATGAAGCGAGTTTTCCGCGTGATTTGAGGAGCGTGTGCACTGGTGCGGACATGGGTTTCCTCCCGAAAGGGCTGGATAAGTGTGCGATGAGTGGGACCACGGAGTTGGGAGGCAACCGGCGTTGTCGAAAACGGGTATTTCCGAGATTAGGGAGCATCGATCTGCAACAAAAGCGCAAGATTTAGCGAATAATAGTGCAGAATAAGTGCATGATCGATCCACGGCTTATCACGCTTCGGGTGTTTGCCCGGTGCGGCACCGTTGGGGCAACTGCGGAGCTCACGGGCTATTCTGCTTCCGCCGTCTCCGCGCAGTTGCGGGAGCTCCAGCGTGTGCTTGGAATGCAGCTGCTAACGAAGGACGGCCGGGGGGTACGCCTAACCGCCACGGGCCGCTATCTCGTGGCGGGCTCGGACGCGCTCATTGCGGAATGGGAGATGCTGCGCGCCGCGGCCATGGACGCCGGCGACCAAGTGCAGTCCCGTTTCGGGCTCGGTGGATTCTCCACGGCGGCTGCACAGTTGCTCGCGCCGCTGGCCGCCACCCTGCACTCGACGCGCCCCCTGCTGGAGGTGCAGGTGCTCGAGGCGAACCCGGCCCGTTGCTTTGATTTGTTGGTTGCGGAGCGAATCGACCTTGCGGTCATCGTCGCCATGCAGTCCGACACCTATGTTGAGGACGATCCGCGCTTCGAGCAGACCTTTTTACTCGACGATCCCCTGGATGTGATCATTCCGTCCGACCATCCGTTGGCATCGCGGAAAACGGTGACACTTGAAGAGCTGGCACCGGAACCCTGGATCACCGAGGCCGCCGGTTCTACCTACCATGCCCTATTCACCGCAGCGTTCACGGCAATCGGTGTGACACCGCGAATTGCCCATGAGGCCGTGGAATGGGAAACCCTAATCGCCTTCGTCGGTGCCGGGCTGGGCCTGGGGCTGCTGCCGCGACTGGCGCCCCTGCGCGGTGCCGAAAACGTGGTTCGACTGCGTATTTCCGGCAAGTGGAAGCCGGCACGCCGCATTGTCGCTGCGGTGCGCAAAGGCAGCATTGCGTCGCCCCTGATCCAGGAGTCGCTCGGCATCCTGCAGGTTAGCGCCAATCGGATCCTCACCACCCGACCCGAAGGCGATCTCTGAGACCGGATGGCCACGTTACGTTGCCGACCGGCCAGCAGGTCATGGTGGCGACACGTCCGCGCAGCCGGCCTTCTTCAGGGCGTGGGACGCCGCCGCAGTCAGCGGGGACCGAGGTCACTGTCAACATACGAGCTGGGGCGGTTCCGTTGTCGTGTTGGCAATTGCAGCCCCCATCCAGCTGCAGTCGAATAGTCACTGGATTTAAGCACTCCAACTGGATACCTACGAATGCTTTCCCTTCGCTGTTAACCCGTAGAGTCTGTTCCTGGTCGCGGGACTCGGACATGTAGATAACCTGTGCTCTGCGTTGGAGGTGGGTATGCCGAGGCGGCACGGGCCGAGATAAACCGCGTGCCGCCAAGGTGGGCTGGTACTTAAGGTGCGCAGCTATTTACTGTCCGGGGCTGAATGCCGGGGCTCGACGGTTGGGATGCTCCCCGTGGGAGTGCCTCCCCGACAGTCCACGTCGGAGCACTTTTCGGCGCAGTCGTGCTTTGTCACGAGGTCGAACTGCACGCCGCCGTGTTGTTCCATGCCAGTGCGCATGGCCCGCTCCACTACGGATGTGGCCAGACGACGCCGTAAGAAAAGGGGATCGCGACGCAGGTCCTTGGTGAGGGCAAAGCAGAGCAGCATCATGACGATGACGAACGGTAGCGCTGCCACGATGGTGATTCGTTGCAGACCAGCCAGGGCTTCCGATGGTTCATCGCCGCCGGCCAGCAACATGACCGCCGCCACGGCGCCGGTGAGGCAGCCCCAGAAGATGACCACTCCGCGGCGGGGGTGTTCGGCGCCATTGGAGCTGAGCGATCCCATCACGATTGAGGCAGCGTCGGCGCCAGTGATAAAGAAGATAGCGACCAGAACCATGGCCAGCACGATAACGGCAGTGGTAGCCCAGTCAGGCATGCTCAGGTTCTTGATCAGGTCAAAGAGTGCTCCGTCGAAGTTGACGGACGGTGTCCCGTCGACCATGGTGACCAAGCCGGGGGTGTTGGCCTTGTCGGCTTCCTGCTGGACTTGAAAAGCGGCGCCTCCGAAGACGGAAAACCAGATCACGCTGACGACGCTCGGCACGAGCAGCACACCGGTGACGAACTGGCGGATGGTGCGACCGCGGCTGATGCGAGCAATGAAGAGGCCTACGAACGGGGTCCATGAGATCCACCAGGCCCAGTAGAAGATAGTCCAGCTGCTCATCCAGCTACGCAGCGACTCATCGCCGACCGCTTCAGTCCGGGAGGACATCTCGGCCAGGTCGCGGGCATAGTCGCCGACCGCGGAGGGGATCAAGTTGACGATGAAAAGGGTGGGGCCGACGACGAAGACGATCAGTGCAAGTACGACGGCCAGGACCATGTTGATGTTGGAGAGCCACTGGATGCCGCGGCTGATGCCAGAGACCGCCGAAGCCACGAAGCATAGGGTCAGGACGGCGACGATCGCCACGAGCACGGGGGCACCGATTTCGCCGAACCAACCGTTGGAGGTCATGCCGCTGCCAATCTGCAGGGCGCCCAAGCCCAACGATGCAGCGGTACCAAACAAGGTGGCGAAAATAGCCAGAATGTTGATGAACTTCCCGATCGGCCCTTCGACCATCTTGATGCCGAAGAGCGACGTGAAGGCGACAGAGATCAGTTGCCTGCGACCCAAGCGGTAGGTCCCGTAAGCCATTGCGATGCCGACAACTGCATACATGGCCCAGGGGTGGAGGGTCCAGTGGAAGATCGAGGTGGCCATGGCCGTCTGGATGGCTTCGGGGGTCCGTCCGTCTACGGTGCCAGGCGGGGGGGAGATGTAGTGGTAGAGCGGTTCGGCCACGCCGTAGAACATCAGCCCGATGCCCATACCGGCGGCGAACATCATCGCGATCCAGGAGACAGTGCGAAATTCGGGTTTTTCGCCGTCTTTGCCCAGCGGGATGTTGCCGAACTTGCCCAGGGCCAGCCACAACACGAAGATCACGAAAAGCGATGCCAGGAGCATGAAGAGCCATCCGGTGTACTCCATGACCCAATTGAGGGCAACCGTAGAAGTGGCGGACAGACTGTCGCGTCCCACGAAGCCCCAGATAACAAAGGCAATGGCGATAACGCCTGTGATCCCAAACGTGATCTTGTCGAGACTGAGTTTATGGTTCCGGCGTTCTGCAACTGCTTGGTCGGTCTTGGCATGACGCAGCTCTTCGAGGATTTGCTCGTACTCGACGTCCGGCAAGGGGGGTGCACCTCCTTCCTCCAGATCGAGGACAGCGGGGTTTCTGTCTACGTCGCCGGGGACACTAATGACTGCTTTATTCTTCTTTCCACTTCTAGGTTCTTCGTTACGCGGAGCCGCTGCCACACCTTTGTCAGCAGGCACCTCCTCGGGTATATGGGATTTTAGGTCACTATTAAAAGCCATGAGTGGGTCCTTTGATAGGTGAGGCATGGGCCTGCGGTTAAACATGGCCCGCGGGAGTCAAACTGGGCGGAAGGTTGAGGACCTCACCCGATTTGATGATCATGATGCAGAGGTTAATGTGCAGGGGACTAAGTTCGCGCCACGTGGGTTAGGACGGGCTCGTTCCGCATGACTCAATGGAAATCGCAAATAAAACTGATATCCTGAATTGATGAGTAAAGATATATTAGCGATATCGTAGGGCAGGACCGGGTATGTGTCCAGAGATTTCTGAGCGGCCGTGAATCAGGCTGTGCGCTAGCCCTCCGTCGGCAGGCGGAGCTCGCCGCGGAAGGCCGAAGTGATGATCGTGGCCCAAGGTTTGCAAACACCACGCATCCACATGCAGGGACGCTCGCAGTCAACTACCACAATGGCCTGTAGTGGCCGCAGCGAACTGAACAGCGCATCAACGACCCGAACTCCGCTCCTTGACCTGGTCCTGCGAGCAAAGACATCGACGAGCGGGGCCAGCTTGCTCAATCCCGCGACGAGACCCTGAGCCGGCGACGACGTCGACGTCGAAAAAAACTCTATGATCTCAAAAGCCCACTACGAAAAGCCAACTCGTGCGCGTCTATCCCGACCGGCCGTCTAAAGGACAGTGCGGATGGTCTTCTCGAAATTGGTCACGTGTTCAAGGGCCAGCGCACCGGAAAGCTCGCAGTCGCCGTCGGCGATGGCCCGGAGCAGGTTGACATGCTCATTGATATGCCCGGCCACGGACGGGATCTTGTCGAGTGCCAAGCACCAAATACGTGTGGCCAGGTTGTCGTACCGGATCAGCACGTCTTTCAGATGGGGATTGGCGGCAGCTGCATAGATCTGCCGATGTACTCTGATGTCAAAGCGCATCAGTGCGTGCTGATCCGCGTTGTCCGGTTCTGAATCGGCAATGTCAGCGGCCAAATCCCGGAGTAGTTCCCGCATCGGCGCGGAGGCGTTCCGTGCCGCGCGTCGCGCAGCGAGGGGCTCCAGGAGTTGGCGTATCTCCGAGATGTCCGCCAACTCGGTGAAGTCGACGCGGGTCGCAAAAGTTCCCCGGCGCGGGTAAGAGACGACGAGATGGTCGCTCTCGAGACGTTTAAGTGCCTCACGTACCGGGGTGCGCCCAATTCCTAAACTCGCTGCCAAGGCTGAATCATTGATGGCGTCGCCCGGGGGTATCTCCAACATAATCAGCTGGTCGCGCAAACTGCGGTAAGCCTGCTCCGACAACGGCAGATCCGTTTCCGTTGTTGCACCCTCTGCTGCCATGCTCGTCATGTTTTCTCCTAGCGGTGCTCGCCCGTAGGAAGCCCTTGACGTCGTGCCGCCCGCATTCTAATATTACATCCAATCTGATATATCAATTGGCTAGCAGTTGCGCATTAACGATACATTTCAAAGGAGCAAACCCATGGTCGATGTGCTCACCGGTACTCTCTCCAGCGTAGATACCGAGGTCGGCGAGGCCATCACCAGAGAGCTGGTTCGCCAGCAATCGACGCTTGAGATGATCGCCTCCGAAAACTTCGCCCCCGCAGCCGTCATGGAGGCCCAGGGTTCCGTGCTGACCAACAAGTACGCGGAGGGTTACCCGGGCAAACGCTACTACGGTGGCTGCGAGCACGTTGATGTTATTGAACAGCTGGCCATCGACCGGGTCAAGGCGCTCTTCGGCGCCGAGGCCGCCAACGTACAGCCGCACTCGGGCGCACAGGCCAACGCTGCCGCCATGTCTGCGCTTCTCAACCCGGGCGACACCATACTGGGATTGGACCTGTCCCACGGCGGGCATTTGACGCATGGCATGCGGCTGAATTTCTCCGGCAAGTTGTACAACGTCGTGCCATACCACGTGCGTGAATCAGACATGACCGTGGATATGGCCGAAGTGGAATCGCTGACGATCGAACATCAACCCAAGCTGATCGTGGCCGGGTGGTCCGCATACACCGGCCGACTCGATTTTGCGGAGTTCCGCCGCATTGCAGACCTTGTCGGCGCGTACCTCATGGTGGACATGGCGCATTTTGCCGGGCTGGTCGCTGCTGGTCTGCATCCCAACCCGGTTCCGTACGCTGACGTCGTCACCACAACGACACACAAGACTCTGGGCGGGCCGCGGGGCGGCGTGATCCTCAGCCGCCAGTACCTGGCACGCAAGATGAACAGCGCGGTGTTTCCCGGTCAGCAGGGCGGACCTCTCGAGCACGTCATTGCCGCGAAGGCAGTCTCGTTTAAAATTGCCGCTACTCCAGCGTTCCGTGAGCGTCAGGAACGCACCCTCGAGGGTGCCAAGATCCTCGCCGATCGCCTGCTCGCCCCGGATGTCGCCGAGTACGGAATCTCCGTGGTCGGCGGCGGCACGGCGGTACACCTCGTGTTGGTGGACCTCCGTAAGTCCGCACTCAACGGTCAGCAGGGCGAGGACCGGCTCCACCGGATCGGTATCACCGTCAACCGCAACGCCGTTCCCTTCGACCCGCGGCCACCCATGATCTCCTCCGGTCTACGGATCGGCACGCCCGCCTTGGCTACCCGCGGCTTTGGTCGCACCGAATTCACCGAGGTGGCTGACATCATCGCGCGGGCTATAACGGGCGACCTCAGCGAAGACCGCGCGATCGTGTTGCGCGAGCGGGTTAGGAAGCTGGCCGAGACATTCCCGCTGTACCCGCAGCTGTCCGCCCGGCTTTCGCCCGAGCCTACAACCGCGACCGTCCTGAGTGGAGTCGCACAGTGAGCACCCAGCCTCTTCAGGAGCACCCGGAATTTTTGTGGCACAACCCCGAGCCCAAGAAGTCGTACGACGCCGTGATTATCGGTGGCGGCGGCCACGGTCTGGCGACAGCGTATTATCTGGCAAAAAACCACGGGATGACGAATATCGCCATCCTGGAGAAGGGGTGGCTGGCGGGCGGGAACATGGCCAGAAACACCACCATTATCCGTTCCAACTACCTGTGGGATGAGAGCGCAGCCATCTATGAGCAATCGCTCAAACTGTGGGAGATCCTGCCAGAAGAGCTTGAATATGACTTTCTCTTCAGCCAGCGTGGTGTCATGAACCTCGCCCACACTCTCGGGGACGTTCGTGAAAGCATCCGTCGAGTTGGTGCCAACCAACTCAACGGGGTCGACGCCGAATGGCTCGACCCGCAGCAGGTGAAGGAACTCTGCCCGATCCTGAACATCAGCGATAACATCCGCTACCCGGTCATGGGTGCCACTTATCAGCCGCGGGCAGGTATCGCCAAGCACGACCACGTGGCATGGGCGTTTGCCCGCAAGTGCGACGAACTGGGGGTCGACATCATCCAGAACTGTGAGGTTACCGGCTTCATCAAAGACGGCGACCGGGTCACCGGCGTGGAAACCAGCCGCGGCACCATTCACACCGGCAAGGTAGGACTGTGCGCGGCCGGGCACAGTTCATTGCTCGCCGAGATGGCCGGGTTCCGGCTGCCGATCCAGTCCCACCCGCTGCAAGCTCTGGTTTCCGAGCTGCACGAACCCGTGCACCCGACGGTGGTGATGTCCAACCAGGTGCACGTGTACGTGTCCCAGGCCCACAAGGGCGAACTCGTGATGGGGGCCGGAGTCGACTCCTACAATGGCTACGGCCAGCGCGGGTCCTTCCACGTCATCGAAGAACAGATGGCCGCCGCCGTCGAATTGTTCCCGATCTTCGCCCGGGCCCATGTACTGCGCACCTGGGGCGGCATTGTCGACACCACGATGGATGCCTCTCCCATCATCGGGACGACCCCGGTAGAGAACATGTACGTGAACTGCGGGTGGGGAACCGGCGGCTTTAAAGGAACACCAGCGGCCGGGCTGACCTTCGCCCACACCATCGCCACCGGGTCTCCGCACGCCCTGAACAAGCCGTTCTCGCTGGAACGTTTTGAAACCGGCGCCCTGATCGACGAGCACGGCGCCGCCGCCGTGGCTCACTAGAAACCGACCCATCAGAATCGTAAGGAGCACGCCATGTTGCTGTTTCCATGCCCCAACTGCGGGCCACGAAATGAAACCGAATTTCACTACGGGGGACAAGCCCACGTGGCCTACCCCGAGCATCCGGAGGAACTCAGCGACCGGGACTGGGCGGAGTACCTCTTCTACCGTCAGAACACGAAAGGGCTCTTTGCCGAGCGCTGGGTGCATGCTGTCGGCTGCCGGAAGTGGTTCAATATGCTCCGGGACACCGTGAGCTACGACATCACGGCCGTTTACCGTATCGGCGAACAGCCGCCAGCGCCGCGGCCGACGCGATCCATAACCGGCACCACCAGAAGCGCCGCTGTGCTCGCAGCATTGGAAGGAGCACAGCCATGACCCGTCAGTACGCCCAATCCAATCGGCTCAGCAGCGGTGGACGAATTGACCGCCGCACGATCTGCAACTTCACCGTGGACGGCGTTGAATATACCGGCCATCCTGGCGATACCGTGGCTTCCGCACTGCTCGCCGCAGGTCGCGTGACTGTCGGGAATTCCCTGTATGAAAACCGACCGCGGGGCATCATGTCCGCTGGCGTTGAAGAGTCCAACGCGCTGGTCAAGGTGGCGGGACGATTCCCGGGCCACGTCGCCGAATCCATGCTCCCCGCCACAACTGTGGCACTGGTTGACGGCCTCGAGGCTGAATTCCTTTCCGGCCTGGGCAAGCTCGACCCGAGCGATGACAAAGCGGTCTACGACAAGAAGTATGTTCACACCGACGTTCTAGTGGTCGGCGGCGGACCAGCCGGGCTGGCAGCGGCACGGGCCGCGGCCCGCACCGGTGCGCGCGTCATCCTTATCGATGACCAGCCCGAATTGGGCGGGGCGTTGCTTTCAGGCCGCGATGAGTACGTGGCGGAGGTGGACGCACTCAAGTGGGTCACTGACATTGCGGTCGAACTGGCCACCGTTCCCGAGTGCACGGTGCTGCACCGCACCACGGTGTTCGGCTCCTATGACAGTAACTTTCTCATCGCCGTCGAGAACCGCACCGACCACCTGCAGACGGCTCCGGCCGACGGCGTGTCACACCTGCGCATCTGGCACATCCGTGCCGAGCAGGTAGTGCTGGCGACCGGCGCGCACGAACGCCCGATCGTCTTTGAAAACAACGATCGCCCCGGCATCATGTTGGCTTCCGCTGCCCGCACTTATCTCAACCGCTACGGTGTGGCCGCCGGTTCCCGGGTTGTGATCAGCACCACGAATGACAGCGCATATCTGCTCGCCAGCGACCTGCGTGCGGTGGGGATCGAGGTGGCGGCGGTGGTCGACGCCCGGTCGGAGCCGTCGGCGCTCGCAACGCTCGTGGCCGCCGACTCGGGCGTGCGAGTTCTCTACGGCAGCGCTGTGGTGAACACCGCGGGTGAGGATCGCCTGGAGAGGGTCTCGGTTGCCTGCATCGATGCCGACGGCGTACCGGTGGGTGGCAGCGAGGAATTCGAGGCGGACCTGCTGGCAATCTCCGGTGGCTGGAGCCCCGTCGTGCACTTGCACAGCCAGGCCCAGGGCAGGTTGCGATGGGATCAGGACCTGGTCGGATTCGTGCCATCGACAGTGGTCCGCAACCAACAGGTCGTCGGCGCAGCTCGCGGCAGTTACGCACTGGCAGAGTGCGTCGCCGAGGGGGCTTCAGCGGGGGCGGTCGCCGCCGTCAACGCCGGATTCAGCACGAGCCACGCCGTTAATGCTGCCATCGCTGTACTAGCCCGCCCGGCTCGCCCGGCGCAGCCCACCGCACCGACCCGTGCCCTCTGGCTGGTCGGCGGGGTTGAAGGGACGGCATCCGACTGGCACCATCACTTCGTCGACTTCCAACGCGACCAGAGTGTGGCCGACGTCTGGCGGTCCACGGGGGCAGGGCTCCGCAGCGTGGAGCTGATCAAGCGCTACACCTCCATAAGCACCGCCAACGACCAGGGCAAGACCTCCGGCGTGAATGCGATCGGCGTCATTGCTGCGGCCTTTCGCCAGCAGGGCACTGCTGTCGACCCCGACATCGGCTCGATCGGCACCACGACGTACCGTGCCCCGTTCACGCCGGTGTCGTTCGTAGCCCTGGCTGGACGGCAGCGCGGGGACCTGTTCGAGCCCGCCCGCCGCACCTCCATTCACACCTGGCATGAACAACGCGGTGCCGTCTTCGAGGACGTTGGCCAGTGGAAACGGCCGAGGTATTACCCGCTGCCGGGCGAGGACATGGACGCTGCCGTGCTGCGTGAATGCGCTGCCGTGCGCGGTTCGGTGGGCTATATGGACGCCACGACTTTGGGCAAGATTGAAATCCGTGGTACCGGAGCGGGAGAATTTCTCAACCGGATTTACACCAACGCGTTCAAGAAGCTTGCACCCGGTTCGGCCCGCTACGGCGTCATGTGCACCCCCGACGGCATGATCTTCGACGATGGGGTGACGCTGCGACTGGATGACGACCGCTACTTCATGACCACGACCACCGGCGGTGCGGCGAAAGTGCTGGATTGGCTTGAGGAATGGCTACAGACCGAGTGGCCGGAGCTGGACGTGAGCTGCACGTCGGTGACAGAGCAGTGGACCACCATTGCCGTCGTCGGGCCGAAATCCCGCGCGGTGCTGGCCCGGCTCGCGCCTGAGCTCAACCTTTCCACCGAGGCCTTCCCATTCATGACGTTCCGGGAAACCGTGCTCGCCTCCGGCGTCGCGGCGCGAGTCTGCCGTATCTCGTTCTCCGGCGAACTGGCCTACGAGATCAACGTGCCGGCCTGGTACGGGCTCCAGATCTGGGAAGACGTGACCATAGCCGGAGCGGCGTTTGACATCACTCCGTACGGTACGGAAACCATGCACGTGCTGCGCGCGGAAAAAGGATACCCGATCGTCGGACAGGACACCGACGGCACCGTGACCCCGCAGGACGCGGGCATGGAATGGGTGGTCTCCAAGGTCAAGGACTTCATCGGCAAACGCTCGTACGAGCGTGCCGATGCGCGCTCGGAGGGCCGGAAACATTTGGTAAGCGTGATGCCCACAGACGGCACCATCCGGTTGCCGGAGGGCACCCAGCTCGTCGACGCAGATGTGCCCATCACTCCCGCCGCCGGCCCCGTTCCAATGCAGGGTTTCGTTACGTCGAGCTATCACAGTGCGGCTTTGGGCCGGTCCTTCGGGCTCGCGCTGATCAAGAACGGTCGAGATCGAATCGGCGAACGCCTGGTGGCTTTCGTCGGCACAGAGCTGGTGGATGTCGTCGTGGGGAATCCAGTACTTTTTGATGTCGAAGGGAAGCGCCGAGATGGTTGACACGATTGAAAGCACGGATGCCCAAACCTCGGCTGTCTACGAAACGCGCCCGGGCGCGCGCCGTCACAGTCCCGCGGAACACCTCTGGGCGGCTTTTGCTGAAACCACGGCAGGGGACGCCCAGGTCTCCCTGCGGGAAATACCCTTCCAAGCTATGGTGGGCATCCGTGTTGATCCGCTGTCTGCGAGCGGCCGCCGCATCGGCATCGTCACCGGCGGTCTGCCGACCGAATGTGGGCAGGTCGCCACCGGGGCCGACGCAACGGCCGTGCTGTGGTTGGGGCCGGACGAGTTTCTGCTGGTTGCCCAGGAGGAGGCCGTGGCTGGCACGCTTGCTGCCGAGCTGGCGGCAGCCCTCGGCGATGGAGCTGGACAAGTCGTCGATCTGTCCAGCAACCGCACCACTTTCGAACTTGCCGGTTCCGCTGCCCGGGCTGTGTTGGAGAAGAGCTGCGCGGCCGACCTGCATCCCCGGTCCTTCCAAACCGGCACGGCAATCGCGACCGTGATCGGTAACGTTCCGGTCGTCCTGTGGAAGACCGGCAATGAAACGTTCCGCGTATTCCCGCGAGCGTCTTTTGCCGACTACCTCGGTCGCTGGCTCTTGGACGGTATGCGTGAGTTTAAGGCAGCGAAGGGTAAACCATGGCGTTGAGCGTGTTGGACCTCTTTTCGGTGGGCATCGGGCCTTCCTCCTCGCACACGGTGGGCCCGATGCGCGCGGCCAAGCGCTTCGCCGAGGGGCTGGTCCGCGACGGACTGCTGGACGGCGTCGTGCGGGTACGGGTGGAGTTGTTCGGCTCGCTGGGTGCGACCGGCCGCGGCCACGGCTCGGACAAGGCCGTGGTTCTGGGGCTCCAGGGCCAGACACCGGAAACCGTGGACACTGCAACGGCGGACGACCGGGTGGCGGCGGCCGCGCTGGACGCGCGGTTGATGCTGGCTGGCCGGCACGGCATCGACTTCAACTTCACCGAGGATGTGCTCCTGCACCGGCGGAAGTCATTGCCTGCACATCCGAATGGCATGATCTTTCGGGTCATGAGCCACGACGGCGCTGTAGTGCGGGAGCGCACGTATTATTCCGTCGGTGGAGGCTTCGTCGTGGATGAGGAGGCCGTGGGGGTGAACCGGGTTGTTGTGGACGAAACCGTTCTGCCGTACCCGTTCACCACGGCCGATGAGCTTCTGGCTATCTGCGCCCGGGAGGGACTGGGTATCTCCACCGTGATGCTGGCCAACGAGCTCACCTGGCACACGGAGGTCGAGGTGCGAGCGAAGCTGCTGAACATCTGGTCCGTTATGCAGGCATGCGTGGCGGACGGGTGCGCTGCAGACGGTATTCTACCCGGCGGCCTGCAGGTCACTCGCCGGGCACCGGCGCTGTTCCGTGCTCTACAGGCGCCGGAGGACCCCGCTGACCCTCTGCGGGCGATGGAATGGGTCAACCTTTTCGCTCTTGCGGTCAACGAAGAAAATGCGGCAGGCGGCCGGATCGTCACGGCGCCCACCAACGGGGCGGCCGGCATTATCCCGGCTGTGCTGCACTATTACCTGAAGTTCGTCCCCGGGGCCGACGACGACGGCGTCGTGCGTTTCTTGCTGACAGCCGCGGCGATCGGAATTCTGTTCAAGCTCAACGCGTCTATCTCCGGCGCGGAGGTCGGATGCCAGGGTGAGGTTGGATCAGCCTGCTCTATGGCCGCTGGAGCCCTCTGTGAAGCGCTGGGAGGAACGCCCATCCAGGCGGAAAACGCCGCGGAAATCGGCATTGAGCACAACCTGGGTCTGACCTGCGATCCAGTGGGTGGGCTCGTACAGATCCCGTGCATCGAGCGAAACGCAATTGCCAGCGTCAAAGCCATCAACGCCGCACGGCTGGCCCTCTATGGGGACGGCAGTCACAAAGTGTCACTGGACAAAGCCATCAAGACCATGCGCGACACCGGCGCCGACATGATGACCAAGTATAAGGAGACGTCTCGGGGTGGCCTCGCCGTGAACGTGATCGAGTGCTGAGATAAGTTCCCTTTCTGTCCGGCAGACACCGGGAAGGGTCCACTACATCCTTACCGGGGACTGCGCGGCATCTTTGATTGCCACCACGTTGATGTCGATGTTCACCCGGGCTGCGGTGGTGGCCCACCAGCGCGTCCGCAGCGCTGATGATCCTTTGGACGAGTTTGGCGTACTGTTCGTATTTCGAGCCGGCGGTGTACCTGCCAACCCTGGCAACGAGTGCCGCCCCCTGAGCGGCGTGGATGGCTGCGCCGCCGCCGCCGGGGGTGGGCTCGCGTGAGGCAAGGCCTGACGAGGTAGCCATTGATTGTTTCTGAACTGATCATGTGTCTTGCTGAATATCAGCCCGGAATGGTCCGGCGGGGTGTTAGCCGCGCAGCCTGGTCATCGTGGGGTCGTACAGAGGATCTGCGGTGACCGTGGCCTGGATGCGCCGACCGAAGTACTCGATCTCAACCGAGTCCCCCACGCTGACAGCCGCAGGAAGGTACGCGTAGGCGATCGGTTTGGCGACGGTGTAGCCGTAGGCAGCGCTGGTGATGTAGCCGACCGTCTGGTCTCTGTAAAAGACCGGTTCTTTGCCCAGGACGATGCTCCGGCCGTCGTCGACCGTCAGGCAGCACAGGTGCCGCGCGGAGTTTTCCTCGCTCCGGCCTTCCAACGCTGTCTTGCCGACGAAGGATTCTTTGGCCATCTTCACAGCGAACCCCAGTCCGGCTTCCCAGGGGTCGTGCTCGGTGGTCATGTCCGTGCCCCAGGAGCGGTAACCCTTTTCTAGGCGCAGCGAGCCGAACGCTGCACGGCCTGCCGCGATGACACCGTGAGGCTGGCCGGCTTTCCACAGCGCATCCCAGAGGCGCTGCCCATTGTCTGCACTTGTGTAGAGTTCCCAGCCCAGCTCGCCGACGTAGGACAGGCGCATGGCCGTGACATTGACGCCGCCGATGACTACCTCTTTGGCGCGGAAGTAACGGAGACCGTCATTGCTGAAATCGTCACTGCTGACGGTGCTGATCAGGTCCCGGGCGAGGGGGCCCCAGAGGCCAATGCAGCACGTGCCGCCCGTCGTGTCGCGCACCTGCACCCAGTCGCTGGCGCTCCCGCTTTCAGTCTGATGACGGGCTGTCCTCTCAAAGTAGGCAGTGTCGATGTTTCCGTTTGCTCCGAGCTGGAAGGTGTCTTTGCTCAGCCGGGCCACAGTGATGTCGCTGCGGATGCCGCCGGTGTCGTCCAGCAGGAGTGTGTACGTGACTGCGCCGGGCTTCTTGTCCATGTCCGCGGTCGTGAGTTCCTGCAGCAGCTTCAGTGCTCCCGGGCCGGAGACCTCGAGGCGCTTGAGCGGAGTCATATCGTACATGGCCACTGCCGTGCGGGTCTTCCAAGCTTCAGCGGCGGCGATGGGCGAGCTGAACATCCCCGACCAGGCGTCGCGAGCTGGCGGCAGCCAGCTGTCCGGCATTTCTTTCAGCAGCTCTGCGTTAGCTTCGAACCAGTAGGGGCGTTCCCATCCGCCGCTCTCCAGGAAGAACCCACCCAACTGCTTGTGGCGGGCGTGGAACGGACTCACACGGAGGTTGCGGGGGGAGAGCTTGGACTGGAGTGGGTGGAGGACGTCGTAGATTTCCACGAAATTCTGCTGTGACGTCTCGTTGACATATTCCGAGGTCAGCTGGACCTCTTCAAAGCGATGAATATCGCAATCACCCAGATCAATCTCTGAGCTGCCGGTGGTCAGCAGTTCGGCAACGGCGCGGGCTATACCAGCAGAGTGAGTCACCCACACGGCTTCGGCGACGAAGAAGCCGTCCAATTCCTTGGACTCGCCCACCAGGGATCCGCCGTCGGGGGTGAAGGAGAAGATGCCGTTGAAGCCATCCTCAATGTCGCTTTCCTGCAGCGCGGGCAGGATCCGTTTGGTGGCTTCCCACGCCGGAAGGAAGTCCTCCAAGGTGAAATCCAGCCGGGAGGGCATGTTGTGTTCGTTGATCGCGGCGGGCTCAAAGGTGCCGAGTTCGTCAAGGTCAACGGGCATGGGGCGGTGAGCGTAGGACCCGATGCCGTAGCAGTCGCCGTGCTCGCGGTAGTACAAGTCCTGGTCCTGGTGTCGCAGAATGGGTAAGGAGGCCCCGTTGGGCAGGTCGTTCTTGCCCTTCAACGCCAGCACCGGAGTGGTTTTGACGTACTGGTGGGCCAAGGGCAGAAGAGGAACGGACATGCCGATCATTTCGCCGATCTTGGCACCCCAGAAGCCTGCGCAGGAAACCACGATGTCCGCTGGGATAACACCTCCGGACGTCTGGACGCCCGTGACGCGTCGGCCGGACTGTTCAATACCCGTCACCGTGGTCTTGCCCCGGTACGTGACGCCCGCGGCTTCCGTGCGCTTGATCAGCAGCTGAACGGCGCGGGCGGCGTCGGCCAGACCGTCGCTGGGGACATGGAGTCCACCCAATATGTCTTCCTCGTTCAGGAGGGGATAGAGCTCCATGCACTCTTCACGCGAAAGCATCTTGCCGCTAATTCCATACGATGCTGCGTATCCGAGCTTTCGCTTCAGGTCAGCGAGACGCGTCTCGGTGGTGGCGATCTCGAGGCCGCCGACCTGGTTGAAGCAGTTGACGCCGTCCTCGGTCAAGGACAATAGCTTCTCCACCGTGTACTTGGCGAAGAGTGCCATGGACTTTGAGGCGTTGGTCTGGAAGACAAGACCGGGGGCGTGGGACGTCGACCCCCCGGGCATGTTCAGTGGCCCTTGGTCAAGGACAGTGATGTTGTTCCAACCCCGGGTAACTAGTTCATCGGCCAGGTTCGTGCCGACGATTCCAGCTCCGATAATGACAATGCTTGGCGTCGATGCCATGTGGTTTCTCCTACTGGTATTCGTGTGTGACTATCTCTGCTGGTGTGGTGGCTTCGATTTACCGAAACACGACGGTGCTGGTCCGATCCAGGAGGACACGGTGTTCGCAGTGCCAGCGGACGGCCCGGGAGAGAGCCAGGGCTTCGGCGTCCTGTCCGACTATTGAAAGAGCGGTCGGTCCATAGCTGTGATCGACCCTGATGACTTCCTGTTCAATGATTGGACCCTCATCCAGTTCCGCAGTGACGTAGTGGGCCGTGGCGCCCACCAGCTTTACGCCACGGTCGTAGGCCTGGTGGTACGGGCGCGCACCCTTGAATCCTGGGAGGAAGGAATGGTGGATGTTTATGGCGCGGCCTTCTAAAGAGCGGCAAAGATCATCGGACAGTACTTGCATGTACCGGGCAAGTACGACGAGGCCGATGTCGTGCTCGCCCACCAGTTCCAGCAGGCGTTGCTCGGCGTCTAATTTGGTTTCGGGAGTCACCGGGAGATAAATAAAGGGGACGCCGGCGGCCTCAACCATGGACCGGTGGGTTTCATGATTGGAAACCACAAGGGCAATATCGCCTTTGAGGCTTCCGCCTCGCCAGCGGAAAAGCAGGTCGTTGAGGCAGTGCCCGAATTTGGACACCATTACAAGGATGCGTTGTTTCGTCTCGTCATGAAAGCTAAATTTCATGTCGAAGCGGTCAGCAATCGAACGGAATTCTTCCTCGAGCCCGTCCGGGGTGTTGACAGAGGGACCTGAGAATGCGGTGCGCAGGTGCAGAGTTTCACGGAGGCCATCATCGAACTGCTGGTGTTCTTCAATGTTGAAGCCACGCTCAAAAAGAAACGTGGTGACCGCGTGGACAATGCCTGCGCGTTCGACGCACGACAATGTAAGAACGAACTTTTTCGACTGGTTTTCCCCAGTAACCTCCGACTGAGGCAGGGTGCTGGTAGATGAGTCTGCCGCCATTAGCGTCATGTCTCCGCCTTTAGATATATTCCAAGAATAGCCACTGATATATTAGATTTAGGTGCGAGCGTATACTGGTCGGGGATAGAGGTCAATAGTCTTCCTACTTGAATTGAAAGAGGTCCACGGATGGCTGTCGAAGCCTGGGTGAGTGCTGGTGACGTTGCCGCAAAGAGGTCGTTGGCGGATGTAGCCTACGAACGCATTCGGGACCGGCTGCTGATGCTGGACATCAAGCCCGGTGGTCTACTTCATGATGATGAGCTGGCCAAGGACCTTGGCATCGGGCGGACACCGGTGCGCGAAGCTTTGAAGCGGCTGGAGCTCGATCGCCTTGTTGTCTCCTACCCGCGCAGAGGAACTTTCGCGACGCGAGTGGAGGTGACTGACCTTGCGTTCATTTCCGAAATCCGAATGCAGCTTGAACCCCTTGCCGCTTCCCGGGCTGCCCGCGTTGCTACGGCGTCTGCCAGGGAGCAACTCCGGAGTGTCATGCGCGCCGTTGAGGCATTCGACGCGAACGCAGCATCCGTTGTCGAAACACTGCGGCTGGACGCCAGCGTGCACCGAGGCATCTATGCCGCCGCCGCCAATCCCCACCTCGAAGATGTCCTGATCCGCTACGACAATCTCGCGACACGAATTTGGTGCATGGTCTTGGATCGCCTGCCCGACCTGACCAGGCACGTCCATGAGCATGTGGACTTGCTCCGTGCCGTTATTGACGGAGATGAGGCCGGAGCCGCTAACCTCGCGCGGATCCACGTCGGTGGCTTCGAGCACGCGGTACGCGAAGCTCTTTTTGCCGCCTGAGGAAGGCGTCGCCGAGCAAGAAACTCGAGCGCAGGCGTCAGTGGTGCGGGTTAGGCTGGTTTTAGACCCGCACCAAATTCAAGGAGATCGCTTTGGCCGTACGACCCGCCACGACCGGATCCCGCACCGGCAAGGCAGCGCCCGCGCGACCGAATAAAGGCACCGTCATTCCCCAGCTCGGCTGGCATGAGGTACGTCCGGCCCCGATCGTGCTCGTCTCCGGCACCGAAACGTTCCTCGCCGAGCGAGCCATCCGGCAACTGCGCGACTTTCTCAAACGCGAAGACCCGAGCCTTGAAATCAGCGACGTGCAGGCCGATAGCTACGCGCCGGGTGAGCTGCTCACCCTCGCAAGCCCGTCGCTGTTCGGCGAGCCGCGGCTGATTCGGGTCAGCAATGTCGAAAAATGCAGCGACATTTTTCTGGCCGAGGCGCTGGACTACCTGGAGAACCCAGCCGAGGATACCTACGTCGTGCTGCGGCACGGCGGGGGAGTGCGTGGCAAGAAACTACTCGACACCATCCGCGGCGGTCGTGGCGGCGCGATCGAAGTTGTCTGCAGCGAACTCAAGAAAGACACCGAGAAATACGAGTTTGCGTCGAACGAATTCAAGGCGGCCGGCAAACGCGTCACGGTCAGTGCGCTCCGCCAGCTCGTCGCAGCGTTTTCTGACGACCTGGCCGAACTCTCCGCGGCCTGCCAGCAGCTCATCTCTGACGCGACGAGCGAGGTGACCGAAACCACAGTGGATCGGTATTACGGTGGCCGGGTCGAAACGAACGCGTTCAAAGTAGCCGATTGGGCCATCGCTGGCCGCAACGGTGAGGCCCTGGTGACTCTGCGTCACGCTCTGTCTTCGGGTGCCGATCCGGTGCCCATCGTCGCGGCGTTCGCCATGAAGATTCGCACCATGGCCAAGGTGTTCGGTGCCCGTGGCGGGTCAGCGCAGCTCGGCGCACAATTTGGCCTGGCCCCGTGGCAGGTGGAACGCGCGCAAAAAGACCTGCGCGGCTGGAGTGACGAGGGCCTGGCCCGCTGTATCCTCGCGCTGGCCGAAACGGATGCCGCGGTGAAGGGTGCCGGGCGCGACCCGGTGTTCGCGCTGGAACGTCTGATCGGCGTGATCTCTCGGCGTGGCGAGCACTAGCGGTTGCCGGTGCATCGTGGCACCAGATTTCAGCGGTCGCCGGCGTCGGCAACCGTGATGCTTGCGCGGTTCAGGTAGAGCCACACTCCATGCTGAAAACTCGGATTGCCACACACCCGGGTGGCCACCCAGACCGGCAGCAGGGTCGACGAACTGGCCAGATCGGTCGGCCTGGCCAGGGCCTCGAACGATGACGGCAGGCCCGGGCAGTATTCGAGTTGCACTCGCCCACTGATCTCGGTGAACTGCACCGACACCGGCCGTTCGGCGGGCGGCACCAGAATGCGTAGTGCTCCGAGCGCGGCGACGGCCAGCAGGGCGGCGACGGCGAACACCGCACCGAGCCTCGAGAACGATCGGACGTGGCGAGAAATGCGCGCAGGCCGCCCGGGTTCGAAGTCTTCCGGGTCGTGCTGTCCCGTTGCGGCTGCACTGAGGTAGAACAAGGTTCCAATGATTAGAAGCACGATCGAAGCCAGCGAGATCAGCAGCTGGTCGCGCGTACTGCCGGACACTGCATCGTTTGTGTTGACAGCCAGCCACACCGCGATGGCGAAAGCTGCGGCGCTGAGCAACGCGGCGACAAAACGAGCGTGCGCCCGTCGATGCTGGGCGCTTTCGGCGGTGCTGAAACTTGCCGGTGGGGTGCTCTTCACCGCGTCAGTCTAGTGGGGTTGCCGGCCCCGCGAGGCGGACCACCGAGTCGTGCCGGGCCTCACATCAAGAACAAAAAAACCCCCGCCAATAAGGCGGGGGTTTCTGTGTGACGAGGGGCGTCATCCGCTCGCTGGGAGCCGAGACAATCACCTCACGTGCGGGTGTCGATTAGACGAGTGCGGAAACGGCCTTCGCGATGGCCGACTTCTTGTTCGCAGCCTGGTTCTGGTGGATGACACCCTTGCTGACGGCCTTGTCGAGCTTCTTGGAAGCAAAGGCGAGACCGACGACGGCCTTGTCCTTGTCGCCGGCGGCAATCGCGGTACGAGTCGCGCGAATCGCGGACTTGAACTCACTCTTGACGGCCTTGTTGCGCTCCTGGGCCTTCTTGTTGGTGCCAATTCGCTTGATCTGCGACTTGATATTTGCCACGTTGTTTACGCTTTCGTTAGGTTCTAGTACGGACAGCCGCTGAACGGGTAGAGGGCGCTCAAGCGGCGAAAATCGTGCGGGGTGGGACCCGACACGCAAGCCAACCACCAACAGTACCAGTAATCACCTGCACTCCCAAACGCGCCCCAGTCGCCTGAGAGATGGCCGCGCCCGATATCGGCGGGCGCTACGCCGGTGATCGCGGCGCCCCAGTCGTATCGGGCACGCACACGGATGCCGCGACCTCAGACCGGCCGCGGCCGCGCCGTCACCTGACCGGCAACCCGCAACAGGATCGTCGTGAAACGCTCGGGCTGGGCCAGGCTTGCCAGATGCGTCGCGCCGTGCACCACGACGACCTTCCCGTTGCGGCAGGCGGCGAGGAAGCGCCGCTCGTTCAACCGAAAATGATCGAGCGCGCCATTGACCAACCAGATCGGCCCCGGATACGCGGCCAGGCTGGCCAGCGGAGTCAGTGTCGAGGTCGCGCGCAGCCCGGAATCCATCACGTCGAGAGCGGCGCCGCCCGCGAGTACGTCGTGTGCCCCGGCGGAAGGCAGCATGAGGTGCACCATGGCCTCGTGCAGCCATAAGCCCCGATCGGGCAGGCGATGAATCCAACGGGCCAGCAGTCGATACCCCTCGAGCAACATTCCCTTCGGCACGGCGCTACAGCCCGCAGCCACCAGCCCGGCCACTCGATCAGGGTGCTCTCCGGCGTAGGCCACGGCGTAGTAGCCGCCGAGCGAGAGCCCGACCAGTAGCACCCGGCCGCCGAGGTCCGCCACTCCGTCGTCGATGGCGGCGAGCGCGGCCGGCACCGTGAACGGCTCGCTCATCCGCTGCCCGTGTCCCGGCAGATCAATCGCGAGCACGGGATACCCGGCCGCACGCAACCGCTCCTCTTGAAAACGCCACATCGTGGCCGAGGTGCGGATGCCGTGCACGAGCAGAACCGGCACGGGGGCCTCGGGAGTCGCCATGCCCGTGAGCCTAGCCAGCCGCGGGGCCAGTCAGCTGGGCGTCCGCCCCGGGCTGCGCCACACCTGTTTGATTCGCCCGGAAGGTTGACCCAGACGACAGCACGCTGGTGACCCTCACGAGGCGCAGTCCACGCCTGGCGGGGTGAGCAGGCTGGTGCAAAGTTGCCCTCCCGTTCGATGCCACCAGTCGCGTCGAACCTCAACGTGCACCGAGCGTGGAAGAATGGGGAACTATGTCACCTCGAGCCCTTCACGCGCTGGAACCGGCCGCCACAGCCCCCGAGTTCATCCGCAACTTTTGCATCATCGCCCACATCGACCATGGCAAGTCGACGCTCGCCGACCGGATGCTGCAGATCACCGGCGTCGTCGACGAGCGTTCCATGCGGGCCCAGTACCTGGACCGCATGGATATCGAGCGTGAACGCGGCATCACCATCAAGAGCCAGGCCGTGCGCATGCCGTGGGAGCTGGACGGCGTTACCTACGCGCTGAACATGATCGACACCCCCGGCCACGTCGACTTCACCTACGAGGTCTCCCGCAGCCTCGCTGCCTGCGAGGGTGCCATCCTGCTCGTCGACGCGGCCCAGGGCATTGAAGCCCAGACCCTCGCCAACCTCTACCTCGCCCTCGAGAACGACCTCACGATCATTCCGGTGCTGAACAAGATCGACCTGCCGGCCGCCGACCCCGACAAGTACGCCCGCGAACTGGCGAGCCTCATTGGGGGCCGGCCCGAAGACGTGCTGCGCGTGTCCGGCAAAACCGGCGCCGGGGTGCAGGAACTGCTTGACCTCGCGACCACGATGATTCCGGCCCCGAAGGGCAACCCGGATGCTGCCGCCCGCGCCATGATCTTCGACTCGGTCTACGACAGCTATCGCGGCGTTGTCACCTACGTGCGCATGATCGACGGGCACCTGAAGGCCCACGAAAAAATCCAGATGATGTCGACCAAGGCGACCCACGAGATCCTCGAGATCGGCGTCATCTCGCCCGAACCGATCGAGAGTAAGGGACTCAAGGTCGGCGAGGTCGGCTACCTGATCACCGGCGTGAAGGACGTTCGACAGTCCAAGGTCGGCGACACCATCACGACCGCCCTGCGCCCGGCGACCGACGCGCTGCCCGGCTATAACGAACCGCAGCCCATGGTGTTCTCCGGGCTGTACCCCATCGATGGCAGCGACTACCCGGCGCTGCGCGAGGCCCTCGACAAGCTCAAGCTCTCCGACGCGAGTCTCGGCTACGAGCCGGAGACCTCCGTCGCCCTCGGTTTTGGGTTTCGCTGTGGCTTCCTCGGCCTCCTTCACCTCGAGATCATCACCGAACGCCTCGAGCGTGAATTCAACATCGACCTGATCACGACGGCGCCAAGTGTGCCGTACGAGGTGACCACCGACGATAAGCGCACCGTCACGGTGACCAACCCGAGCGAATACCCCACCGGAAAGATCGCCAAAGTGCTCGAACCCATGGTCAAGGCCGCCATCCTCGCGCCCAAAGACTATGTCGGCGTCATTATGGAGCTGTGCCAGAGCCGCCGCGGCACGCTTCTCGGTATGGAATACCTCGGCGAAGACCGCGTCGAGATTCGCTACACGATGCCGCTGGGTGAGATCGTGTTCGACTTCTTCGACATGCTCAAGGGCCGCACCGCCGGCTACGCCTCACTCGACTACGAGCCCTCCGGCGAGCAGGAAGCCGACCTGGTCAAGGTCGACATCCTGCTGCAGGGCGAGCAGGTTGACGCATTTTCTGCCATCGTTCACCGGGACAAGGCCTATGCCTACGGCGCTCTCATGACCGGGCGCCTGCGCAAACTTATTCCGCGCCAGCAGTTCGAGGTGCCCATCCAGGCCGCGATCGGCGCCCACATCATCGCCCGCGAGAGCATTTCGGCGATGCGTAAAGACGTGCTCGCCAAGTGCTACGGCGGTGATATCTCGCGCAAGCGCAAACTGCTGGAGAAGCAGAAAGAGGGCAAGAAGCGCATGAAGATGGTCGGCCGGGTCGAAGTTCCCCAGGAAGCGTTCATCGCGGCACTGTCGGGGGACATTGAGACGAAAGACAAGAAGTAAAACAGATGCGCAGGGCTACTTTCACCGACGCCGCCGTCAGCTACGCTGCCATCGGCGGCACGCTGGCGCCCGATCTGATGAGCTATCCGCCCAAGGGTTACCGCCCGATGGAACAGAGCGTGAAGCTGGGCAGTTCCCACGAACGGTTCGCAGCCGCGACCAAGTTGCTGATGACGTGGGGAATCCAGCGCGGCAGCGGTATGGAGGTGACCGATCTTGAGAACGGTACCGGCGTGCAGTACACCCCGGTCACCTTTCAAGCCGACGGCACCCCGGCAGTCGGGCAGCAGCATCCGGTCAATGAAGCGACTTTCGCAGACGACGGCACGCCATATATCGCCAACGGTATGACCGCGACATTGAAAATGAAGGTCTGGCTCTTCGCCGTGACCGCGCCGGTGCGCGTGGTCTACGTTATCGACGAGGCCGCCCGCATCGGGTTCGCGTACGGAACTCTGACCGGTCACCCCGAGAGCGGCGAGGAATCCTTCATCGTCGAACACCGGGACGACGACTCGGTCTGGCTGACCATCCGCTCCTTCTCACGGGCCAGCACCTGGTACTACCGCCTGGCCTGGCCGGTGCTGCGCTTTCAGCAGGCGAAATTCACCAAGCTGTACCTGCGGGCCCTGCATCCCGTCGGCGCGATCAAATAACGCGCAACAAATAACGCGCATCAAATAACGCGCATCAAATAACGCGCATCAAATAACGCGCATCAAATAACAAACGTACTGGAGCTCTATCCATGGCCGGACCCCACCCCGTCGGCGACCCAGCACCCGACGACGGACTCCTTCCCGCGTCAGCGGCCGTCAGTGCGGCCGAACGCGATTTCGGTGTGTACCTGCACGTGCCGTTCTGCCGGGTGCGCTGCGGCTACTGCGACTTCAATACCTATACGGCGACCGAACTACGCGGCGTCAAACAAAGCGACTATGCCAGCCAGGCCGTGCTCGAGGTCGATGCGGCCGCCCGCATCCTCACCGCGTCCGGCGTGCCGGCACGCGAAGTCGCCACGGTGTTCTTCGGGGGAGGTACGCCGACGCTACTGCCGGTGACCGACCTGACCCGCATGCTCGCTGCGGTGCGCGAGCAGTGGGGTCTGGCAGACGGCGCCGAGGTCACCACCGAAGCCAACCCAGACTCGGTCGACGCCGCCTACCTCGGTGCCCTCGCCGACGCTGGATTCACCCGGGTGTCGTTCGGCATGCAGTCTGCCGTGCCGCACGTGCTCGCCACGCTGGAGCGCACCCACGACCCCGAGCGGGTGCCGCTCGTCGTGGAGTGGGCCCGCGCCGCCGGGCTCGACGTGAGCCTCGACCTGATCTACGGCACGCCGGGGGAGTCCCTCGCGAATTGGCGCACGAGTCTCGAACAGGCGCTCAGCCTGCAGCCCGACCACCTGAGCGCCTATTCGCTCATCGTCGAAGACGGTACCAAGCTCGCCCGGCAGATTCGCCGCGGCGAGATCGCGCCGACCGACGACGACCAGCAGGCTGACTTCTACGAGCTGGCCGACGAACTTCTCGCTGCCGCCGGGTACGACTGGTACGAGGTCAGTAACTGGGCGACGAGCGACGCCCACAGATCCCGACACAACCTCGCCTACTGGACCGGCCAGGACTGGTGGGGCGTCGGCCCCGGCGCCCACAGCCACGTCGGCGGCGTGCGCTGGTGGAACGTCAAGCATCCGGCCGCCTACTCCGAACGGATGCTGGGCGGCCTGTCACCGGCCGCTGGTCGCGAGACGCTGGACGCGCCCACCCGCGAGCTCGAACGCATCCTCTTGCAGAGCCGGATCCGCACCGGAATCCCGGTCGCATCGCTGTCGGCGGCGGGGCGCGTCGAGGTGGCCGGTCTGATCGCCGACGAACTCATCAATGCCAGAGCCGCCCTGACCGGAACAGTGGAACTGACCCTACGCGGGCGACTTCTGGCCGACGCCGTGGTGCGGCGCCTCAGCGATTAGCTAAAGAATTTGATGGTGAGCGGGTAGGCGTAGCCCTGGCCGCGATTGGCTGCCAGCGCGGCCAGGATCGAGAAAATGATGCCGAGGGCGAAGGCGACCGGCAGAATCAGGTATCCGATCAGGATGCTCGTCAACGCGGTTGCCACCACATAAACGATCGTCAGGGTGATCTGAAAATTCAACGCCGTTGCGCTGTGCGCCCGAATGAACGGACCACGATCGCGCAGCATGAGGTAACCGATCAGACCGGGTAGAAAAACGAGCAGAATGCCGCCGACGTGAATCAAAGTCGCCCACATCTTCTCGTCCGCCGGGCTCATCGGCCGGCGAGGGATATTTTGCGAGTAAGGATTTTGCGGCGGGGTGGATTCATAGGGATTCGTGCGCGGATCGTTCTCGGACATGTGGTCTCCTGTTCGAGTAAGTTGAACTGGTCGTGGCGCTTCCGGCGCTTAGTCGCCGGAGCCACTCATACAGTCGTGCAGTGGCCACGCCTGCCCCCTCCAGACTAACCGTGCCAATGGTGAACTGACCGGAATCGACCACGGATATCGGTAGTTTCGGCCGTCCCGCGGCTTTTTCGACCTTCGGTTCACGATTGTTTGGGCCGTTCAAAGATTGTGACTGTGGATCGCTCATGATCGTCCCCTTCACCATACGTGTTGGGCAGAATACGCGTAATTAAACCCTCGCTTCGAACTGCTGGCAATGGGTCTGTTCAGGCAGCCGCGATATGATTAGCAGTCAGTGGATGCGAGTGCCAACGATGTGCTGGCAAACGTACCTTCCCGTGTGACCCTTAGAGCGCGCGGTGAGCGGCATCCGCAGAACTCAAGCTGGACCTCACGAATCAGGAAGGTGGGCGCAATGGTTTCCGACCGTGGCCTCGATGTGTTGCGCGTCATCGTGCAGGACTACGTTGCCTCTCGTGAACCCGTCGGCTCAAAATCCATCGTTGATCGCCACGCCTTCGGCGTCTCCGCTGCCACCATTCGTAACGACATGGCTCTCCTCGAAGAAGAAGACCTGATCGCAGCGCCGCACACCTCGTCGGGGCGCATCCCCACCGATAAGGGCTACCGAGTTTTCGTCGACCACCTCGCTGATCTGCGGCCACTCACGCCGGCGCAACGTCAAGCCATTGAAACCTTTCTGGGTCACGCCGCCGACCTTGACGAAGTGCTCGTGCGCAGTGTGCGACTGCTCTCCCAGCTCACTCATCAGGTCGCGCTCGTGCAGTATCCCTCTGTGTCTCGCGCCAAGGTACGGCACATCGAGTTCGTGCCCCTGACCGAGACGCGCATCCTGTCGGTGCTGATCACGGATTCCGGCGGGGTGGAACAGCGCGTGATCGATTTGCCGCGGGCGCTCGATGAGCAGACCCTCTTAGAAGTGCGCGCCCGACTCAATGTCGCTGTCGTTGGACTCGGCATGGCCGAGGCCAGAGCCGCCCTCGCCGCGAGCGTGTGGCCGGGCGCGCCGATGCTGCAACCGCTCATCGACCTCATCACGAGCACCCTCGCCGACCAAATCGGCGCCAACCGCCAAGATAAACTCGTCATGGCCGGGGCAGCGAACCTTGTGCGCACCGAGGAAGATTTCTCCGGCAGCATCTACCCGGTGCTCGAAGCCATCGAAGAGCAGGTGGTACTGCTGCGACTGTTCGGCGAGATGGAGACCGACCAACACGGAGTTTCGGTGAGCATTGGCCGGGAGAACGCGGCGTTCGGCCTGCCCGAGGCAAGCGTGTTGACCAGCGGCTACAGCGCGAACGGCAACCTCGCCCGCCTGGGCGTGCTTGGTCCCACGCGCATGGATTACTCCAATAACATGGCGGCGGTGCGCGCCGTCGCTCGCTATCTCTCCCGCCTGCTCGGCGAGACCTAAATCTGTTGCCGCCTCGGCGGCAGAGACCACATCACCAGAACCAGAATCATCATCATAAAAAACTCAAGGAGAGCCACCTTTGGCTGACCACTACGAAGCTCTCGGCGTTGACCGCGACGCAACCACCGACCAAATCAAAAAGGCCTATCGACGCCTTGCCCGTGAACTGCACCCCGACGTGAACCCCGGCGCTGAAGCGTCGGAACGGTTTAAAAGCATCACCCATGCTTACGACGTGCTGAGCGACGCGAAACAGCGTCAGAAATACGACCAGGGTGGCGGTCAGAACGGCGGGTTCGACGGCCAGAACTTCGGTAACTTCGGCGACATCTTCGAGACCTTCTTCGGCGGAGGAGGCGGCAGCAGCCGCGGCCCGCGGTCCCGCCGCGAACGCGGCCAGGACGCCCTTATCCGGGTTGAACTCGACCTCGATGAGGTCATCTTCGGCACGCACCGCGACCTCGAGGTCGACACCGCGATCGTTTGCGACACCTGCAAGGGTTCCTGCTGCGCCCCCGGTACATCACCGATCACCTGCGACATCTGCCACGGTACCGGCAGCATCCAGCGCGCCGTTCGGTCTCTGCTCGGCAACGTGATGACGTCGAGCCCGTGCGGCTCCTGCCGCGGTTACGGCACTATCATCGCGACGCCGTGCATGACCTGTTCCGGGCAGGGCCGCGTGCGCGCCCGGCGTACGGTTCCGGTGGACATTCCGGCCGGAGTCGACACCGGCCTGCGCCTGCAGATGCCCGGCAGCGGAGAGGCGGGTCCGGCCGCCGGTCCGAATGGTGACCTCTACCTCGAGATGAAGGTGCGCCACCACGACGTGTTCAGTCGCGACGGCGACGACCTCATGTGCTCGCTCGACGTGTCGATGACGAACGCAATTCTTGGCACCAACGTCACCGTGAAAGCGCTCGACGGTGATATCGAGGTGGAGATTCGCGCTGGTTCGCAAAGCTCAGAAGTGCTCACGATCAAGGATCGTGGTATCACCAAGCTGCGCGGCAGCGGGCGAGGCGACCTGAAGATCGGCATCCACGTGCTTACGCCCACCAAGCTCGACCACAAGGAACGCGACCTGATCGAGCAGTTCGCTGCCCGTTACGCCGCGCCTGCGCCGACCCTGAGCCAGTACCAGCAGGGCTTGTTCGCGAAGCTGCGCGACCGGTTCCTCGGCTGACGTGGCACATTTCTATCTGCAGGAAACGCTCCGGGCGGCGCAGTGTCGCCCGGGGGAGGTCGTTTCCGTTGATGGCGCCGAGGCACGGCACGCGGTCACGGTCAGCCGGGTTCGTCCCGGAGACCGGCTGCGCTTAGGCAATGGAGCCGGGTTGCTGGTGCAGGGGACGGTGCTGACAGCGGAGGCTACGGTGTTGACCCTGCGCGTGGATGACGCGAGCGAGACCGCGGTGGCGACGCCGCGCATCCGTCTGGTACAGGCCCTCGCCAAGGGTGATCGCGACGAGCTTGCCGTTCAAGCCGCCACCGAACTCGGTGTCGATGGCGTCATTCCCTGGGCCGCATCCCGTTCCATCACCAAATGGGAGGGCCCGAAGATAGCCAAAGGCCACGAACGCTGGGTCAGCATTGTGCGCGAGGCCAGCAAACAGTCCATTCGGGCCTGGTTGCCAGAGGTCGCGCCGCTCGCCAGCACCAAACAACTGGCCGTGCTCGCCGCCACCACACGGATGCTGCTGCTCGAGCCGACCGCGAGCGGTCGCCTCACCGAGGTGGCCGCGCCCACCGACGACCGCGACATTCTGCTCGTCGTTGGGCCCGAGGGTGGAATCTCCCCGGCCGAGCTACTTCTGCTGGAACAAGCCGGCGCGACCCAGGTACGCCTCGGTGACACCGTGCTCCGCACGTCGACCGCCGGTCCCGCTGCCCTCGCAATCCTCAATGCGACCTTCGGCCGCTGGTAGCGCCGCTTAAGATAGAGGCATGTCTTCTTCCGGTTTTGAACCGACCATTTTCAGCCGCATCATCGCGCGTGAGATTCCAGCGACGATCGTCGCCGAGACCGAACACATCATCGCGTTCCTCGACATTGCCCCGAAAGCTCCGGTGCACGTCGTCATCACCACCAAAGACCCGCAGTATCAGAACGTCGTCGAACTGGCCGCAGGCAACCCGGCCCTTTTGGCCGAACTCGTCTCGGTAGCCGAGCGCATCGCTGCCGAACGAACCAACGGGCAGTTCCGCCTCGTTTTCAACACCGGGGCGGCCGCCGGCCAGACCGTGTTCCACGTACACGCCCACGTGCTGGGCAGTCAGGAACCGACCGAATACCTTGGGGAGGACTCGCTTGGCGCCCTCTGAGCCCCACAACGCGAAATCCGGCAACTCCGCCGCCAGCGTCACCACCGAGTTGCGCTTCACCATCGATGGCGTTGCCATGGTGCGCCTGCTCGGGCCCGAAGATCGCTACCTGAGTACCATAGAGGCTGCCCACCCCAAGGTGGACGTGCACGTGCGCGGCAACGAGGTCACCCTGAGCGGCTCGGCTGGCGAGGTAGCGGCAGTGCGTCGGCTGATCGAGGAACTGCAGCTGGCACTGCGCACTGGCCATGATCTCGGCGAGGCCGAGGTCGCCACGTCAGCGCGGATGCTCGCTGCCGACAGTTCGGTGAGTCCATCCGCTCAACTGGGCGCTCCCATCCTCACAGCACGGAACAAGAGCATTCGGGCCAAGTCGATCGGGCAGAAGGACTATGTCGATGCGATCGACGACAACACGATCGTATTCGGTATCGGCCCGGCCGGAACGGGCAAGACCTATCTGGCCATGGCCAAAGCGGTGCGGGCGCTGCAGAACAAAGAGGTCGAGCGCATCATCCTGACTCGCCCGGCCGTGGAGGCTGGGGAAAGACTGGGTTTTCTGCCTGGCACCCTCACCGACAAGATCGACCCGTACCTGCGCCCGCTCTACGATGCGCTCGGTGAAATGCTCGACCCGGAGCTCATTCCCAAATTACTCGCTGCTGGCACGATCGAGGTGGCACCGCTGGCCTACATGCGCGGGCGCACCCTCAACGCGAGCTTTGTCGTGCTCGACGAAGCCCAGAACACCACGCCGGAGCAGATGAAGATGTTCCTGACCCGCCTGGGGTTCGGCTCGAAGATGGTCATCACCGGAGACGTCACCCAGATCGATCTGCCGGCCGGCACGAGCGGCCTGAAACTGGTCACGCGCGTGCTCGACGGGATCGACGATATCCACTTTGCGTACTTGACCAGCGCCGATGTCGTGCGGCACTCGCTTGTTGGGCGCATCGTCGATGCCTACACCGAGTACGACGCGCAGAAGCAGGCCCTTCGCCAAGAGACGGCTGAAGCCCGAGAATTTGCCACCCGTGGCCCCCAGCGCACGAGCGCTTCGGGCCGCACCCCGAAACGGAGTTCCAGTTGAGTATCGAAGTTAACAACGAGTCGGCTATCCCGGTCGATGAAGCCGCCATTTTGCGCCTCGCTGCCTTCGCGCTCGACACCATGCACGTGCACGCCGATGCCGAGCTGGCTATCGTGCTCGTCGATGAGGGCGCCATGGAACAGCTGCACGTGCAGTGGATGGATGAACCCGGCCCCACCGACGTGCTGAGCTTCCCGATGGACGAACTGCGCCCCGGTACGGAGGAGGAGGAAACCCCGCCGGGTCTGCTCGGTGACATCGTGCTCTGCCCGCAAGTCGCCAAGGAGCAGGCGGAAACCGCCGGCCACAGTACTCTCGATGAACTGCTGCTGCTCACCACCCACGGCGTGCTACACCTACTCGGCTTTGATCACGCGGAACCGGCCGAGGAGAAGGAGATGTTCGGTATTCAGCGCGATATCCTCATCGCTTTCGCCATGCAGGAACGACAACGCCACTGATGCACATCGTCTGGTTCATTTACCCGGCCGTGGTCCTGGTCGTTTTTGCCGGACTGATGGCCGCCGTTGACGCCGCGATCATGACTCAGTCCCGGGCGGACATCGCGAGCATGGTGGCGCATCATCGCGCCAAACGGTCGTTACAGGCCATCGCCGACGATGCCGGCGCGCACCTGAACGCGATCAATTTCATTCGGATCACCGCCGAGACCACAGCCGCCGTCCTGGTCACCCTGGTCTTCGCGACCACGATCGAGGCCGTGTGGCTCGCTTTGCTGCTGTCGGCGCTCATCATGACCTCGGTGTCGTTCGTGCTCGTCGGTGCCAGCCCGCGCAGCGTCGGACGGGCCCACCCGGTCGGCTTGCTGGCCGCGACTGCGTTGCTCGTGCACGTCGGACGCGTTCTGCTCGGACCCATCGCGAACGCCCTCGTCGCCCTCGGTAACCGGGTCACGCCCGGGCGCACCAAGCTCGCGACATTCACCTCCGAAGACCAGCTGCTCAGCATGGTGGACGAGGCAACCGAGCTTGATGTGATCGAAGAAGACGACCGCGAACTCATCCACTCCATCTTCGAGTTCAGTGAGACGGTCGTGCGTGAGGTGATGATTCCGCGCACCGACATGATCACCATCGACGCCGACGCCAGTATCGACGCGGCGATGGGCTTGTTCCTGAGCAGCGGCACGTCGCGCCTGCCCGTGTTGGATGGTGAGGTCGACGACGTCGCCGGCATTCTCTACCTTCGCGATGTGGCCCGACTGGTCTTCGAGCGGCCGATCAACGCGCTCCAGCTCACCGTGGCCGACCTGGCTCGGCCGGCCGTGTTCGTGCCGGAGTCGAAGAAGGCCGACGACATGCTGCGGCAGATGCAGTTGGAGTCCAATCACCTGGCCATGGTCGTCGACGAGTACGGTGGAATCGCCGGACTGCTCACCCTCGAAGACCTGATCGAGGAGCTCGTCGGCGACATTTCCGACGAGTACGACCGTGACGTGGTCGAGGTCGAAGACCTCGGTGATGGGCATTTTCGGGTGAGTGCTCGACTGCCGGTCGACGAACTGGGGGAGCTGTTCGATCTCGAACTCGACGATGACGACGTCGACTCGGTGGGTGGTCTGCTGGCCAAAGCCCTCGGGCGACTTCCCGTTGCCGGGTCGGTCGCTTCGGTCAGTGGGCTCAACCTCACCGCCGAGCGCACCGAAGGCCGCCGCAAGCGCATCAGCACCGTGCTGGTGGAGCGAGACCAGGCGTTGATCAATGCGCAAACAGCATTCCTCACGGTAACGAACAACAGCACAGTTTTTGATGATGAAGGAGAACGGTCATGACCGGAGCAACCGAGCCCCACCCGAGCGGGTACCGAGCAGGATTCGTCTCGTTCGTGGGACGTCCCAACGTGGGTAAGTCCACCCTGACAAACGCGCTGGTGGGCGAGAAAGTTGCGATCACCTCATCGAAGCCGCAAACCACCCGCCGCGCCATTCGCGGCATCGTGCACCAGAAGAATGGCCAGCTCATTCTGGTGGACACCCCCGGTATCCACCGTCCGCGCACCCTTCTCGGTGAACGACTCAACAGCCTCGTCACCGCGACCCTGGCCGGCGTCGACGTGATCGGTCTCTGCATCCCGGCCAACGAGCCGATCGGTCCGGGGGACAAATTCATCAACGAGCAACTGGATGCCTTCCCCCGTGCAAAAAAGGTCGCCATCGTCACCAAGATTGATGCGTCCTCCAAAACCAACGTCGCCAACCAGTTGCTCGCTGTTTCGCAGCTGCGGGACTGGGAGGCGATCGTTCCGATTTCCTCCACCAGCCGCATCCAGCTGGACATCCTCGCAACCGAACTACTGCGCCTGCTGCCGCACGCGGATGCCCCGCTTTACCCAGCCGACGCCGTCACGGACGAGACCCTTGAGTCGCGCATCTCGGAGTTCATTCGTGAGGCAGCCCTCGAGGGAGTCACCGACGAGCTGCCACACTCGATCGCCGTGACCATCGACGACATCATCGAGCGCGACGACCAGGAACTCGTCGAAATCTACGCCAACCTGTTCGTGGAACGGGACAGCCAGAAGGGCATCATCATCGGCAAGTCGGGCAGCCGGCTCAAGGACGTCGGTACCCGCGCGCGCAAGCAGATCGAGCCCCTTGTCGGTAAGCGCGTCTTTCTCTCGCTGCGTGTGAAAATCGCCAAGGAATGGCAGCGCGACCCGAAGCAGCTCGGGCGCCTCGGTTTCTAGCGCGCAAACTGGTCACTTTGGGTGCTGCCCGAAATCGTCATCTCGTCTTAGCAGCCTGACCAACCTGGCCACAACGTTCGAAAACCATGGTGCCGGTTACCCGGTCTTGGATCGGCCCCGTGAGGCTCGTTGCGACCGCTATCCCAAAACGCACGGCTAGTCAGGGTTGCCCGTTCGCGGCCTCCACTCTGGAAAGCCGTGTCCGTTGCAGCGGAGGCCTGTTCAGGCAGGTTGATTGTCAGGTCGTCGGCGACAGACCCCGACACCGCATGTTCAGGCAGTGCCGGCATCCTTGTCGGGTTGCTGTGTGACGCCGCAAATCGGGTTACACGTATGTATCGTTTTTTTTCGGTAACTGTGTTTTAGTGAGATCGTGAAGTGATAGCCCGGGCACCAATTCTCCCTGAGATCGAGGAGAGCAAACGATATGACCGAGACAATTGTTCTCGCAGTAAACGGCGGCACGGGAAGTCCCGCTGCGCTCGACTGGGTGATCGAGCGTGCCCGTACTACTCAGGTATCCCTGGAACTCACCACCGTTATTGATCTGGCCAGATTGCCGCCGACCATTACGAAGGACCGGGTTCTTCCCGCTTACGAGCAGATGTTGATGGATGCCGCGAATCGGGTGAGTCGCGACGCGCCCGCCGTGCAGGTGATGACGTCGGTACGACGAGGCGCGCCGCGCCATGAGCTGTTGATTTCCGCCGCGGATGCCGATCTGATGGTTATCGGTACGCGTGAGGCCGCAGGCTCCCTCTATGGAACATTGCGCCACCAGATCGCAGCGGGTGTGACCTGCCCCCTCGTTATCGTGCCCACAGATTGGACGCCTTGTAACGGTGCCATCGTCGTCGGCGTGGATGACGATGAAACCTCTCACCTTGCGGTGGACTTCGCCGCTCGGGAAGCTGAGCGGCTCGGCCGTGAACTGTCGGTCGTGCATGCGTGGCGCATCCCCACCCTGCTCGCTCTCGGATGGTTGAGCGCTGGTGCTAGTCCTTATGACGAGATACGGATGGCACACGCTGCAGTTTTGACAGGAGTGGTCAAACGGGTTCGCGCCGAGCATCCGACCGTGATGGTTCGAGACACCCTCGAACACGGATCTGCTGCTGTGGTCCTCACCAACGCGGCTGAGGACGCTGACATGGTCGTGGTGGGAACCCACGGACGGGGGATGATGACGGGGCTGTTACTCGGCTCGGTCGTTCACGACCTGCTGATCAGTATGCCGTGCCCGGTCGTGGTCATGCCGCACCTAGCCGACATACCTCCGCTCGTACCGAACGGCAACCTGGATAAATAGCAACTCCGCCGGAGCGGTTGGGTCGACGTATCGAATTCCTAGATCATTCACCCGGGTTTCGACGCGAGGCCCCTACGAGACGGTGCTTTCATGAGCGTTACATCCCAGACGGAGACGCTTTTGCGGGCGCATGATCCCTATGCGCGCCCGGTAGAAAAGGTTCTCGCGGATCTCGACTCGACGCCGCAGGGCTTGAGCGTCAGCGCTGCAGAGAAACGGCTGGCCGCCTATGGTGTGAACCTGCTGGCTGCCCCACCGACCAAAAATCCGGTTCTACGGTTTCTGGCTCACTTCAACGACGTGCTCATTTACGTGTTGCTGGCCGCTGCCGTGCTGAAGTCGATCTTTGGCGATTGGATCGATGCCTCGGTCATTTTCGCCGTAGCGGTGATCAACGCGGTGATTGGTTTCCTGCAGGAGGGCCGGGCTGAGAAGGCGCTGGACGGTATCCGCCGGATGCTGTCCTTGCACGCGTATGTTCGCCGCGATGGTGTGTGGGTTGACGTCGATGCGGAAGCGCTCGTGCCCGGCGATATTGTGCGGGTTAAATCCGGGGACAAGGTGCCCGCCGATGCGCGACTGATCGAGGCAACGACACTGCGTGTGGAGGAGTCTGCGCTCACGGGCGAGTCGGTTCCTACTGAAAAGAAGACCAGCCCGGTCCTTGCTGATTCGGGAATTGGTGACCGGCACAGCATGCTCTACTCGGGCACAATCGTTACCACCGGTCGGGGAATCGGCGTCGTCACCGGCACCGGTGTCGACACGGAGATCGGCCGTATCCAGTCCATGCTCACCGGGGTGCACAGCCTCGCTACGCCACTAACTCGGCAGTTGGACTCGTTCGGCAAGAAGATAACACTGCTCATTCTGGGCGTAGCCGGCATCATGCTCGTGATCGGGCGTCTGCTGCACGATCAAAACGCCAATGATCTGCTGTCGGCAGCTATCGGGTTCGCGGTAGCGGCTATTCCCGAGGGCCTGCCGGCTCTTGTCACTATCACCTTGGCCCTCGGTGTACAGCAGATGGCGAAACGTCGAGCCATCGTGCGCAAACTCACCGCGGTCGAAACGCTCGGCTCGGTCACCACCGTCTGCTCCGACAAGACCGGCACACTCACCCGCAACGAGATGACGGTGCGAAGCGCCGTCACCCGAGCCGCTCACTACCGCGTCACCGGCATCGGTTACGAGCCCGTCGGCACGGTCAGTGTCGATGACGAACCCGCCTCGCTCGATACCCGTCCCGACTTGACCGAACTCGTCACCGTCATGGCTCTCTGCAACGATGCCTGTGTTACCGAGGCGGACGGCCACTGGAGCGTTGTCGGTGAACCGACCGAGGGCGCACTGCGAACTCTCGCCCTCAAGACCAACTTTGATGCCGCCGGCTGGAAACGAATGGCGGTCATACCGTTTGAGTCCGACAACAAATTCATGGCCACGCTCGATAAGGGCCCCGACGGGAAGGTGCAGATTCTTCTCAAGGGGGCCCCGGGAGAAGTGCTCGAGCGAAGTAGTCTGCAGCTCGGTGCTGACGGAAACCTAGAACCGATCGATGCGGCTTTCTGGGATACCTGTGTCGATGATCTCAGCGCGCAGGGCCTGCGTGTGCTTGCCGCCGCACGCGGCGCCGCAACCGACGGGATGGTCGATTTAAACATCGAAGATATTGGCAACGGAATGCTGTTTCTTGGTGTGGTCGGCATCGTCGACCCGCCCCGGCCAGAGGCGATCACAGCGATCACGACCATGCATGCTGCTGGTATTCGGGTAAAGATGATCACTGGCGACCATGCGGGCACTGCGCGCGCCATCAGCCGTGAGATGGGCATCACCCCCGAGGCGAACGCGCGGGTGATTACCGGCGCCGAACTGCAAGCGATGAGCCAGGACCAGCTCATTCGGGTCGTGCGCGACGTCGACGTGTACGCCCGCACCAGCCCTGAACACAAGCTACGCATCGTCAAGGCTTTACAAGCCCATAAGGAGGTCGTCGCGATGACGGGCGACGGCGTCAACGATGCCCCCGCGCTTACCCGCTCCGACGTCGGGGTCGCAATGGGGATCAAAGGAACAGAGGCGACCAAAGAGGCCGCAGATATCGTTCTCGCCGACGACAACTTCGCGACCATCGAGCGGGCCATTGAAGAAGGGCGCCGCATCCGTGACAACCTGCAGAAGTCGATCGTTTTTTTATTGCCCACCACTGCCGCACAATCATTGGTCATCCTCGTCGCCGTGCTCTTCGGATTCACCTTGCCTCTTCAGCCAGCGCAAATCCTCTGGGTCAACTTGATCACTGCCGTCACCCTCTCGCTCGCCCTTGCCTATGAACCCGCCGAGCCCGGCATAATGCTGCGTCAGCCCCGCAAACCCGGTGGATCCCTCATCGGGCAGGCGTACCTGGGCCGCATCCTCTGGGTGGCTTTGCTCATCAGTGGTGCCACTATCGCGGTTTTCTTCCTGGAGCTTTTCATTGGGTCACCTCTTGGGCGAGCGCAAACCACCGCGGTGACCATGCTCACTCTCGGCCAAGTCGTTTTTCTTTTCAACTCGCGTTTTTTGCATGCGTCCAGTTTGAATTTTGCCGTGTTACGCGGTAACCCGGCGATCTGGATCTCGACGGGTGCGCTTCTGATACTGCAACTCATGTTCGTGTACACCCCCTTCATGAACCTCTGGTTCCGGTCCGCGCCAATCGGTGTGCGCGAGTGGGGGTACACCCTCGGCCTGGCTGCTGCGATATTCCTGTTCGTCGAACTGGGCAAGGCGATCGAACGGGTGCAGGCGCGGCGTTAGGCGTCTCCGGCCCGCTAGAGATAATGCCGTGCCGCGCAGCTGTGGCGTCTGGCAGGCCGAACCTCAAACTGGATACGTGTTCGCCGCGCTTGTTTCCACGTTCACGTGGCTGGCAGTTGGGTGCAAGCCGACCGGTCACAGCGCCTTCTGCCGAGCCGCCGGGACCAGGTCCGGAGTGAGTGACGTGAAACAGGCACCGGTCCCTGGTTCGCGTCTCACTGGTGCAAAGACCTTCCCGTGACTAAACCGTCGTGGCGTCTTCGATTTCGCCGATGAGTTCCTCGATGATGTCTTCGAGGAATAAAACTCCGGTGGCGACGCCGTCCGCGTCGAAGGACGTGGCCACGTGCGCTCCGAGGCGGCGCATGGCTGCCAGGGCATCCTCTAACTCGCTGTCCCGAAAGACGGATGCCAGGCGGCGGATGCGTTTGCCGGGAACGGGCCGGGTGAACGCGTTTCCGTCGGTGAGGTCCATCACATCCTTGAGGTGCAGGTATCCGGTGGGTTGCCCGTCCTTGTCGGTAAGGATATAGCGGGAGTATCCGTGCTGGGCGACAGCTTGTTGAATCTCGGACGGAGACGCCAAGGCCGGAAGATGAACCATCGAGGACAGGGGCACCTCCACGTCGGAGACGCGTTTCGAGGTGAACTCGAACGCAGCCGAGAGGGTGCCCGAAGCATCCTTCAGCATTCCTTCGCGTGTGGACTCTTCCACGATGCCGGCAACCTCGTCGAGGGTGAACGCACTGGTCGCCTCATTCTTGGGCTGCACTTTGAACAGGCGCAGCACCCCGTTCGCCAACCAGTTCAAGCTGCCGATCACGGGGCTGAAGATGCGGGCGACGAGCACCAGCGGCGGCGCCAGGATGAGCGCTGCACGGTCGGGAACGGAGAAGGAAATGTTCTTGGGAATCATCTCGCCAAATACCACGTGCAGGAAGGTCACCAGCGCCAAAGCGATACCAAAAGCGATCACGCTGATCGCGGCGTCGGAGAGTCCGGTCACGGCGAGCGGGTACTCCAACAGGCCGTGAATGGCCGGTTCGGACACGTTCAGAATCAGCAGCGAGCACACGGTGATGCCGAGTTGGCTGGTGGCCAGCATTAGAGTTGCGTGTTCCATCGCCCACAGGGTGGTCTTCGCGGCCTTGCTGCCGCGTTCGGCGAGCGGTTCGATCTGCGAGCGGCGGGCCGAGATCACGGCGAACTCGGCGCCGACGAAGAATGCATTGACGATCAACAGCACGACGAGCCAGATCAGGCCCGGCCAGTACTCACTCATGGGTTAGGTCCTTCTGGATCTGGTTGACGATTCGGTCGTGTCTGGTGGCCAGACTCGGGTCGTGCTCCAAGTCGGACGGGGTGTAGCGCACGCGTTGAACCTGCACGCCATCCACCCGGTCGATCCGCAAGAGCCCTCCATTGATAGGGACCTCGTCGCCCACCTCGGGAATACGGTCGAGCTGGTCGGCGATGAACCCGGCAACGGTTTCGTAGTCGCCGTCGTCGGGAACGGTGACACCGGCACGGTCGAACAGTTCGTCCGGCCGCCAGCTGGCGTCGAACACCACGGACCGCCCCGAGCGGATGACGCCAGTTTTCGCTCGATCATGCTCGTCTTCCAGCTCGCCCACGAGTTCTTCGACGAGGTCTTCCAGCGTGACGATGCCCGCCGTTCCGCCGTATTCGTCAGCGACGACAGCGATCTGGAAGCCCTGCTTACGCAGCAGAGCCAGGAGAGTGTCCACGGCCATCGACTCGGGCACACGCAGCGCATCCACCTTGAGCTCGTTCGCAGTAATCTGCCCGCGGCGGTCAAGATCGACCGCGAAGGCCTGCTTGACGTGTAGGACCCCGACGATGTCGTCGGAGTTTTTATCGATGACCGGAAAACGCGAGTAGCCGGTGGCCGTGGAGAGCCGCACGATACTCTCGGCCGTATCAGCGACCTGCACGGAGGCCATCCGCACCCGAGGTGTCATGACGTCGGCGACCGTGTGATCGGCGAACCGGAGCGTGCGGTGCAGCATCGCCGCGTGATCGGTGTCGAGCACGCCCTCCAGGGCCGACCGCCGCACCAAAAAGCTGAGCTCTTCCGCGGTTCGCGCCCCTGATAGTTCTTCCTTGGGCTCGATGCCCACCAGACGGATCAGTCCGTTGGCGGTGTTGTTGAACAGCAAGATGATGGGTTTGAACATCGCGGTGAACAGTGCTTGCGGGGGCACGACGATTTTGGCCGTGGCCAACGGCACGGCTAAAGCAAAGTTCTTCGGCACGAGCTCGCCGATCACCATGGAGAACAGCGTCGCCACCGAAATGGCGATGATGGAGCCGAGCACGGGGATCAGGCCGTCGGGTACACCGACTCCCGCCAATGGCTCGGTCAGCAATGATGTGATTGCGGGCTCGAACGTGAACCCGGTCAGCAGTGTTGTCAGGGTGATGCCCAGTTGCGCACTCGACAGGTGCGTCGACGTGATCTTCAGCGCCTTGATGGTCGGTCCGAGGCGCTTTTCGCCGCGGTCCTGACGGGCCTCAAGGTCGTTGCGGTTCAACGTGACAAGAGAAAACTCGGCCGCAACAAAGACACCCGTACCCACGGTCAGAAGCAGGCCTACCCCTACCATCGCCCACTCAAACAGCATGTGGCCCCCTCAAAATTGGAGACGTTGTGCGAGGAAACGATGAAAGGGGCGAGGGTTTATCGGGGTCCATTGTGTTCACCAGAGTACCAAAGGCACTCGGAGCAGGCTGAGAAAAGTACCGCAGCCATCCGTTAGGCGCCGATTCGACACCCCGGCGGCCACCGCCACGCCCGGGCCCACAAACACTTGCAAACGGAACCTCGGCGCTCAGCCGTCGAATGGTACAACCGTGCCGCTGACTTCCACTGCAACATGGTTCCCTGCGTTACTGAGAGGGCGATGGTTCCGTTAGACCGATCCGCGAAAATGCCCGGTGAAGGAGGGGCGGATACGAGACGGACCGGTGGCGATTTCATATGCGATATGGCCGACGGTCACATGCAGGCTGGCTGCGCACTTGAGCGATTCATCCAGCACGACTCAAGCCTGGATCACAACGTCACCACGTTGGAGAAGAGCAATCGCGTCATGGTCTCCAGGAGACAGACGGGCCGTCGCACTCAGACTTGGATTTTCGTGACCTCCACCAGAACGACAGCATTCGCCCGACACCTCGGATGGCGGCGCGCCGTCGCGGAAATTTTACGTCCGCTGAAAGTGACTACCGCCGCAGCGAAGTATGTCGGTTGCAATCCGGTCGATTCCCGATGTGTCTCGTAACCAAAGCGTCTTGTGACACAGGGGGTATGAGACCCGCGCGTTGCGAGACGCTTCGGGAGCACATCTGCACCCGGTGATCTCCGGTGAAAACCACGCTTCTGGTATCGTCTCTTGGGTGAATGCACGCTGTGTTCATGCGTCACGGGACGACCTCGGATGCCGCGGTTTGTAGGGGGACGGCCTCCGATTAAGGCAGGCTCATGCCCATCAAGCGCCATGCGCATTCTCACACCCCGACCGAGGTCCGCTCGAACGATGGATGGCGGGTGTTGCTGAGCCGATCAACGACGATGACCCTCGCGATCGCATGGCTGGTCTCGATCGGCGTGCTGACAGTCGGCCATGATCTTGTCGCCCACCCGCCGAGTGTGGCAGTCGCGGTGGGCGTGTTCCTGATCATCCTCGCGGCGATCATGGTCGCCGCGTTCGGAGTCGTCCACCAGGCTGAGGCGCTGGCCCGCAAGCTGGGAGAACCATTCGGTACGTTGGTTCTGACCTTGACCGTCGTCATCATTGAAGTCGTCCTCATTTCCTCGGTCATGCTTGGGCCGTCGGGATCGTCGACGATCGCACGCGACTCGGTGTTCGCCGTCATGATGATCATCATCAACGGAGTGATGGGTCTGTCCCTGCTCCTCGGCGGCATGAAGCACGGCCCGCAGCGCTACAACATGGAAGGCGCGTCGGTCTACGTTGCGATGATCGCCGTGTTGTCGCTGTGCACGCTCGTGCTGCCAAACTTTACGGTGTCAACGTCCAATGGGAGTCTGGTGCCCGCGCAGGCCATCGCCGTCTCGGTGCTGGCGGCGGCACTCTACGGGTTCTTCATCTACTTGCAGACGGGGAAGAGTCGGGCGTTGTTCACGCAGCCCAGTCACGCCCAGGCGATCTTTGGAAGCGTCACCACCGCCGATATTCCAAAACCCCGCCCCGACTCTCGTTTGGCCACTGTCGTCGGCGTGGGCAGGGGCGAGCTGGTTCGGCGGGTCCTCCTGCTGGTCGGTACCGTCCTGCCGATCGTGCTGCTCTCCCACGACCTGGGGATCCTGGTCGAGGCCGGTATCGCGGCCACGGGCGCTCCAGTCGCGTTGGGCGGGGTGATCATCGCGATCATCGTCTTCACGCCAGAGGCGATGACGGCAGTTCGGGCGGCGCTGGCTGACGAGGGCCAACGTACCCTCAACCTCGGACTCGGGGCGTTCGTGTCCACGGTCGGGCTCACCATCCCGACCGTACTGATCATCGGCTTAGCGACAGGCCAAGAAGTCATTCTTGGAGAATCGAGCGCAAACATGGTGCTCATCGCAGTGACACTGGCAGCAAGCATCATCACCTATTTCTCGCCGCGTACCACTGCCCTCCACGGCGCTGTCCACCTGGTGTTGTTCGGCATGTTCGCCGTACTGCTCTTTGCCCCATGACTCTCTTTGCCCCATAACTCCGCGATCTCAGTCGAGCGAAATTCCCGACACCATCGGGATGGAAGCCGGGCGACACGATGATCACGCCCGGCATCTGTGCTCCCAGTTGTGCAGGCACCTCACGCAGGTCAGCCTGCACGTACGGCACTCCGAGCACCGTGAGCAGGTCGAATCGTTCGTCGGGCCCGGTTGACGCCAGCACGAGCACGTCGGCGCCGAGTTCAGCGAGGGTGTCAGCGGCGGCGAAACCCGGCATCCGGTCAACCCCTGTGCGTGGGATGTCACTCGGCTATGACTTGGCCGGGTGCCGGCTGGTAACTCAACGATGCCCGCCCATGAAACGTGCGGGTGGTGTCAAAGTGCTTCCGGAGGCTCTCAATGAACTCGTTGTTTTCGGCTTTCAGCCCGCTTGATATCAGTCTTATCGACGCGCCCGTACTTGGAACGCTCTACGCAGTCACCGGACTCACGCTGCTGCTCGTGCTGCTCGGACCCACCGGCGTGCGTCGCGCCGTGATCACCGTCATTGGCGCCGTCGTCGGTGCGTTCGGTGGTTGGGCCCTAGCTTGGTTTATCACCGATGTCTGGGACCCGTGGGGTGTCTCGTTCTCGACCGGAACCGGTCTGTGGACCGCTGCCCTGGGGGCGAGCCTTGCCGTGGTCGTGCTAAATCTCAGCGGCCAGGTGCGGTGGCGCCGCGGCGTCGCCGTTGGCGCGATCGGACTCTGTCTGCTCAGCGCCGCGGCGGGAATCAACGCAGATGTCGGTGAATTTCCCACTCTGCGTGTCGCCCTCGGGCTCGCAAGCTACCCGCCCCTTGACCCGGCCCTCGCAACCGCGCAGGCCCGCGCTGCCCAGACTCCAGCCGTGCATCCCGACCCAGCGAATGTGGCCAACAACACGGCATCCAACGAGTCCGGCGTCGTCGGCACGGTCACCATTCCAGCTACCAGCTCGGGTTTCGTCTCCCGCGACGCGCTGGTCTACCTGCCGCCGGCGGCGCGTCGCGCGAACCCGCCGGCCCTGCCGGTGGTCGAGATGCTCTCCGGGCAGCCGGGCAGCCCGAGCGACGTGTTCACGTCCGGCCGGCTGGCGGGCATTCTCGACACGTACGCGCGGGCGCATTCCGGTCTCGCCCCCATCGTTGTCGTTCCCGATCAACTCGGCGCGCCGGGCCGCAATCCGATGTGTGTCGACTCAGCGCTTGGCAGTTCGGCCAGCTATCTCACCGTCGACGTTCCGGTTTGGATCAGGTCGCACCTGCACGTCACGGCCCAACCCTCCGGGTGGACCATCGCCGGTTTCTCTCAGGGCGGCACGTGCTCCATTCAACTCGGCGCTGCGCACCCGGAGCTATACAGTACGATCTTGGACATCGCGGGAGAGCTCGTTCCCAAAAATGGAAGCGAGGCGCATACCGTGCAATCGGGTTTTGGTGGCAGCGCTTCCCTCTACGCCGCGGCTGCGCCCTCCGCTATTCTCGCCGCCCAGCAACCCTACGCCGAGCTCGGTGCCATCTTTGTGGTCGGCGACGACGATATACGCTTTCTGCCGGGGGTGCACGCGGTAGCGGATGCCGCCCAGCGCGCCGGCGTCGTTACCCACCTGTTCGAGTCACCCGGTACGGCCCACGATTGGCGAACGGTTGACTATGCCTGGACCACGGCCCTGCCGATCATCGCCGCACGTACCGCATTGCTCGCGCCGACCGTGATTGCGACGACGAGGTGACCACCAACGACATCATGAGCGACGCAACCGCCCTCGACCCGCCCGGGCGCGAACCCGCGAGGGGCTCCGCCCTGCGATCGCTTTACCGATGGTCCAGCCAGCGATCCTTCGCTGTCTCCTATGCCGTCGCACTGCTCGCGGTGGGCCTCGCAACGGGAGTAGTCGCCGGACCGGCGCGCGGTATCCGTCTGCTGTTCGGCACCGGCTACGAGTCGGTCATTGAACGCGGGCATTGGTGGTCTCCGCTCACCTCGGTGTTCTTTGTCGACAATGGCGGCGAACTGTTGTTGGCGCTGGCCGGCGCAGTGGTTCTGCTGGGTTTCGCCGAACGGCTGATGGGAACCCGCCGCACCGTCATCGCCTTTCTGGTGACGTCGATTCTCGGTGCCGCAATCGGCCTCGGCGCCCAGTACCTCGGTGTCGCCGGGGGCGAAATGTGGTCGCGCGGCGTGGTCGAGTTGTGGGCCATCGACCCCTTCACTCCCATGTTTGGCAGCGCCATGGCAGCCAGCTACTTCGTCGGCCCGCTCTGGCGGCGCCGCATCCGCGTGCTCGGGCTGTCGACGGTGCTCGTGCTCGTGCTCTATTCCGGCCAGCCCTCCGACCTCTACCGCCTGCTGGCCGCGGTTGTTGGGCTTGGTGTGGGGTGGCTCTGGCGCCCGTCACTCCGGGTGGCGTCGTGGCGGCGCAGTTCCGACCACGAAACCCGCACTCTGCTGGCCGCCATCGTCGGTATGGTTGCCGTCGGTCCGGTCGTCACCATCTTTTGCGGCGCCCGTTTTGGGCTGCTCGCACCGCTTGGGCTGCTGCTCACCCAGGACGTACCGAGTGCTGGGGAGGTCATCGACCGCTGCCGGCTGGACGATATTACCCGACAGTGTGTGCAGGAACTCAGCCTCGAACGTATCGGCGGGGCCGGCCCTGTGCTGGTCAGCCTGCTGCCGCTGCTCACCCTCGTGGTGGCAGCTTTCGGGCTGGCTCGCGGACGGCGATTCGCCGCGTGGCTGGCTATCACGATCAACGTTGGATTGGCGATACTCGCCGCCTGGTACTACGGGCTGCTGCCGATTTTCGGGCAGGCCTACGTATGGCAGTGGCAATCCGGCCGGTACTTCGAAGTCACGCTCATCCTCGCCGTGTCGGTGCTCGTGCCGCTCGCCGTGGCCGTTGTCATCCTCGGCAATCTGCGCCACTTTCCGGTGGCCTCTCGCACGGGCATGCGTCGCCGATTTCTGCTCGTCACGGCTGGAAGTCTCGCCGCACTCGCCGCGTTCTATCTCGGGATCGGATGGCTGCTCCGCGATCACTTTCGGCCCGCGGTGACTCTGCTCGACCTGCTCGCGGACGTGCCTGAACGGTTCATTCCGGTCGGTTTCCTGCGCCTGGAGCGAGTGTCTTTTCTTCCGACCGACCCTCTCTCCACCGCCTTGTATGACGGTGTCGGCGCTGCATTCTGGATCGTCGTCTTCGTGGGGGCGATCGTCTGCCTGCGGAGCGCCTCCGTCGGCCAGACCGCCGATGCACCAAGTCGACTGCGCTCGCTCCTCTCTGAGCATGGCGGCGGATCGCTCGGCTGTATGACCACCTGGGCCGGCAATTCGCTGTGGTTCACCTCGAGCGGACGTACGGCCATCGCCTACCGGGTGGTCAACGGCATCGCCATCACGACCTCCGAGCCGGTCGGACCACGCTCCGAGGCCGTTGCCTCCGTCGCTTTCTTCGCCCGCATGTGTGACGACAACGGCTGGGTTCCGGTTTTCTACAGCGTGCACGAGAACTGGCAGGATGTTTTCGTCTTGATGGGTTGGCCGAGCGTGCAGGTGGGGGAGGAGACGTTGTTGCGGCCGAACAGGTGGAGCACGACGGGAAAGAAATGGCAGGACATCCGCTCGTCGATCAATCGCGCCGACCGCGCCGGGGTACGAGCGGAGTGGACCAGCTACCGGTCGCTCTCGTTCGCGGCAGCTGCCCAAATCGCCGAAATCTCTGAGCAATGGGTTCAAGAGAAGGAACTCCCCGAACTCGGGTTCACCCTCGGTGGCCTTGACGAATTGCGGGACCCGGTGGTGCGCCTCATGATCGCCGTCGACGCTGAAGACCGCGTGCACGCCGTGACGAGTTGGCTGCCGACCTACCGGGACGGTGAAATCGTGGGCTGGACCCTCGACTTCATGCGGCGCCGTCCCGACAGTATCAACGGCGTCATGGAATTTCTGATCGCCCAAACGGCTGAGCGCATGCGGGAACGCCCGGAGATTGAGTTTCTCAGCCTGTCGGTCGCGCCGCTCGCTCCCTCATCCGGCCCTCGGCAGGGCGGTATTGCCACTGGTCTGCTCGAGTACCTTGGTCGCACGCTCGAGCCGGTATACGGATTTCGATCATTACTGGCCTTCAAAAGCAAGTTCCAGCCCGAGTATGCGCCGGTCTTCATGGCGTTCCCCGACTCGGTCGCGCTGCCGGAGATTGGGCTCGCCCTCGCCAAAGCCTATCTGCCCAGTCTGTCGATGCGAGAAGTGGTCACTCTGGTGCGCGGACTCGGCCAATAGCATCCGCTTGCCGGGGCCTTCGTCCACGTGGTCGCAACCGTGCCAAACGGTGCTAGCCTGAAAATGTGTTGAACGGTACGCTCCTCCTTAGCTGCCGCGACGAGTCCTAATCTAAAGGCCTCCCTCGTCGCGGCGTTTGTCGTTGGCTGTACGACACCACGAGGAACAGGATCATGAAGAACAATCAGACCGCATCCACCCTGCCGATCCACCGCTACCGCCCGTACCACGAGCAGTTCGCCATTGAACTGACCGACCGTACCTGGCCGAGCAAGCACATCACGAGTGCCCCGCGCTGGTGCGCGGTCGACCTGCGGGACGGCAATCAATCACTCATCGATCCGATGAGCCCCGAGCGCAAGCGCATCATGTTCGACCTGCTCGTGCGCATGGGCTACAAGGAGATCGAAGTCGGTTTTCCGTCGGCGAGCCAGACCGACTTCGACTTCGTACGCAGCCTCATCGACGAGAACGCCATTCCCGACGACGTCACGATTCAGGTGCTCACCCAGGCGCGAGAGCACTTGATCAAGCGCACGTATGAGTCCATCACGGGCGCCAAGCAAGCCATCGTGCACTTTTACAATTCCACAAGCATCCTGCAGCGCGAGGTTGTTTTTCGCGAAGACAAGCAGGGCATCATCGACCTGGCCCTGTTCGGGGCGCGTCTGTGCAAGCAGATGGAAGCGACCATTCCCGGCACGACCATCTACTACGAGTACTCCCCGGAAAGCTTCACCGGCACCGAGCTTGACTTTGCCGTGGACATCACCAATCAGGTCGTCGAGATCCTCGCGCCCACCCCGGAACGCAAAGTCATCGTCAACCTGCCGGCCACCGTCGAGATGGCCACCCCGAACGTGTACGCCGACTCCATTGAGTGGATGAGCCGTCACCTGACCCAGCGCGAGAACATCCTCATCTCGCTTCACCCGCACAATGACCGCGGTACCGCCATCGCCGCCGCCGAACTCGGCTACCTGGCCGGCGCCGACCGCATCGAAGGCTGCCTGTTCGGTAACGGAGAGCGAACCGGAAACGTCGACCTCGTCGCCCTTGGCGTCAATCTGTTCACCCAGGGCATCGACCCGCAGATCGACTTCAGCAACATCGACGAGATCAAGCGCACCGCGGAGTACTGCAACCAGCTGCCGGTTCCGGAGCGCAACCCCTGGGCTGGCGATCTGGTCTTCACCGCCTTCAGTGGATCGCACCAGGACGCCATCAAAAAAGGCTTTGAAGCCATGGACGCCGACGCGGCCAAACAGGGCTGCACCGTCAACGACCTGGTCTGGGCCGTTCCCTACCTGCCGATCGACCCGAAGGACCTCGGCCGTAGCTACGAAGCAGTGATCCGGGTCAACTCGCAGTCCGGCAAGGGCGGCGTCGCTTATCTGCTCAAGACCGACCACGCCCTCGACCTGCCCCGCAAATTGCAGATCGAATTCTCTGGCGTCGTGCAGGCCAAAACCGACGCCGAGGGCGGCGAGGTGACGAGCGAGCAGATCTGGGACATCTTCAACGACGAGTATCTGCCGGCCACGATCAAGAACCCTGAAGCGAAGTGGGGCCGGTTCGAACTGCACTCCACCCGCACGTCGAGCGACCTGTCGGGCACGGTCGACCTGGCGGTCGAACTGCGCGACGGTGACACCGTGGCGCCAGCCACCGGTTCCGGCAACGGCCCGATCAACGCGTTTCTTGGGGTGATGGCCGAGCGTGGTATCGCCATCACACTGTACGACTACGTGGAGCACGCCCTCTCAGCCGGCGGCGACGCGCAAGCGGCCGCCTACGTCGAGCTCGACGTGAACGGCAAGCGCTACTGGGGCGTCGGCATCGACGCGGACATCTCTACCGCGTCGCTCAAGTCGGTCGTGTCCGCCGTCAACCGCGGCATCCGTGCTGAGGTCGATGACCTGGAACTGGCCGCAGTCTGACGCCGTAGCATCCGTTTTTTCGCACACACGAAAGCCCAGTCCCGCTAGTACGGGGCTGGGCTTTCGTTGCACCATCCGGGTGCGGTCGGTGGGCCGGTGATCAAGCCAGCGCGGGCAGATGCACCGTTCGGTCGGCGCGCTTTGTTCCCAACAGCACGGTGCAATCGTTGATCGCGTGTTCGAGCAGGGTATACAACCGCGCGTCCGGATCGCCGATGCAGGCCTCTCCGATGCCCTGCACGGCAACGCGAATGATCGTGTCGGCGGTACGCGCCGTGAATTTGGAGCGCGTCCACGAATGCACACTACCGATGAAGCCGCGTGCCCAGTGCTCGGCATCGGTCGCTTCATCGAGGGCGGCCCGAATAAGGGGGCGCATCTGCTCGGCCAGCGCCGGATCAAGAACGGATGCGGTGCGCTCGCAGGTGAGCACACCCACCGCGAGCGCGCGCTGGCGTTCCAGGCTGGCCACTGGAAGCGCTTCGCAGCCAGCCCGCAGCGCGATCACGACTTCAACCCGCTTGTCGGAACCGGTCAGGCCGATAACCGACGGAATCAGCAGTGCCAGTCGCGACCTGGCGTCGTCTGAGCTGCAGTCGTTGACCATGCGCGCCAGCGAGGCGAGCTCCGGATGGGTACATGCTGGGTGGTCGCTCCAGGACTCGCCAGCGAGGTAGGAAGCGAACTCCATGAAGCACGCTCCGCTTTTGGGAGTGCGATGTTTGCCACGTGAAAGCACGGGCATAATGTCGGGCAGGCTGCCCTGGACTGGTTTCATGAAAACCTCCATACCACGGGGACTATGTGCCCTCAAGTCTCCCCCCGTCCGGTCTGAAACACCAGACCCGAACCGACTCCGCTAGTAAATTATGAGCATATATTATGTCATGCCTGCCCACTCCCCGGATGGGGGCTGCCGGTTCGGTCGCTGACGCGTCAAGATCGTGCGTAAACCCACCTTGACCCTCGTGCGGCGCTCACCCGAAACGTTGCATTCTTTGCCCCAGGACCCGAAGACCTGACAGGATTCCATGCTCCGCGCCACCCCCCAGTCGTCTGGCCAGCGCATGATGACGACCGCTGTTTTTGTGCGGGCCGTCGATAGGGGCGGTCCCGGGCGCACCCGTGAGAATCGGCTTGGCCGAGATCGAAGCGTGGACACCCGGATAGGGCGACTGCGTCGCAAACCGAGTCCGCTGCATCGATAGCCGCCCAGCAGGCCCCCACGTACCGAACCGTCAGCGTTGCCGGTAACGCAGTACAGCCCCGTGATACCCGCACACCCCGACAGGATCCCATGCACCGCGTTCCCCCCGTTTCAGCTGACATTCCAGCACTCGTCACCCCAAGCTCGGTGTCAGGCGATCTTCCGGAGGCTTCAGCGTTGCTCGCCTGTGTGATCCTGGCGCACACCGATCCCGTGCACGTGCGGCGGCTGATCGACGCGCTTGATCCGTTTCCTGTTTTTCTGCACTGCGATTCTCGGGCGAACCCACGCGTCTTTGCTGCCATGACTACTGACCTTCCCAAGCGCTGCACGGTAACTCCGTGTGATTCCCAATACCGAGCGTCAGGGGTTGTCGGGAGCGCGTAATACCGGGGTTGCCGCGGCGCGGGGCCGGATCGTTGCGTTCCTCGACGACGATGCCGCTGCCGCCGACGACTGGTTGAGCTGGTTGGTGCAGCCGTTCGCTGATCCCGACGTTGCCGCAGTCGGTGGCCGAGCCGATCCCGTCTGGCCACACGCACATGCGCCACGAATCCTCCCACCGGAACTGTTCTGGATCGTCGGCTGCAGTTATCTGGGCCTGCCCACCACGCGATCGGATGTCCGCAACGTTATTGGCTGTTCAATGGCCTTTCGGCGCGAAACCCTGATCAACCTCGGCGGTTTCAACGTCGATACCGGCCGGGTCGGCCGGGTTCCGCTTGGCTGTGAGGAAACTGAACTGTGTATCAAGGTTCATCAAGCGGATGCGAGCGCGCGTGTCGTTTATGAACCGCGCGCCGTGGTGCGTCATCGGGTGAGTACGGACCGCACCGGCTGGTCGTATTTGATTCGGCGGAGCTTCTTCGAAGGCATCTCCAAGGCCGTACTGAGCAGGCACCTCGGTTCGAGTGATGCCCTCGCGTCGGAGACGTCGTACACAATACGGGTTCTCCCGCGTGGAATCGTTCGGGAACTCGGCAGTGTCGGCCGGGGTGGCGCTTCCCGCGCAGCGGCCATCGTCCTCTCGCTCATGGCGGCTGGTACCGGGTATCTCCGTGGCACCCTGGGCCACCACAGCGGCACGGTGCTCGCACCGACACCTGCTCGTCCAGCCCCGAGCGCCCTGGTCGTTGGAACACCTTCAGCCGTCACCCCCAGCAGTCCTGAAGCATCAGTTATTCGGTCGCGCGAGGCTGCACGATGAACCGGCAGGTACTCCAGCCGGCCATGGCAAGCAAGCAGGGGCCGGACTGGCCGGGGGCCGTCTGGGTCGGAGAGATCGACGCGGCGACGATTGCGGCGGCCGACGCGGCGGCATCCGTTCTGCTGGCCTGTTCTGCGGGATACTCCCGGGCGCGTTTGCTCGTGCGTGACGGTGCCCGAATTCGTGGATTTATCGACGTGCCGATAGAACAGGGGAAGGTGGGCTTTGACGTCATGCGCGACCGTATCGCCGATCTCGCGCCGGCGCCCGACGTCTGGATTCCCCGCGCGCTTCCGACCTTCACGGTGGTGGTGTGCACCCGGGATCGCCCCGCGATGCTGCGCGAGGCGCTCCGCTCCATCGTGAAATTGGACTATCCGCATTTCTCCGTCATCGTGGTCGACAACGCCTCGGCCACCAGCGCAACCCAGGATCTGGTCGCCCAAGAATTTCAGTCGGGTCTCGTCACGGTTGTGGTCGAGCCGGTGCCGGGCCTGTCGCGAGCGCGCAATGCCGGACTCCGACACGCCACCGGAGAATTTGTGGCCTATACCGACGACGATGTAGTGGTGGATCGGAACTGGCTGCGCGGACTGGCGGCCGGCTTCGCACGCGGCGATGACGTCGATTGTGTCTGTGGGCTGGTTCCAAGTGGTGAGCTGCGCACCGAGGTGCAGTTGTACTTCGACGGCAAGGTCACCTGGTCGCGCAACCTACGCCCGCGAAAGTTCAACCTCGCGAGCCCACCGATCGACCTCCCGACCTTTCCGTTTTCGGTCGGAGAGTTCGGCACCGGGGCGAATTTTGCGCTGCGCCGCGTCCGCGGCCTGGCCCTCGGCGGATTCGACACGGCCTTTGGCGTGGGAACCCGCACCGGCGGCGGCGAAGACCTCGACCTATTCACCCGGGTGTTGTTTTCCGGGCGCAGCCTGGTGGTGGAACCGGCAGCGATTGTCTGGCACCGCCACCGCGACGACCTTGCCGCGCTGCGCATCCAGGCGCGTGGCTACGGAATCGGCCTCGGCGCGTGGTTGACGAAGGTAGCACTGAACTCACGAACGGCCGTTCTGGCGGTGGCCCGATGCCGATCGGCTTTTTCCGTTCTGCACGCGAAAGCTCCCCAACGGACACCCGACTCCGGTGTGCAGACCCTCGCGGGAGTCGGCTGGTACGAGATCACCTGCATCGCGCAGGGCCCGTGGCAGTACTTTCGGCAACGCTGGGCCGGTGAAGGCGTGCTGCCGGTCGAGCTGCGATGCTCGGCGCACGACACCGAGCTCGCGCTGCGCCGGGAAGGAGTCACAACAGTGGGATAATTGGGTGTGCCTGTCTACCGAGATGAAGCCGTCGTGCTGCGCACCCACAAGCTGGGTGAAGCCGACCGCATCGTCACCATGCTCACTCGGCAACACGGCAAGGTGCGCGCAGTCGCCAAGGGGGTGCGGCGCACCGGCTCCAAATTCGGGGCCAGGCTCGAGCCGTTCATGGTCGCCGACGTGCAGCTCTATGAGGGCCGCAGCCTCGATATCATCACCCAGGCGGAGTCACTCGGCTCGTATGGCGCCCTGATCACTGCCGATTACGGCAGCTACACCGCCGCGAGCGTGATGGTCGAGACCGCCGACAAACTCACCGAATCCGAGGGATCGCTCCAGCAATACCTGCTGCTCGTCGGCGCGCTGCGATCGCTGTCCCGACAGGAACACGGTTCCCACCTCACCCTCAACTCCTACCTGCTGCGTGCCGTGTCGATGGCTGGCTGGGCACCGAGCTTTCAGGACTGCGCCCGGTGCGGCGCGCTCGGCGAGCTCAGCGTGGGAGGTCAACACAGCGCCATGGTCGTGCAGATGGGTGGCATCGTCTGCGATGAGTGTGCCGCACCCGGATCGCCCCGGCTCGATGCGGAGACCATCGACCTGCTGAGTGCATTGCTGACCGGCGATTGGGAGCACGCCGCCGAGTCGCCCGAACGCGCCCAGAGCCAGGCGGCCGGCGTCGTCGCCGCCTACACCCAGTGGCACCTGGGCCGCGGGCTGCGCTCGCTGGAACACGTCGCTCGATGATGGCGAGTCTGTTCGGTCTCAAAGGTTCAGCGCACGCCCCGTTCACCCACCGAGATGCTGTCGCGTTCAAACCGCTCGACTGGACCGGCCTGTACCCGCCCGAGCTGCCCCGCAAGGTTGTGCCGGAGCATGTCGCCGTCGTCATGGACGGCAACGGCCGCTGGGCCAACGGGCAGGGCCTCACCCGCATTGAGGGGCACAAGGCCGGCGAGGCCGCCCTGCTTGACGTCGTCGCCGGGGCCATCCAGATCGGCGTCAAACATCTCAGCGTGTATGCCTTCTCCACCGAGAACTGGAAGCGTTCGCCCGAGGAAGTACGTTTTCTCATGGGCTTCAACCGCGACGTGCTGCACCGCCGCCGCGACCAACTCAATGAGTGGGGCGTGCGTATCAGGTGGGCCGGGCGCAAACCGAAGCTGTGGGCATCCGTTATCAACGAACTGCAGTTCGCCGAGCGGCTCACCGCCGGCAACGATGTGCTCACCCTCACCATGTGCGTGAACTACGGCGGTCGCACCGAACTAGCGGATGCCGTGCGCGCTCTGGCCGAGGACGTCGCCGCCGGCAGGCTGAAGCCGTCCGGTATCACCGAGAAGGCCATCGCCCGGCAGTTGTACGTGCCGGAACTGCCCGACGTCGACCTGTTCGTGCGCAGCTCGGGGGAGCAGCGCACGAGCAACTTTCTGCTCTGGCAGAGCGCCTACGCGGAGATGGTCTTTCTCGACACGTTATGGCCCGATTTCACTCGGGTCGACCTCTGGCACGCTATTGAGCTCTACGCTTCGCGCAACCGGCGCTACGGCGGCGCAGTCGACACTCCTACGGCCTGAACGCCGCCGGCAATAGTTTGAACGGGAATACGAAGTCACCAGCCCCCGTTGTGCTGAAAGTGACTGACACGAATATGAGCGCTGCGACCGCATCCACAACAAGCCCACTAACCGGCGTCGACCCCATCAAGGTCGACATCTGGTCGGATGTGCAGTGCCCCTGGTGCTACATCGGTAAACGCAAGTTCGAGGCGGGCGCAGCCCAATTCGACGGTACCGTTGAGGTGGAATATCACAGCTTCGAGCTTTCGCCCGACACCCCGGTTGACTACGCCGGCACACCGTCTGATTATCTGAGCGAGGCAAAAGGCATGTCTGCCGGCCAGGTCGCCGAGATGCTCGAGCGTGTCACCGGCATTGCGAAGAGCGTGGGCCTGCATTACGACTACGACTCGGTGCACCAGACCAATACGGTCATCTCCCACGAGTTGTTGCATTACGCCAAGGCACACGGTCGCCAAATCGACATGAAAGAGCGTCTGCTGAAGGCATACTTCGTCGATGGGCGTCATATTGGCCGAATCGAGGATCTAGCCGATCTGGCCGCGGAAATCGGCCTTGATCGCGCGGACGTCGTGCGGGCGCTGACCGCGCACGAGTTCCTGGCCGACGTGAAAGCGGATGTCGCGCTGGCTACTGAATACGGCATCCAGGGAGTTCCGTTTTTCGTCATCGATGGCAAGTACGGCATCTCCGGCGCGCAGGATCCTGCTACTTTTACCCAGGCTCTCAACCAGATACTCACCGAAAGATCAGAGGAGAAAATCGCATGAGCGACACCAACACCGCCATCGTCCCGCCGGTAGACACCGAACCAGCCGGTCGACCCACCATCCAACTCCTCGGACAAACCGAAGCGAACACCGACGAGGCCGCCGGCTCGTGCTGTGGTGGCGGCTGCTGCAGCTGATCTAGACCCAGCGCGCACAGGCGCAGCTGTCGCACGGTCCATTCCCTGCGGCAGCTGCGCTTTTGTATGCCGTGTGGCCCGCCGCCGCCGCCGATTCGCGGATCCTCCGCTTTCTGGGAGAATTGAACCAACATGACTTTACGCACCCCAGCAATCGGTGAGCCGGCGCCGTCAGCGGTCGAACCGCTGAGAATAGGCCCACTCACGCTCGACGTGCCCGTGGTGCTCGCGCCGATGGCCGGTATCACCAACACGGCGTTCCGCCGGTTGTGCCGCGAATACGGTGCCGGACTGTTCGTCAGTGAGATGATCACCTCTCGCGCACTCGTGGAGCGTAACGCCGAGACGATGCGGCTGATCACCCACCACGAGACCGAAACGACCCGGTCCATCCAGCTGTACGGCGTCGACCCGAAAACCGTGTCCGAGGCCGTGACCATGCTCGTCGCGGAGGACCGCGCCGATCACATCGACCTCAATTTCGGCTGCCCGGTACCCAAGGTCACCCGCAAGGGCGGGGGAGCGGCCCTGCCCTGGAAGATCGGTCTGTTTCGCCAGATCGTCGAAGCTGCCGTCACCGCGGCCGGCCCGATTCCGCTGACCGTGAAGATGCGTAAGGGCATCGACGCTGACCATCTGACCTATATCGAGGCCGGCAAGGCCGCTGCCGGGGCCGGCGTGTCATCCATCGCCCTGCACGGGCGCACGGCAGCCGAGTTCTACTCCGGCCACGCCGACTGGTCGGCCATCGAGAAGCTCAAGAATGCCATCAGCGACGTGCCGGTACTCGGCAACGGCGACATTTGGTCAGCCGACGACGCCCTGCGCATGGTTCGTGAGACCGGATGCGACGGCGTCGTTGTCGGGCGCGGATGCCTGGGCCGTCCGTGGCTGTTCGGCGACCTCGCTGCGGCGTTCCGCGGCCAGCAACTCAAAGCCGAACCCGGCCTCGGCCAGGTCATCAACGCCTTCCGCCGCCACGCTGAACTGCTCACCGAATACTTCGATAGTGAAGACCGCGCCTGCCGCGACATCCGCAAGCATGTTGCCTGGTATTTCAAGGGCTACCCGGTGGGCGGCGACCTGCGCGCGAGTCTCGCCGTGGTGCAATCCCTGGCGCAGCTCGACGACCTGCTCGGTACCCTCGACGCCTCGTTGCCCTACCCGGGCGCCGATGTCGAGGGGCCGCGTGGTCGCGCGGGAACACCGAAGAAACCGTCGCTGCCCGAGCATTGGCTCGAGTCGCAGGATCTTGTCGGTGCGCAACGACTGAATCTGACCGAGGGCGAAGGGGATACCAGCGGTGGCTAACAAAACCGGATATGGCGAGACCGACGAGGCGCGTTGGCTTCCCGAGGAGCATTATTCGCGGCGCAGCGACTTCGCGCGCGACCGGGCACGCCTGCTGCACTCGAGCGCGCTGCGCCGCCTCGCGGCCAAGACGCAGGTGCTCAGTCCAACGGCGGGGCTGGACTTCGCCCGAAATCGGCTCACCCACTCGCTCGAGGTCGCTCAGGTCGGGCGAGAAATTGCGTCGCGCCTCAACGTCGACCCCGACATCGTCGATACAGCCTGTCTCGCACACGACATCGGGCATCCGCCCTTTGGGCACAACGGCGAGAAGGCACTCAGCCTGTGGTCCGAAGACATCGGCGGTTTCGAGGGCAATGCCCAGACCCTGCGTCTGTTGACCCGGCTGGAACCCAAGGTGTTCGGGCCCGATGGTCACAGCTACGGCCTCAACCTCACCCGAGCCAGCCTCGACGCGAGCTGCAAATACCCCTGGCCCGAGAGCTCCTCGGTCTACGACCCGAGTGGGCGCGCCAAGTTCGGGTTCTACCAGGACGACATCGCCGCGTTCGAGTGGCTGCGCGCGGGAGCGCCCGACCGCCGGCTCTGCATCGAAGCACAGGTGATGGATCTCTCCGACGACATCGCATACAGCGTGCACGACTTTGAAGACGCAATCGTCAACGGCTACGTCGACGTGGCCGCCCTGAGCAGTCGCACCGATCATGACGAACTCCTCGCCACCATGTCAGAGTGGATCGGCGACGCCACCAGCGCCGACGACCTCGCCACCGCATTCAACCGCCTCGACTCTCTCGATGGCTGGATGGAGTCGTGGACCGCCGGACGCCGCGACCAGGGTCGCCTCAAGAACCTCACGAGCCAGCTCATCGGTCGTTTCAGCGGTGCAGCTGTGCACGCCACCAAGGAGGCGCACCCCGGCGCGAATATGCTGCGCTTCGGGGCTAACGTGGTCGTGCCGCGCGAGATCCAGGCCGAAATCGCGGTGCTCAAAGGCATCGTGGCGGCATTTGTGATGACCCGCAACACCCGCAAGCCCATCTACGTGCAGCAGCGCCAGGTGCTCACCATGCTGGCTGAAACCCTGCACCAGTCTGGCGACGAGCACCTTGACCCGGGCTTTCGCGAAGACTGGCATGCTGCCACCGATGATGCCGCCCGAAAGCGCGTCATCGTCGACCAGGTCGCCAGCCTCACCGACCAGTCAGCACTGGCTTGGTACGAGCGCCTGGTGCAGGGCTAAAACACCCCCCTGTGGACGGGGCCCGGGCCCGGATCGCGGGCCCAGTCTATAAACTGGGCCCGCGGTCCGAACATGGGCCCGGGGACCGGGCGACGGAGCCCGTCGCCCCGGGACGATAGAATTTAGGCATGGCTGGACTGATTCGACAAAGTGATATCGAAGAGGTCAAGGCCCGCACCAATATTGCCGACATCGTCGGTGATTACGTCACCCTGAAGTCCGCGGGTGTCGGCTCGATGAAGGGTCTCTGCCCCTTTCACGACGAACGCAGCCCGAGCTTTCACGTACGTCCCCAGGTGGGTTTCTACCACTGTTTCGGTTGTGGTGAGAGCGGTGATGTTTACTCCTTCCTGCAGAAAATGGACCACGTCAGCTTCAGTGAGGCCGTCGAACGCCTGGCCGGTCGGGTCGGCCTCGACCTGCACTACGAAGACGGTTCCGGCGCAGCTCTCGACCACGGTAATCGTGCCCGACTGCTCGCTGCCAATCAGGCAGCATCCGATTTCTTCAGTGAGCAGCTCGGCAGTGCGGGTGCCGAGGTCGGCCGCGCCTTCCTGGGCCAACGCGGATTCGACGCCAACGCCGCAACTCGATTCGGGGTTGGGTTCGCCCCGAAAAGTTGGGACGAATTAACCAACCACCTGCGTGGTCGCGGGTTTACCACCGAAGAACTCACGCTCTCTGGCTTGGTCTCCAGTGGCGACCGCGGCATCTACGACCGCTTCCGTGGTCGCCTGGTATGGCCGATTCGAGACATCACCGGGCAGACCATCGGCTTCGGCGCGCGCAAGCTGCTCGAGGATGACAAGGGCCCCAAGTACCTCAATACGCCCGAGTCTCCCGTGTACCACAAGGCCCAGGTGCTCTATGGCCTCGACCTGGCCAAACGTGATATATCGCGCAGCCACCAGGTCGTGGTTGTCGAGGGCTACACCGACGTCATGGCCTGCCACCTGGCCGGAATCACCACGGCCGTCGCTACCTGTGGCACCTCATTCGGTGTCGACCACATCAAGGTGCTGCGCCGTGTGCTCGGTGACGATTCGGGAGTTGGCGAGGTCGTCTTCACATTCGACCCGGATGCCGCCGGCCAGAAGGCCGCGATGCGCGCCTTCAGCGAAGAGCAGCGGTTCTCCGCCCAGACCTATGTGGCCGTCGGCCCGGAAGGACTCGACCCCTGCGACCTGCGGCTGCAACGCGGTGATGACGCCGTACGGCGGCTGGTCGACTCGAAGAAGCCCATGTTCGAGTTCATGATTCGGCAGATTCTCTCGCAGTACAATCTCGACACCGTTGAGGGCCGAACGGCGGCCCTGCGTGCCGCGGCCCCCGTGGTCGGCGATATTCGCGATCCAGTGCTGCGCCCCGGCTATACCCGTGAACTCTCCCGCATGCTGGGAGTCGACATGGGCGAAGTGGCCAAGGCGGTGACGAACGCCCAATCCGGGGCACGCGCCGCGGCGAGCGGCGCACCGAACGCGCCGCGCCACGCCGGCACGATCGAAGTCCTGCCTGAGCGCCCGTTCTCGCTGGTCGAATTGCCCGGTGACCCGGTCACCCGGCTCGAGCGCGACGGCCTCATGGCGATGCTTCAGCGACCGACACTGATCGGCAGAGACATCCTTGACAGCGCGGTGCAGACATCTTTTGCGAACACGTCGCTCGCGGTCGTGCGCGATGCCATCGCCGCGAGTCTCGCTCATTTCGACGCGCCAGACTGGCTCGAGCGGGTGGTCTCCGAGGTGCCTGACACCTTCAAGAACCTCGTGCAGGAGCTCGCCATGGCGAATCTTCCCGAGCGCACCGAGAAAGATGTCGCCCGTTACGTTCGCGACATCACGATCGTGCTCATTGACAAAGATCTGCTCAGGCTCAAGGCAGAATTGCTCGGGCGTCTCCAGCGAGCGGATGCCGCCGACACCGAGATGTACCGCGCTCTTCAGCGCGAACTCGTGCGGGTCGAGGCCGAGCGCCGCGCCCTTCGCGAAGAATGACTGTGCAACCGGCATTTTTCGCATCCTCGCCAGCAAATCGCAACAAGGACCTTCACCCTGCAACACGTGAGGCCGAGTTTGTTGCAGATCTGTAAAGAAGCTGCGACAGATCGTTGCTATCTGCTACTTCTGTGCTACCTCTTGGCTAATAGCAAGGAACAGCTGCGCTCTTTTCGAGCGTTCCTGATCTAAGAACTTCTAGAGGAAGAGGACGACGGATATGACATCCGCATTCACTAACGGCAAGCGCGCTCTCGCTGCCACAGCCGGACTGACCGCTGCGGCGCTCGTTCTGGCCGGCTGCGCTTCGGGCGGTTCTACCCCCAACGCCGGGGGCACCATCATCCTCGGTACGACCGACAAGGTCACCACCCTCGACCCCGCTGGTTCCTATGACGCTGGATCGTTCAATGTTCAGCTGCAGGTGTTCCCCTTTCTCATGAACACGCCGTACGGCAGCTCTGAAGTCGAACCCGACATTGCCACCAAGGCGGAGTTCACCTCGCCGACGGAATATACCGTCACCCTCAAGCCTGACCTCACCTGGGCCAACGGCAATGCCCTCACCTCATCGGACGTGAAATTCAGCTTTGATCGCCAGCTCGCGATCGCTGCCGATAACGGCCCGTCATCGCTTCTCTACAACCTTGCGAGCACCGCGGCCGTGGACGACACCACGGTTGTTTTCACCCTCAAGGCTGCCAACGATCAGATCTTCCCCCAGATCCTGTCGAGCCCGGCCGGTCCCATTGTCGACGAAGACTCCTTCTCGGCCACGGAACTGACCGACGACGACGACATCGTCGCCGCCAAGGCCTTCGCCGGACAGTATGAAATCGCGAGCTACGACTTCAATAACATCATCTCGTATAAGAAATTCGAGGGGTACCAGGGGCTTTGGGGCGCCGCGAAGAACGACGGCGTCAACGTGAAGTACTTCACCGACTCGTCTAACCTCAAGCTCGAGGTTCAGGAGGGCAGCGTGGACGTCGCCCTGCGCAGCCTGTCAGCTACCGATATTGACGACCTCCGCGGCAACGACAATGTGTCTGTTCTGGACGGCCCCGGTGGTGAGATCCGGTACATCACCTTCAACTTCAATACGCAGCCGTACGGAGCGACGACCGCCGAGGCCGACCCGGCTAAAGCACTGGCGGTGCGTCAGGCAGTGGCAGATATCGTCGACCGCGGCGAGCTCGCCGACCAGGTCTACAAGGGCACATACACCCCGCTGTATTCCTATGTTCCCAATGGCTTGACCGGTGCGAACGAGTCCCTCAAGGGCCTCTACGGCGACGGATCGGGTGCGCCTGACCTCGACAAGGCTAAAGCGACCCTGGAGGCCGCCGGAGTCAGTGTTCCAGTCGACTTCAGCCTGCAGTACAACACCGACCACTACGGTCCCGGATCGAGCGATGAGTACGCGCTGATCAAGGATCAGCTTGATTCGTCCGGCCTGTTCAACGTCTCCCTGCAGTCGACCGAATACGTGCAGTACGTCAAGGACCGTACCACTGACGTGTACCCCGCGTACCAGCTCGGTTGGTTCCCGGACTACACCGACGCCGACAACTACCTGACACCGTTCTTCCTGACCAACAACTTCATCAAGAACCACTACAGCGACCCGGAAGTCAACGACTTGATCCTGAAGCAGGCCGTCACGGTTGACCCGGCAGAGCGCACCGCGCTCATCAGTGAGATCCAGGACAAAGTCGCAGCCCAGCTGTCGACTCTCCCGCTGCTGCAAGGTTCACAGGTCGCGGTGACCGGTACGGACATCACCGGCACCAAGGACACACTCGACGATTCGTTCAAGTTCCGCTACGGAGCGCTCTCCAGGGGATAATCGGCACGTCGGATAAAGTTCAATAGTCAGACCACCGGGGGTGTTCAGCGCGAATTCGCTGGATGCCCCCGATTCTTTTGCAATCGTGAGGTAGTTATGTCCACTGTGGCTCTGAAGCCATCCGCGCCGACCGGCGGACGCGCTTCGAAGAAGAAGACCAGTCAGGGCGGCGGAATCGGTCGATATCTGCTGATTCGGTTTCTTCTGATCATTCCCACGATATTCATCCTGGTCACCATGGTGTTCTGGCTCATGCGCGCAACGGGCGACCCCATCACTGCTGCTCTTGGTGGCCGTCTTGCGCCTGATCAGCTCGCCGAACGCATCCACGAGGCTGGCTACGACCGCCCTATCCTGGTGCAGTATTTCGAATACCTCGGCCACATCTTCACCGGCAATTTCGGCACCACGATCAGCACCAACCGGCCAGTCTCCGAGGTTCTCCTCACCTACGGGGCGGCGACTGCTGAGCTGGTCTTTTATTCCCTCCTGGTGGCACTCATCGTCGGAATCCCGCTCGGCATGGTCGCGGCTTACTGGCGCGACAAGGCACCGGATGCCGTCCTGCGCGTGTTCGCCATCCTCTGCTACGCCACACCGGTATTCTTCGCCGGACTCCTGCTCAAGCTGGTCTTCGCCGTGTGGCTCAAGGTGTTACCCGTAGCAGGGAGAGCAACGACCGGCTCCGAATTGCAAATGGGGTTCCTGCCCGATAAGACCGGTGTCTACACGATCGACGCTCTGCAGACCGGCGACCCCGCGGTCTTCGTGGATGTTCTGGCCCACGCTGTACTCCCCGCGCTGGCCCTGGGGCTGCTGACGGCCGGAGTGTTCCTCCGGCTCGTGCGCACCAACGTCATCGGCACTCTGGGCACCGACTATGTGGATGCCGCCCGCTCGCGCGGTGTCAATGAATTTCGTCTGGTGAGCAAGCACGCCTACCGGCCAGCCCTCATCCCCATCATCACCGTCATCGGCCTGCAGATCGCACTACTGCTCGGTGGCGCAGTACTGACCGAAACCACCTTCGAGTGGAAGGGACTGGGATTCATCCTCATCGAATTCATCAAGGCTCGCGACTTCGTGGCCGTGCAGGGCATCGTCGCACTGCTCGCCGTCATCGTTGCCCTGTCCAACTTCATCGTGGACATCATCGCCGCGCTCATCGACCCGAGAGTGCGGTACTGACCATGACTGTTGAAACCACGCGCCCCAAAGCTCCGCTCTGGACCCGCCTGCCCGTCGTGCATCAACTCCGCCAGAGCGTCGGCCTGCAACGCGGCATGCTCGTGGCCGGCCTCGTCATCACCGGCGTCTTCATTCTGACCGCAATCTTCGCGCCACTGCTCGCGCCGTACGGCTACAGCCAGCTGCGCGATGACAGCGGCCCCTTCGGCGCCCAGCAGGCGCCCGGCGGCGCACACCTGCTCGGTACTACCGTCGGCGGCTACGACGTGTTTTCCCGTGTTATCTGGGGCTCGCAGACCGCGATCACCGTGATGGTCATCGCCATCGTGCTCTCGATCTTCGCCGGCGTAGCCCTCGGCCTCGTCTCCGGTTACTTCGGCGGATGGCTCGACCGGGTGCTGGTCGTCATCTGCGACGCCGTTTACGCCTTTCCGGCGCTGCTGCTGGCGATCGTCATGGGAATCGTCATATCCGGCGGCCGCTCCGGCCTGTGGGGTGGAATCTTCGCCGCCGCGATCTCGATCACCGTTGTCTTCATTCCGCAGTACTTTCGAGTGATTCGCGCCGAAACCGTGCGCATCAAGGCTGAGGCCTACGTGGAGTCGGCCCGGGTGCTCGGTGCGAGCAACGGACGCATCATGTTTCGCCACGTTTTGCGCAACGCCACGCGAACCTTGCCCCTGATCTTTACGCTGAACGCTTCCGAGGCGCTGTTGACATTGGCGGGCCTCGGCTTCATCGGCTTCGGCATCGAGCCATCCTCGGCCGCCGAGTGGGGGTACGACCTGAACAAATCGCTGTCCGACGTCTCAAGCGGTATCTGGTGGACCAGCCTGTTCCCGGGGCTTGCGATCGTGCTTGTCGTTCTCGGCATCACCCTGGTCGGCGAAAGCCTGAACGACCTCGCCGACCCACGACTGCGCAGTCGACGTGCTCCAGGCAAGACCAGCGGCGGCGGCGCTGCCACCAGTGTCGTCCTCGGCGGAACCCTCAATGCCGGACCTGGCGGTATCGGCGGGCTTGAGGCCCGCTCGCCGGCTTTCGACCAACACCAGAACGACGACCCATTCGAGGCCAAATAATGAGCTCCCTGCCCGACGTCGTCCGCATCGACAACCTCAATGTGACCTTTGCCACCGATGGCGGAGCGGTCACGGCCGTCGACGGGGTCAGTCTGCGCGTCGCCCCCGGTGAGGTTCTCGCCATCGTGGGGGAGAGCGGCAGCGGCAAGACCGTTACCGCCAAGACCATTCTGGGCCTGCTCCCGGAAACGGCGATCGCCCATGGTGCCGTGATCCTCAGCAGCAAGGACGGCTCCACGTTCAATGACGTGCTCTCCGTGAGCAAGCAGAAGCTGCGCCAGCTGCGGGGAACGGATGTCTCCATGGTTTTTCAGGAGCCGTCTACAGCGCTGAACCCCGTGTACACCGTCGGCTGGCAGATCGCGGAGGGCATTCGGGCCCACGGTGAGTTCAGTCGCAAAGAAGCCCGCACCAAGGCGATTGAGATTCTCGGCCGGGTCGGAATCCCCGACCCGGACAGCCGCGTCGACTACTATCCACACCAGTTCTCGGGCGGGCAGAAACAGCGCGTGGTCATCGCCATGGCCCTCGTGCTCGACCCCGGGCTGATCGTCGCCGATGAACCGACCACGGCCCTCGACGTGACGGTGCAGGCCGAGATTCTCGACCTGCTGCGACGCTGCCGCGACGAGTTCGGCAGTGCGATTGTGCTGATCACCCACAACATGGGCGTGGTCGCCGACCTCGCCGACCGCGTCGTCGTCATGTACGAGGGCAAAATTGTCGAAGAGGCCCCCGCTCAGGCTCTGTTCTCGAATCCGCAGCACGAGTACACCAAACGACTGCTCGGCTCGGTGCCGCACGTCGGTCAGGGCACAGCGCGGGCTACCGCAAGGCTTGAGGCTCGCGAGGCTGACTGGGCAGCAACTAAGCCGGTCGTTGTCGCCGACAACCTGAAAATTCAGTACCCAGGTCGGCTCGGCAAACCTGGTTTCACCGCCGTCGATGGAGTGAGCTTCACTATTCGTCCCGGCGAGGTACTCGGCCTGGTCGGTGAGAGCGGATCGGGCAAGACCACGATCGGTCGCGCCATGGCCGGACTGACCCGGGTGACCGGTGGATCCCTCACCGTGCTCGGCCATGAGATGAATGGGTTCAAGGAACGCGCCTTCAAGAAGGTGCGCAGTGACATCGGTTTCGTCTTTCAGGACCCGGCATCGAGCTTCAACCCGCTACTCACGATCGCTGAGTGCGTGGCCGAACCGCTCGTCGTACACGGGCGAGCAGCCAACCCCCGTGCCGCCCGTAGGCGCGTCAACGAGCTACTCGAGGCGGTCCAGCTGCCGCGCGCATTCGGTGACCGCTACCCGCACGAGCTCAGCGGTGGACAGCGTCAGCGCGCGAGCCTGGCCCGCGGACTCGCGCTGGAACCGAGCCTGCTCATCGCGGACGAACCGACCAGCGCGCTCGACGTGTCGGTGCAGTCGAAGGTGCTCGAGCTCTTCGCCGAGCTGCAGAAAGAGTTTGGCTTCGCTGCGCTGTTCATCAGCCACGACCTTGCCGTCGTCGATATTCTCGCCGACCGCATTGCCGTGCTCTACCAGGGAAAACTGGTCGAGGAAGGAACCGGCGCTGAAGTTCTCGGTGCCCCGAAGGATGCCTACACCCAGCGGCTGCTGGCGTCGCTGCCGGTTCCTGATCCGGCGGCGCAGGCCCTGCGGAGGGATGAACTTCGCATCCTGCGTGCGGCAGGATAGATCGGATGAGGCATGGCGCAGCATCCGTTCCCCCGATTCAAACGAGCGATCTGACCATCGAATACCCGCAGCACGGGGCGAGCCCGGCGTTCGTTGCGGTGCACGGGTTCACCCTGCGCATCGCACCGGGGGAGGTCGTGGGTCTGCTCGGTGAGAGCGGCTCGGGCAAAAGCACCCTCGCCCGGGTGCTCTCCGGTGACGCCTTCGTGAACGATGCCGCCGGCATCCGTCCGCAAATCACCGGGGGAGAGGCGACGGTGCTCGGGTTCGAGCTGCGCCGTATCAGCAAACGCAAGCTGACCCGGCTCACCTTCGGAGTGGGGCTGCTGGCCCAGAATGCCGCGGATACCCTGCCGTCGACCATGACGGTGGCCGAGATTGTCGCCGAACCGGTGCTCGAACGGGATCGACGCTATAACCGTCGTGCGCTCGGCGCCCAGGTGGCTACCATGATCGATGCGGTGCGCCTGCCGCTGGCTCTTCTCAGTCAGTATCCCTATGAGCTCTCCAGCGGTCAACGACAGCGGGTAGCGCTGGCCCGGGCGCTCGTATTCGGTCCGGCCCTGTTGATCGCTGACGAGCCCACAGCGGGCGTTGATGTACTGGTCCGGGACGCCGTGATTGACCTGATCAGCGAGCTGCAGCAGGAACGATCCTTTTCCGCGCTCGTGATCAGCTCCGACCTGGCCGTGCTGCAGCGGGTCGTCAATCGCATCGGTGTCATGCACCAGGGCGTGCTGGTCGGTCTCGGCACCATCGACGACGTCTTTCGAGACCCCTGGCACCCGTATGTCCGTGGACTCGCCGCAGCCTTGCAGCCTCCCGCAGACACTGCCGTCGTCGTCGATGATGTGCGCAGCGTCGAGGTTGGCGACATCAGCGGTGAAACCGGTGGCGTAGCCGGGAACTGATCTGGGTCGCGATCGATCGCATCCGCTGCGAAGCGCGATTGGTCGCGACCGGTCCGACACGCCCGACCGGCTTTTGGAGCACCAGACTGCTCAACTGTTGCCCGTGGCCCATATTTCGTGGCCTGCAAAGGCTTTTCGGTGGTCAAAATGAGAACTTAGAGCCAATCGGCAGTCGTCGTGGTTTTGGCACATCAAGAAATCTTGGTAAAGTAACAACGCTGTTCCAGTATTCCTCGATAGCTCAATTGGCAGAGCAGCGCACTGTTAATGCGCAGGTTCTTGGTTCGAGTCCAAGTCGGGGAGCGAAAGGCCACTCAGGGCTCCACCCCGGGTGGCCTTTTTTGTCGCTACGTTTTTGTTTCGACAGAAGGTTTTTTCACCTCTTAAAATGCGCCATGGTTTCGGCACAAGAAACGGCGGTCAGCAGTGGATTTCTCGCAACTTCTGGTACCTGCACTCGGCGTACTATCCGGGGCGCTGCTCGTGTTGTGGACCATCTCGTTGCTGCGCTCACGTCGAGTCATCTTCGATCGCAATGCCGCTGAACGTGTGCGCATTGAACTCGAGCTCTCCCTCGCCGAGCAACAGGGGCGCCTGGCCATCATTCGGGAGTTGCAGGATGGCGCAGTGCTCACGATTGCCCGCCTCGTCACGCGGGCCGAGGGCGCCCGCTACATGGCGGAGAGCGATCCGTCAACGGCCGTGCGCGCCGCCACGGCGCTCGTTGATGATGGCCGGGTGGCCCTCGCTGACATGCGTCGCGTGCTGACAATCGTGCGCGAGGGCGAAACGGTCGGGGCCTTACAGCCGGGCCCGCAGTCAACCCGCGACCTGTTTCGCGTGATGCGTGACGCCGGTCTGGTGGTCGGTTTCATCGAATCGGGCGAACGATTCGCGCTCAAGGCTGGTGCGGAGCTGGCCATCTTCCGAATTCTGCAGAGCGCCCTCTCAAACGCGCTCAAGCACGGCGGCGTTGGAACTGAAGCGCGCGTGTCGTTCACCTGGACCAGGGACGGCCTGCAATTGCTCGTCGACGATGACGGTATCCGCGCCGCAGCCCGTCGGGACGGCAAGGAAGCTGGCGAACAGGCTGCACGCACCCCGTACACGATCGAGGACGACCTCAAGGCCCTCAGCGAGAGCATCGCCGGTCCCGGCATCACGCAGATGCGGGAGCGCGCGCAGCTCTTCGGTGGTGTCTTCAACGCCGGAACGGTACCCGGGCTGGGTTTCTCGGTGTCGGCCGTGTTCCCATCCCTGCGCTTTCACAACGGCGTGCACGGTGTAGACCTCAGCCGGTGACCTCGGTACCGCTCACGGTGCCTGATACTCGTGCTGGGGCGTTACCCCTCGAGGTTGTCGACCCCCGGGGTCCAGCTCAGGCCGGGCCCGCCCCAACTCTTCTTACGTTCGATCTTGGCCGCAGCCTTCGCGTAGACGTGCTCGAGGCGGTCAACATATAGGGTGCCGTCGAGATGGTCGTACTCGTGCTGAAAGATACGGGCGAGCCAGCCGTCCGCTCGAATCTCAAAGGGTTTTTGCTCGGCGTCGACAGCGCGCAGAATGGCCGACTCTGCCCGTTTCAGTGGAAAACGTTCGCCCGGAAATGACAGGCATCCTTCGTCTTCGTCGACATCTTCGTCGTCAACGGGCTCGGCCGACACCGGTGTGATCCAGAGTTCAGGGTTGATCGCGACGCCCCGCCAGGACAGGTCATCGTCATCCTGGTAGCTGTAGGTGAAGATGCGCAGCCCGACTCCCACCTGCGTGGCAGCGAGACCGACCCCCGGCGCAGCATCCATCGTCTCGAACATGTCCTTCACCAACGCGCGCAAATCGTCGTCGAAATCGACGACGGGAGCAGCGGGGGAGTGGAGAACGGGGTCACCTGAAATTACTATCGCGCGTACGGCCATTCCTCCAGAATATCGTCAAGCTTGTCGATAGGGTCGTCAAGTGACTCCTGACCTAACCGATCTGGCGACAGAAATCGCCATTGATCCGCGGCAGGCCATCGGCATTCCGCTGGCCTTGGTCGGCGCCGTCTTTCTCTCCCTCGGCGCTCAATTTCAGCATCGCGGCGTGAATAAGGTCGAGGCGCGCACCAAAGCGGTCACCGGCGGGCTCAGCGCGCGTCAGCTCACCCTGCTGCTGGCCCGGCCGTCCTGGGTGTTTGGATCTCTTATGCTCGGCCTGGCTATTGTGTTCCAACTGACGAGCCTTGCCTTCGCGCCCATCATCGTCGTGCAGCCGCTCGGGGCGGTCGCCCTCGTCATCACCGCCGTTCTGAACGCCCGAGTCAGCAAGGTCAAGCTCAATCGGGCGAGCATTATCGCCATCTCTATGTGCGTGGGCGGGGTAGGCCTGTTCGTGACCGTGGCAGCGTTCACCGCCGTCGACAAGCCGGTCACCGACCAAAACCTGGTGACGATCCTCATCGTTCTCGCTGTCGTTCTGCTGGCCTTTGCGCTTGCCTTCGGGTTTCTCCGCCGCCGGTCGCAGGCAATTTTCTACATTCTCGGTGCCGGCGTGCTCTACGGATTCGTAGCGACGTTGGCCAAGGTCGTCATCAATCGCACCCAGAACGGAAACTTTGATTGGCTTACGTTGACGTGCGTGCTCGGCCTACTGCTCGCCGCTGTGCTGGGAGCGTACTTCGTGCAGAACGCCTACGCGTCGGGACCACCGGATCTCGTGATCGCAGGGCTCACTGTTGTCGACCCGCTCGTCGCTGTCGGCATTGGAATTATCGTGCTGGGCGAAGCCAGCCAGGCACCGCCCGCAGCTGCCGTCGCCTTCGTCGTGGCCGGGGCAATTGCCATTTGGGGCGTTTTTCTGCTCGCGCGCTACCACCCCCAACTCGACCGCTGACTCGCGAAGAATTTTGGGCCGCCGCGGTGCGGGACACCGCTCGGTAGGCACGGTTTAGAATAGGGTTCGAGTGCACCGCGTCATTTCCAGCGAGTGCACTCGAGATTTCCTGCCGGATGATGATCTCCGGCCCAACAACGTAGGGACCACTCCACTTGTCAGATTCGACCGACTTGCTGAGCAGCCCAACCCCGGGCAATGCGCCCGAGCGCGCCGCGAGTGTGCCGTCTGAAAAGCCGCGGATTCGTGTTCTCATCGCCGCCGACACTTTTGCACCCGATGTGAACGGTGCTGCTCGATTTGCCGAGCGACTGGCCGCCGGCCTGGTGGCACGAGGCCACGAAGTTCAGATCATGGCTCCCGCGGCGTCGCGCAAGCACGGCAGTTGGACCGAAATGCACGAGGGACAGCCGATGGTGGTGCATCGCCTGCACAGCTGGCGCTGGTACCCGCACGACTGGTTACGCTATGCCCTGCCCTGGCTGATTCGTGGTGAAAGCCGGCGCATTCTCAACTCTTTCCATCCCGACGTCGTGCACTTTCAGTCCCACATCAACGTCGGCCGCGGTGTTTCGATCGAGGCGGCCAAGCGCAACATCCGCCTGGTCGGCACGAATCACTTCATGCCCGAGAATATGGTGAAGTTCTCCCTCGTGCCGGTCGGCTTACAAGATCGCGTTATCAAGGCCGCCTGGCGTGCTGCCCGGCGCACGTTCGGCCGCGCCGCAGCCGTCACCACCCCGACCATACGGGCCGCACAGTTTTTGGAGAAATACACCGGTCTCACCGGTGTCCATGCGATCTCCTGCGGAATCGACGCTGACAACTACGCACCGAACTTCGAGCCGCGCACAAAGAACCGAATCCTATTCGTCGGTCGCGTCACCGGAGAGAAGCAGATCGACGTGCTCCTGCAGGCGGCAGCGCTGTTGTCACCTGACCTCGACGCCCGGGTCGAGATTGTCGGCGGGGGCGACCAGAAACGCAACCTGGAGCACCTGGCCGACACGCTCGGCATCCGCTCCCGTGTCACGTTCACCGGCTATGTGACGGATGACGAACTGCGCGCGGCGTACTCACGGGCCACGGTCTTCGCCATGCCGTCCATTGCCGAGCTGCAGAGTATCGCCACGATGGAGGCCATGGCGTCGGGATTGCCAATTGTGGCCGCCGATGCAATGGCGCTTCCACATCTCGTTCATGACCAGGCCAACGGGTACCTGTTCAAGCCGCGCGATGCGCGGGATCTGGCGGACAAACTGACCCTGGTGCTGACGGCTACCCCAGAACGCCTGGAGGCACTCAAGCGGGAGTCACTCAAACTCATTGCCGCGCACGACATCAAGCGCACTTTGAACACGTTCGAATGCCTGTATCGTGGGGAGCCGGTGAGCGATCTGGTCACCAACGGGGTTTCGTCGCAGACGCCGGGATAGTCACGTATTTGTGGGAACGACCGTGTGGTCGTTCTCTTTGGGGCGGTAGCTCAGCTGGTTAGAGCAGCGGACTCATAATCCGTCGGTCCCGGGTTCAAGTCCCGGCCGCCCTACTGTTAAATTTGTCTGATCAGGGATTTCACCTTGCAAAAGTGGTCAAGATTGAGGATTTGAACGTCGTTCCCGGTTCTAAAATTTAATACCCCTCGTCAAAACGACCCGCCATCAAGCATCTTGCGAGCCCGCGAGCCGGTCTGAAACGATGAAATTCGATTTGGTTCTGGATTCGAATCCAAGCATCGACTTTGAAATACCTTCTGACCGGGAATTCCCCGTTCGCGCTAATTAGTCCTGACTTGATGCACCCATCGTTTATCCATTGTTTATCCCCTAATGCTTGCCGTGCTCGGTTCTCGAGGAGGACACGTTAGACAAAGCTCGAGACATCTTGGTTGAGCTCGATCACCTTCGGTCAAGGGAAGCGCACGTCTACTAGGAGCGGTAGGTGATTCACGACACAATCCGGGGGAGAGCTAGACAAATATCAAGCGTGCGTGGCATGTTTTTGCGCTGCTCCCGATATAAACGTGCGCTCGAGAGGCGATAGGTACACGCGGCGTCTCGTAACCCGTCGGCTGCGAGACACCTTGTCGAGACAAAATGGCGCGAGGCGTTCCCGCAGATAGAAGCAGTGCACATCCACTCGGGGCAGGGATGTGGCAACCGTCACCCCGCGGAAGCGGGCGAGTCGGCGTGTCTCGCAACGTGTGTTTTTACCCAGTCGTAGGATTCCAGTAGGCATGGACAGTTGCGAGACATCTGGAGGCGTCAGTGGCGAAGCTGATCGGGTATGCACGGGTTTCGACAAAGAGTCAAGCGATGGATCGGCAAATCACTGATCTGATCGCCGCCGGCATTCGCAAGGACGACGTCTATGTCGATCATGGAGTCAGCGGCGGGCGCGCACGGCGGCCGGCATTTGATGCGGCTCTCGACGCATTGCAGATTGGTGACACCCTCGTGGTCACCACGCTTGACCGCTTGGGGAGGTCGACAGCCAACATGCTGGAGCTCGCGGGGGTGCTGCGCACGCGCGGGGCTGCGCTTCGTGTGTTGAACCTGGGCGGGGGAGACGTGGACACGAGTACACCGATGGGTGGCATGGTCTTCACCGTCATGGCGGCGCTGGCTGAGATGGAACTAGCGATCAAACGCGAACGCATCCAGGACAGTGTGAGTAAGCGCCGCGCTGCCGGAAAGGATCTCGACGGACGTCGCCCACGCTTCACCGAAAGCCAAATTCTGAACGCGCGCCGTCTGGTCAACGCCGGCGAATCCCCAACTCAGGTTCGCAGCGTCCTGATCAAACGGAATATAGCCAACTTCATCGCAGATCAAAACGCTGTAACGACGCAGGCGTGTGAGCTCTGCGGCGAGCTTGCCCCGGGAGTGAGCTTCCTGCAATCGGGCGACCCAGCCGGTGGCGGTGTCGAAGAGGACGCGGTGGGTCTTGCCGGTGCCCGGCGGGCCAAGGAGCACCACGTTCTTCGCTTCGGTGACGAACGTGCTGGTGCCCAGGTGCGCGAGGAGGTTCCGGTCTGCGGTGGGTTGGTGGTCGAAGTTGAAGTCCTCGAGGGTCTTGTGGCCGGGGAACCGGGCCGCTTTGATCCGCAGGGCCGCGCCGGACGCTTCACGTTCGGACACCTCGCGGGAGAGGACCGCGGCAAGGTATTCCTCGTGCGACCAACCGGAATCACGGGCCTGGTCGCCGAGGCGGCGGAACGCGTCGCCGATCCTCGGCGCGCGCAGCGCCCGGGCGTAGTACTCGATCTGTGAAGCCGCGGCGCCGCTCATGCGACCACGTCCAGGTCGCGCAGCTCAGTGCCAGTCTCCACGCCGAACAACCGGTCGTAGGACGCCAGGCTGGCCGTCTCGACGAACGCGACCGTCGGTTGCGGGCGGTGATGGCGCAGCGACTGAAACTGGCGCCGCAGCACGTCGGCCTGCCCGACATGCTCCGGGTCAGTCACCGTCAGCGCGCGGGCCCATTCCCGCTCGTGAGAGGAGACGTTCATTCCGTTGTGGGTGACGTTGATGGTGTCCAGGCTCGCCGTCACGTCGACGAGGCGGCCGATCATCGCCGGCGCGACGGAGTGATCGTTGGAGAGCACCCGGACGTAGTAATCCCGCGGCAGGCGCACCGTGTTGTGAAAGAGCACGTCCGGCGGCACCGGTGACAGCGGGCGCATCGCGGCGCGGTCCTGCTCGATCAGATCGATCGGGCGCGCCCGTCGTGACCGGGAATGACGCGCGTTCGCCAGCGGCAGCCAGTCAGCGATCTGCTCGTTGAAGTCCTGCGGCGATGCGAAATGTCGCCCCGGCATGAACGACGATCGGAAGAACCGGTTGCGGCGCTCGACCATGCCCTTGGACTCCGGATCGCGGGCCTTGAGCAGCTTAATCTCGGTGCCGAGGGTCCCGGCGAACGCGGCGGTGCGTTCGGTGAGTTTGCCCTTGCCAATGCCAGTCTCGTTGTCCCAGGTCAGCCGGAGCGGCACGGCGCCGGCGGCTTGCAACAGCGACCATATCCCGCCGAGCAGGTCCGACGTGGTTCGCGAGGGCAACATAATTGCCTGGAAGAAATCGGAGAACGTCGACGTCATCACCAACACCGGCGGCATGCCCTCCTGTCCATGGCTCAGCGGCAACGGCTCGTGCGGAAACCAGAGGTCACACTGCACCTGCCGGCCGGGCTCATGCACCAGCCGATCGGCCGCGTCCGGCGGGACATACTCCGGTCGGATCAAGGCGACCTTGTCTCGGAACACCGACGCTGACCCCAACCAGCCGACTCGCTCCGCCAACGTCGAGGCGGGCATCCGCGGCGTCACGGCCAACAGCACCCGGACCTGCGTCGCATACGCGTCAAAACTCGACCCCGTCGCGGCCCGCTGATACTTCGAAAGCCGGTCCGACTCCAACGCCCGATCGACCGTTCCCCGCGAGACGCCGACGAGTCGGCCGATCTCCCTCTTCGAGTGCTGGCCCGCAGAAAACAGCTGGCGTATCTTCCCCCAATCATCCATATTGATCACCCTCCATAGTGGCTGGTGGCCCTGTTTTCAGTCGGCGTTAACAACGCAGTCTCTGGAAAACCGGGAAGGAGCACAACAACGAATGGAGCTATGAAATTGGGATGCTTCGTTGGTCGTCTACCGCGCCTGCTTTTCCGGCAGGTGCAGCTACTTGTTGAGGGAGTTTCCGTTCGAGTGCGCCTGACCGTCGGTTATCGTGGAATTGCGGTCGCGTCCCCGGCCGACGCCGATGATTGAGAAAGCTGGTGCCTGTCGGTGGCGGCGATTTTAGGGGCATAGTCTGTCTTGGAGTTGCGCGGGTTGGCAACAGTCTCGTACGTCACTGCCGCGGCAAGGACGACGCCCACCATGATCAGCCCGAAGCTGCCGATGCCGAGCAGGACGATGATAGAGGCGTGCAGCGCGAGAGATATTCCTACCGCGATAAGGCGGCCCCGCACGGGCAGCCAGATGAGGACGGCTATCAAAATTTCCGAAGCGATCACTCCGTACGTAATGAAGAACGATCCGGCGGGAATGGACGTAATAGCTAGCACAAGGGGAGCTAAAGTGCCGGATACCCCGAACATCTCCATACGGGTGACGTAGTAGATCGCTGAGCCGTCAATCCACGCCTCCGTCCCGAACTTGGCGGTCGCCGAATGCAGGTAAATAACGGAGCACTGCACTTTAAGAGCGATCGCAGCGGCCTGCGGAATACCTATCCAGAATGGTGCGTCGCCGACGACGACCCGAGTCGGAGCGTGGGATGCCCAACCGTTCCAGCGCCGATCAAACAGGCACAGGATCGAAATCCAAACCAGTGCGACCACAGCGGCTGATTCCCCACCGTCAATGTGCGTGAGCCCGGCGGCAATAGAGATGGCTATATAGAGGTGCAGCGGCGCGGTGACCCGGGGAACCAGGCCGCTAATCACGAGCAGAAGGCAGACAACGATTACCGCTTGAATGGCCTCTGCGGGGAGGCCGCTGCACACGATGTTCCACGCCCGCAAGGAACCGGTGCAGTGCTCTTCTCTCGTTACCCCACCGACTTGCGCAGTGAGACGTGAAAGAGGCGTCAATACAAAAATACTAAGTTGAGCAAGGGCAATGATCGCCCGACTGAGCATGAACCAACGATCGACCGTCCACCAGCGAAGGGTGCGCGAAAAAACTGAGGGCCGTGTGGCTTGGTTTGGCGAAGACTGCATTAACATTGCACCTCGAGAAGTACCGCTCTGTCATCGACCCGCCACCCATCGAATTGAGAACGGAACTCCCAAGGAACCGGGACTGTCATCGCAACGATGACAGTCCCGCAAATCGTTGGTAGGTCAGATGGGTTCTTGACCTTTTCAGGGGCAGCCAATCTTGCCGTTTCGACTAGGCAGTCGCCATCGACCGTGCCGCACTCAACCCAGTTGGTCGATTGCTGCGTGACACTCGCCAGCTCCGTACCCTGAGCACGTTGACCCCGGGCGAAACCCCATAGATTGCTCGTCAACGAGTTCGGAAACTCACTAATGGAATCAATACTTCCATCCTGAACGGAGTACACCGTTGCTTCGGCGTCGTCAGGCGCTTTCGTAAAAAACTGCCAACCTTGCGGGTACAGCGTCGACCACGCTTTCCGCACGTCATTATTACTCCCTCCCATCACGGTCGTTGGAAGTTGTATAAAAATAGAGCAAGCGATAACCGCAACAAACGCGATGAGTGACACGCGAAACGTGATTTTCGCTTTTGTAAAAGGCTTAGCGGCGCGCCAACGTCTTTCACGCCATCTCACCATTGATCGATCGATGGTTACGCTCGAATGTTAGACATGAAGCTCGACACGAACTTCTGCTCATCCACCTGTCCCATGCGTTCGTTACCGGGCAGGTAGACGAACACAGCGGCTGCGAGGACGATGGTTACAGCCGCGACCGTGTGGAGTCCCGCTATCTGCCAGACCACTACCGCGGTCGTCAGCGCCAGAGCCACCTGCTTCACACAGAATGATCCGTTGCAGCCGCTCGCCCGGACGACGAGCCCTTCGGCGGACTCTGAAGCCCCTTCTGATACAGAGTCGACGTAGCTGACGAAGTCCCGTCCGAAGCGGTCGATGGCGTCCTGCACGTAAATGGGATTCGAACTTAGTAGGCCAGGGCGAATTTCGGAGACGAAGACGCTGCTCGCGTCAACGTACTGCTGCGACGCGTCAAGGGCCTGAGCCTCGGTGATCTCAGTAAGGGCCGGGATTTGAGCCTCAGCCGCGGCAACAGCATCGGGATTGCGATCCGCGATAGGGCCTTTGGCCAGTAGGAGGAATGCAACCAGCTCAGCATCGGTCGCAATGTCGAATTCCGCGCTCAAGGCGTCCGAGCCGAGCCGGTCGTTCGCCTCAGCCTTTGAGTCAATCAACGTGGCGCGACGGTCGTCCCCCGCGACCGCGTAGGGCTTCAACTCAGCAGAACTTACGTCGCCCGAAGCATGAGCAGTCGTTGGAACAGAAAGCGCGATCAGTATTGAGACTGCGCCGGCGATGAGTCTGGTGTGATTTTTCATTTTTCCGCCCTTCAGATTGTGCTTGGTGAATGGTTGCTTAGCGCGCCCTATTCGGAAGATTTTGCGGCTCGGTTCGCCGCCCTCATGGCGAGTAGGGCAATTGCGACGATAATCAGGAAGCCGCTGAGGGCGAGAATGTTCCCGAGAATCTCCGAATAACCGCTGAGTTGGACTGTCAAGAGTGCGCCTGCGTGGCTGCCGGCGACTGTCGCGATGGCGATTAGATACGGAGTTGCAGATTCTTGCGCTGACGACCAAGCCTGGTCGGACGCCAGCGTGTGCTTTGTTCTGATGCCAATGGCCATATTTCTGCTGAGGCCGCCTCGGTGTTGAATGATCGCTAAACCGATCATTACCAGCGACACGACCGCGTAACCTGCGATCGGAGGGTAAAAAATGTCGGGTCCTTTCTAGCGTGAGACTGACGCAAGTCGATTATCGCTTCCAACGAGAAAAACTGACTTGAATCTGACCCGCTCTCCTCCGGTTCATCGGAGCTGGATTCTGCTCTACCTACTCTGGGGATCCGAGACTAGAGTCACAAGTCGGCATTAATGCCCATTGTGGGTATCCCGGCAAGTCTGATAAGCATGCAATGTTGGGTTTGATCAGCTTGGAAGCTGCGGGCCTTCTGCTGGTTATTCATTCAGCGCGTGAGTCCGTGCCGCACTCAATCACCTTTTCTCGCTGTTCGGCCTTCTGAAGCGTCTCTCGGGTGCGCTTCGGTACGGCGACGAAATTGATGGATAACGGCACCGTGGCTCTGCATCGGGGCGGCGCGAAAACATTGGGCCGTTGACGTCAGCGGCATCGTCAAGTTCGTCTGCCTGATCGCTATGTGCGCCTTGCAGGCGAGGCGGCATCATCGGATTTGAAGACCCGGCAGGAGTCCGCGGGTCTCATGCTGTGTTCGTAAGCGGGCGCCGGGCGAATTCGCGTCGACAAGAGCATCTAGTAGAAGGCGGGTGACACACCAGCTATTACGCAGCGACGAATCAGGTAGGACAGGCCCTCCCCGATCGCATCCGCGTCGCGACCGAAACTCTCTACCAAGAACTGATCGACGCGGAAGCCACCGCCCTCATGACCGCCGGCCGTTTCGAACGCTCCGAATACCGCACCACCCAGCGCAACGGCACCCGCCCGCGCGTCCTGTCGACGACGGCCGGGGATCTGAATCTGAAGATCCCTAAGCTGCGCCAAGGTTCTTTCTTCCCCGCCCTACTCAAGCGTCGCCTGCGCGTGGACTAGGCCCTGTTCGCCGTCATGATGGAAGCGTACCTTCACTGCGTCTCGACATGGAAAGTCGACGATCTAGTCAAGGCCCTCGGCGCGGATACCGGCTTCTCCAAGTCCGAAGTGTTCCGGATTTGCGCCGATTTCGACGGGGAAGCCGCTGCTTTTCGTGACCGGGACCTCGGCATGACCGGGTACCCCTATGTGTTTCTCGACGCTACGTATTGCAAGGCCCGCGTCAAACACAGCGTCATCTCCTAAGCTACGGTCGTCGCCATCGGCGTGGCCGCCGACGGGCACAGCGAGGTCCTCGGCTTCGACGTCGGTGATAGCGAGAGTGAGGCGTTCTGGACCAGCTTCCTCCGGTCGTTGAAGACCCGCGGTCTCGACGATGTCAAGCTCGCCATCTCCGACGCTCACACCGGATTGAAGAAGGCCATCGGCACCGTGTTCCAAGGCGCCAACTGGCAACGCTACCGAGTGTACTAAATGCGAAATATACTTTCGATCGTGCCGCGGGCAGCCAGGAAATGGTCGCCAGCGTCATCCACACCATCTTCGCCTAGCCCGACGCCAAGCACGTTCAGGCGCAGTTCGACGAGGTGGCCCGCATGCGCGAACGCTCCCATCCCAAGGTCGCCCAGATGCTCCACAACGCCTGCGGCGACCTACTAGCGTTCTGCGGGTTCCCGCCCAAACACTGGCTGCAGATCTGGTCCACCAACCCCATCGAGCGCCTCAAAAAAAAAATCAAGCGCCGCCCCGATGTCCTCGGCGTGGTCCCCAAATCTGCGGTGATGCTCCGCCTCGCCGCCGATGTCCTGGTCGAGCGACACGACGATTGGGAAGCCTCAACCCGCCGCAACTTGTCAGAGGGCTCCATGCGCCGACTGGACGCGTTCAACGACGCCCTCGCAACCGTCGACGTCCGTATCCTCACAGGGATGATTCCCGTTCCCGAACTCAGTGCGGCATAATTATCACCACTGACCTGTACGGTGTCGGTAGCTGCGACCGGTCGGTGCGAAGCTGCTATCGAAGAAGTAGGACTCTGCACGAAAACGTAGATTCTGTTGAGTGGCCAACTAGCGAGTCGAGCGGGGACCTCGACGAGCAGCTTCTATGTGCTTCGGATTGTTCTAGTAGTGTCGAAAGTCACCTCCGTGAACTGCTGGAACAGGGATTTGACGTGGCCGTCGTTGCCGACGCGACCGCCGCCGCACAGCACCCTGAACTCGGCGACGGGTATGCGGCCGCCCTAACCAACTTCAACTACATCGCCGGGGTAGTACTTACCACCGAGCGAGCAATAGAAATGTTGGAATCCGCCGTATCCGTGGGAGACCGGTGAGCCGCGGTTCGGTGGCGCCGCTGCTGGTCCCCACCGAGTCCTCCATTTACGGCGATCTGCGAGCGTTTTTCATCAACGCTTGCTGAAGAAAAATCCCGAACTCAGCTATACCCAAGAGCTGATGGCTATTCCGAGTGTCGTCGAACAGAACGTGCAGCAGCCATCGGGAATGATGGACCGACTGATGCGCCACGTGTACTGTCGATCGCGTTAATTGACGACGGCCACGGATGGGATGGTGGCGTTCTCGGATTGGCGGGTTCCCTCTCTCAGGGATCAAACCGAGGCTGTCAGTTCTCCAAGAGCGCGCACGTTGAGCACACCATAAAGGCATCTGCCACGACGCCTACATGCGTGCGAGGCTCACCCCCCCCCATTCCAAACATTGTTGCCTGTGACCGTCCCATCTACCCGAGCTAGAGCCTGGCCAGCGAAAGCTGGATGACCAACAGAGGACAATTCGGTCGTTGTGTCGATGCTCGTTTGCCGGCTCAGGATCGCCCCTCGTCGGCACCGCACTCGTCGTCACTGCGCAGAGCTGGGGAAATCTGACGATCCCCATCGCGGGTCTGCTCCTGCTCAGTTCCATAGTCACCCCTCTTGTAGGCTGGAATGGCCGACCGTGGGTGCAGCAGCGATGAGTACCGCCGCCTGGCAACGCGCCTCCCTGCCGATGCTCATTCTCAACGTTCTCTCGGTCGCACCACGCCACGGATACGGCATCTCTCAGTCGCTCGCATCCGCCGGACTGCAACTCATCAAAGGCGCGCAACTGTATCCCGCGCTCGTCCGACTCGAGGACGAAGGAGCAATCGCCGCTCGGTGGGAGCAAAGCGAGTCTGGTCCTGCCCGCAGCAAGGTCTATGAACTCACGGCTGCCGGGCATGCGCAGAGGGAGGCGCTGCGCGGTCTCTGGTTCGCCTTCATAGACGCGGCGGAAGCCGTGGGACGCGCAGACTGATTCGAGGAATACCGGACTCTCATCGGGATGGAGGTGAACGCCGTGCGTTGCTTCTATTTCCTCGCTCGGGGATTCTTACGACGCTGCCGGTCGAGTTCCACACCCCCACAGGGAACCCCTCACGGGACGACGCGTTCTCCTTGTGATGTTAAGCCGCCGCATCACGACCGCGCTGCGTGTGGCACACGCAGCGCTCGACCGCTCTGATTGGACACAACATACCTTGGACTCTGTCGTTGCCCACCCGCCTCGGGCTGTAGCAAGTTGCGATTACACGATTCCGTGTGACTTAGGGACACCCCCGCCGGGTTTCAGCGAGCTAGGGTGTCCATGAACAGCTCCAGGGCGCAGAGGATGACACCCGAGATGACGAGCAGCCAGTTGGTGGCGACCAGAAATAGCCGGATGCCGATAGATACCCGTGGCGTGTCGGCCGGCGCGGAGCCAGGTGGCACGATGGGGTCAGCCTGATAGGAGTGGTGGAACTGGGCCCACAGAGGTGGGGCGATGAGTAGCACGATCGCCACAATGAAGACCGGTAGCGCGGGAACGCTGAACACGATCCGGTCCGCTGACCACAGGGATATCAGCGCAAAAACCAGCGTAGTGACAAGCCCAACTGCCGCCCCCTCGACGAACGCTCTGCCCTTCCCGTGCGAAAATATCCGCACGTCGATGATGGGGAGGAGTCGAGGCAGGAACGCAATAATCGCAAGCACTGCTATCGTAATCAGAACCACCCCGAGCCCGAATGTCACGTCTGTCTGATGCCTGAGCGGAACGACCGTCTCTATAAGCGCCATGAGCCCGAGCAGGCCGACACCGCTGCGCAGGGCGGCACCCCACACCCCTTTTGCGGCATCTGCGGTTGCCGGAAGGCTCAGCTCCGCGGCGTAGCGACGGGCGCTGCCGAAAGATTCTTCGGCCAGGGCCCCGGAATCGGCCAGAAACTCGCGTGCGGTCGCCACGGCGTCGCCGATCCGCGTTCCGTTCACGTCGAGCAGGCGCAGCTCGATGGTTAGGCCTTCCAACCACTTCTCGTTCTCGGTGTCGCGGTCGTGTGCGTTGCGAATGTTGCTGGTCATCATGATTTGTCCGTCCCCATGGTTAGTGCGGTGCCGCTTGTGGGTGTGTTGTCGAGGTGGGCCAGGACCGTGCCCGTAAAATCACGCCAGTGGGCGGTCTGGGTTGCCAACTCGTCGCGTCCGGTATTTGTCAGCGATAGGTATTTGCGCTCGGGGCCGCCGGCGCCGACCCGCCAATCGACAGCGATCCAGCCGGCCACTTCATAGCGAGTCAGCAACGGATACAGAGTGCCGCCCTTGATCGTGCCAAATCCGTTCTCTTCCAACGCCGCCGCGATAGCGTACCCGTAGGTCGGGCCGGCGACGAGAGTACGCAGCACGCACAGGCCGAGGGCTGCCCGCATCCAATCACTTGACCACTGTTTGGCGCCCACGACTTTCTCCTCCAACGCTGCACGCATAACTACATAGTGTCACTATTTAGTCAGACTATCTACTCGTCATTCGCGCGCCGGAGCCTCTTCCCTGAGCCGCGCCCGCGGTCGACCCCCAGCACACCCCGCGCGGCCGGCATCAAGGACAACTTCTACGCGCTTTAAATAATCCCGAAGGACCTTGGTTGTCATGGGCGCAGAATAATAATGGGGAATTACGCTGGCCTGTATCGTGAAAACTGGATAAAAGTTCTGCCCGTAGAGGAACCCTCTAGTGACGACGTATCGGTCGTCAGCGATTGGTGCTCAGTAGCGGGCCAAGTGCGTAGACAAGGCGCGCTGCCTGGGAGCGGGCAAGCTCCGCATCGCCGTGGTCCTCGAATTCACCGATTTCGACGCCAATAATGGGGTTCTGAGCGAGGCGTGTGGCGACGGCAGTGAGATCATCGAGCGTTAGACCACGAGGCACGCTGTAGTCAGTTGGCATGATCCCGGGGTCGAGTACGTCGCAATCGAGATGGAAATAGATCGGCCGGTCCGAAATGAGCCGATCTAGATCGCTAAGCATGTCGGGCCCAGCTGCTAGGGAGATCGTGCCCCCGTCGACGTGCGCCTGCTCCGCTGGGTCCAGTTCGCGAGTCCCTCCAAGAACTACGTTTCGGGGGTCGAGGCCGGCTCCAAGTCCAGAATCCCACCAGCCGAGGGACGCGCTCAGGGCCAGCCCTCCAAGGTAGCCAGTGGTGGTGTTCTCCGGAGTGTTGAGGTCTGCATGGGCATCGAACCACACGACGATGGCGTCAGGGTGTTGTGCGGCAACGTTGGGGAGAGTGGCGATGGCTGCGGCGCACCGCGGCCAGGCGAAGACCGGACTGCCGCCCAGACTTAATGCGGCGCTGTGAGCCGCTTGTAAGGACTTGAGCCCCGGTAGTGCCGCGGCCAACTCGACGTCCCAATTCCCGTTAAGAGCAGGTTCGGGATGCCCGATGACAGTCGGCTCAATCCCTAGCCGCCGGCCGAGGGCAGCTCCCACGATGGCAGCACCCTTCATCCCTCGGTCATTGTGATCGCCGATGCGCCCGGTAAAAACGAGGACACTACTGCTCATGTTTGACCCATTCCATTCGAGCACACTCAGATGCGGACGTGGACCCGACGCTACCGCATGCGATGTGCGCACGAATTTTGCACGGTTCCTAAACTGAAGTCATGCCTACTTCCAGTTGTGATGTGCGTGTGTGTTTCGTCGGTGATTCCTTCGTCGCTGGTCTCGGCGACTCCACCGGTCTCGGGTGGGTTGGTCGAATCGCTAATGAGTCCCACCGACGCGGATTGCCGTTGACGACATATAACCTTGGCGTTCGACGCGATACTTCGCTTCTCATCTGCGAACGGCTGCCGCGAGAGGTCACGCCACGGCTCGCGGACGCCGAATTCCCGCGGATCGTTGTTTCATACGGCGTGAATGATACGGCTGTGGAAGACGGGCACAGGCGCGTTAGCCGGGTGGACAGCGTGGCTGCGCTTCGCAGCGTTAGCGTCGCCAGTGGCCTTACCGAGTTGATATTCATCGGACCGCCTGCTGTCGACGATGACGACCAGAACGAGCGAATTTCAGACCTCAGCAATGCCCTTCAGAATGAATCAATAGAACTTGGAATTTCGTATCTCGACTGGTTCGACGGCACAGTTGCAAACACCGTCTGGCGACGCCAAGTCCGTGAGGGCGATGGCTATCATCCGGACGCCGCCGGCTACGAGCAGCTGGCCGCGATCATCCAGACCCCACTTCTCGAATGGATTAAGCCGGAGGAATTTGGGCAGTCCCGAACTCTACTCGCTTCGAGTCCCGTGATCGTTCCGTAAGACGAACCCTAAACGAGACAGGGTGCTCGTCAGACGATCCGCATGCGAGAAACGAACGACATTCGATCAAACGCGAGAGCGCGCAGGCCCGGCCCGTCTTCAGACGATGCATGGTGAGAGTTCGCGCTCTAGCTAAAGGCGTTGGACCAGTGACGAGGCGAGAAACGCCGAGCCGGTGATCGCCAGCACGGCTCGAGTCGTGTTTGCAGGACTCCAACCTGCGTCGAAAGATCGCCATGCGTCAGCGGCGTCCCCCTCGGATGGCCTGATCCGGGACAGCGCGTTGTTCCGCGGCACGTTAAACAGGATTGTCGTGACGAAGGACGCCACTGTTAGGCCTGCGCCGATGACGCGAACGGGAACTATTCCGGCGCTATCGTCCTGGAGCATAGCGGTGACGGCTGCCGCGCACGCGGCCAGGGCGCCCCCGAAGAAAACGATCATGAAGGGAGGACGAAGGGCTTTTTCGTTGACTCGTTGCATCACGGCCACGGCCTCAGGGGCCGAACGAAGGCGCAGGGCCGGAGACGCGATTGTGGCGAACGTGAAATAGACCCCTCCCGTGACACCAGCCCCGACCGCCGCTGCGACCGTCACGGCGGTGCCGAACAGTTCTGTCATGCGTGAGCCGCTGATCTTTCGTGCCACAGGCCCGTTGCGGCAACGCGCCGCGCATAAAGCGCGAAGTCGGTCGAAGGCCGGCCGAGTGCGATGTCCAGGTCCTCGGTCAGCGATGCATTGCGACCATCGAGTACTTCTTGGAACAAGTCAGCGAGCGGTTCTGCTTCAGGAGCGGGAATGCCGTCCAAAGCGACATCCGCTACGAACTCCACCGGGGTGCTCGGCTGGTAGCAAATCTGTCGCCCGGTCGCATGGGACAGTTCGGCCGCGACGTCGGCCATTGACAGGAGTCGCGGTCCGGTGATCTCGTAAACGCGACCGGCGTGTCCCTCTTCGGTCAGCGCGGCGGTTGCCAGATCGGCCAGGTCATCAAGATCGACGAACGGTTCCCGCACGGCGCCGGCTGGAAGTACCAAGCGGCCTCGTTGTACCGGGCCGAGTAGGAAATGCTCGCTGAAGTTCTGGGCGAACCACGACGATCGCACGATCGTCCAGTCGATGCCGGACTGTTGGATCGCACGCTCGCTGGCGCGTGCGCCCTGTTCGCCGCGGCCCGACAGGAGGACCAACCGGCGCACCTTGTGAGCGCGTGCTCGGTCTGCGAACTGCGCGATAAGGTCCGAGACGCCCGGGAAGGCTAGGTCCGGGGAGTAGCAGACATACACCGCGCCAACGCCGCTCAGCGCGGCACCCCAGGTCGCGGGCTGAGCCCAATCAAACGGATGCACGGACCGCCTGGAGGCCACCCGTGCGGGCACGCCGCGAGATCGAAGCCGCTCGGTAATGCGACGGCCGGTGCGACCGGTCCCGCCGAGAACAAGAACTGGTGAATTCGTCATATTCATAGCCAACACGTTGGTGAGTAGATGGTGAATAGCTGAATGAGTTGATTACATTCGTGATCGTCTACTGTAGGAGGGTGGACGCACTCACTCATCTCCTCAGCGGCCCGCACGCGCAGCGGGCGTTTGCGTTGCGCGTCGTGATGGACCCGCCATGGTCGATCGATGTTCAAGATCGTGCCCCACTGACTCTCATAGCGATACTGTCCGGCGAAGCATCTCTGGTCACCGAGCGGGTACGCGTCAGCCTGAAACCCGGAGATATCGCCATCGTGCGCGGACCGGAACCATATCGTCTTGCAGACGACCCCGAACGCGAAGGGCTTGTCGTCATCCACCCCGGACAAGTCTGCACGACTCAGGGCGGCGACCACGTCAGCATCAGCATGGCGCAAGGAGTGCGCACCTGGGGCAACTCGCCCACAGGGACTACGACCATGCTGATCGGCACGTACGAATCTGACGCTCAGATCGGCACGGTAGTCGCTGCGGCACTGCCTGCAGTCGCGGTTATCCCCGCGGGACACGTCGACGAGGCGTTAATGCGCCTCCTCCGCGACGAAATCTCTGTTGACGCGCCCGGGCAGGGCGGCGTCGTCGACCGACTCCTTGACGTCCTGCTCGTGCACGCGCTGCGCGGCTGGGCGCGCGAACACCCTGAATCCGCCTCCGGGTGGCTCGCCGCCGCCCGCGATCCTCTCGTGTCTGACGCCCTGAGGCTCCTGCACGACGCACCAGATGCGCCCTGGACCATCGAATCGCTCGCCCAACAGCTAACCGTCTCGCGAGCAACACTCGCACACCGTTTTCGCACGTCAGTAGGCGAACCGCCAATGACCTACCTCACCAGCTGGCGGATGCTCCTGGCCGGCGAACTGCTTTCAGACCCCCGTAGGACAACGGCAGACATCGCCCAACAGGTGGGCTATGGCAGTCCCTTCGCCCTCAGCACCGCCTTCAAACGCCACCACGGCGTAAGCCCCACCGAATATCGCCGCCACCGACAAACTCCTCTAGCCACACGAGCTGACGGACCGAAGCCGACCCTTGAGCCACGCCGATCGAGCACGAGCTGTTGAGGCAGGCGTTGACCCACCCGATGTGTCACAGGGGAACGGCGGATTCAACCGGTCGTCGCAACGATGGGCTTTTCTGGCTCTGACAATAGTCGTTGCATGGCTTGAGCGGGTGTGATGCCGCCGAGCGTTTTGCGGGGTCGATTGTTGAGTTCGGTAGCAACTTCGAGCAGCCGCTCGGGCGAATGAACGGATAAGTCGGTGCCCTTGGGAAAATATTGGCGCAGCAGCCCGTTGGTGTTTTCATTGGTGCCCCGCTGCCACGGCGAATGCGGATCACAGAAGTAGATCGCCATCGTGGTGGCCAGCGTGATCTGCCGATGCTGGGCCAGCTCGGTGCCCTGATCCCACGTCAGAGTCTTCACCAAGTGCTCGGGGAGACTCTTAATGGCGGCCAACAGCCCCTCACGAACCGTGATCGCGCCGTGATCACCGGGAAGGTGGACGAGTATGGTGAACCGGGTCTGACGCTCCACCAACGTAGCGATCGCCGACCGGCAGTGTGACCCCAAGATTAGATCTCCTTCCTTACGATGTTGTGAGTGTCGGAGGCGGAGTAGTGTTCCGGCAACCCTCGGGCGATGGGTATGGCTGAGGTCTCCTTGCCGCCTGGACGGCTTACTGGGAATGGCCGCCCGTCGCCCGTGTGATGACTCGACCGCTGATTGAGAATTGCGACATCGATCGCTGTGTAAGGACGTGCCGGCGCAGTTATCCGCAGGGACCATAACTCCACATTAGAAGGGACACTCTGTGCCAAAAATCTGGGCCGGCATCGACGCTGGCAAACGTGAACACCACTGCGTCGTCATCGACGAGGCAGGCAAAAAGCTCCTGTCCGAACGCGTCGAGAACGACGAGAGCGTCCTGCTGGAACTCATCGCATCGGTCGTTGACCTAGCCGACGGCGAGCCTGTGACCTGGGCGACCGACCTCAACGCTGGCGGCGCCGCACTGCTGATCAGCCTCCTCACCGCGCACGACCAACAGCTGCTCTATATTCCCGGCCGAATCATTCACCACGCCTCGGCGACCTACCGCGGTGACGGCAAAACGGACGCCAAAGATGCGGCCATCATCGCTGACCAGGCCCGCATGCGCCGCGACCTTCAACCCGTGCGCGGGGGCGATCACACCAGCATCGACCTGCAGCTCCTCACCTCGTACCGACACGACGTGATGTGCGATCGGGTGCGCACGATCAATCGCCTGCGCGCTGTGATGCTCGAGTACTTCCCAGCACTGGAGCGGGCTTTCGACTACTCCAAAAACAAGGCAGCACTCGTGCTCCTGTCCAGCTATCAAACCCCAGACGCGCTTCGCCGTCTTGGACGCACCCGACTCCAGGCCTGGCTGAAAGCGCGCGGCTGCCGCAACAGCGCCAACGTCGCCAACAAAGCCGTCGATGCCGCCCAGGCCCAACACACTAACCTCACGACCCAACCGATGGGCGCCATGTTGGTCGCCCGCCTCGCCGCCCAACTCCAAAACATGGACCACACCCTGACCGAACTCGACACCCAGATCGCCAGCTTGTTCCAGCAACACGCTGACGCTGAAATCATCATCAGCATGCCCGGCTTTGGCCCCCTACTCGGCGCGACATTCCTCGCCGCGACCGGGGGCACTATGGACGCGTTCGATTCCGCAGACCGGCTCGCCACTGTCGCTGGCCTCGCGCCCGCACCCAGGGACTCCGGCCGCATCAGCGGCAACCTGCACCGGCCCCGCCGCTTCAACCGCCGCTTGCTCCGAACCTGCTATCTCGCGGCGCTCTCGAGCTTGAAGAACAGCCCCGCGTCACGGACCTTTTACGACCGCAAACGCCGTGAAGGTAAGAGCCACAAACAGGCCCTCCTTGCGCTCGCCCGCCGACGCATCAACGTCCTCTGGGCCATGCTCCGCGACCACACCACTTATCAGGAACGAGTCCCCCTCCCCACGCTCACAACTACTTGACAAAGACATTGAGATTCCCAATGCCCCGGCACGGCTCGGCCCTCAACCTCCGCGGGTCGCTCGCTGATCATGGTCATGTCCGGGATCTTGCCCGAGTTCTTCGCAGCGGGCCGTCTCGGACGCCGGATGGCGCGGCCGGTGCGCAAATGCTGATGCAGATCACCGCGCAAGCCACCCCGCCCGCCCCCATAAAGCGCCTGGTAGATCGCTTCCGGACTGACTCGCATCTCCTGCCGATCGGGAAACACCGCAGCCAGATGATCACTGATCTGTTCCGGACTCCATTTCAAGCACAACTTTTTCTGCACCAAAAAAGCCAGTTCCGAATGGTCGAATTTGCTCGCCTTGGGACGACGTCCACGAAGCTCAGCCTGCTTCTGCGCCGCGTACGGGGCATACTTCGTCCGTGCCTGCGGGCCAGTCTTGGATCCGCCTCGAGCGAGCTCTCGACTGATCGTGGCAGCAGACCGGCCTGCCAGGGCAGCGATCGCCCGCACGCCGGTGCCACCCAGGTGCAAGTCCGCGATCCGCAGCCGCTCCTCCAAAGACAAGTACCGCCCAGACCTCTCTGCCTCAGGAAGAGGAACCCGCCCACCCGTTGCTTGACGCCAACGCCGTCCAGTTCGTCGATTCACCCCGACAGCATCGCACGCTGCAGTCAGCGTCGAGCCTTCACTCATCAACACCCAAAACCGCGCCTGCTTCTCCACCAACTCATACTTCGACCACACGTACAACACCTCACAAAAAATCGAGTGTTGCGACGACCAGTTGAATCCGCCAACCCTCTACGGGACGGGACGGGTACGAGCTGCAGGCTGTTCCTGCTCGGCATGACTTATGCCAGATCCTTTCGGAACCAGTGGTTCGCGTACGGGTCCGCGTTGTGCGCATCCCCTTCGATGAAGCCGAGAGACGCGTAGAGGCCGCGCGCCTCAACTAGGTCGGTGCGGGTGTCCAGCCGCAGTGTACGGATTCCCATTTCTCGGGAATTGCGTTCCAGCTCTTCCATCAGCAGACGCCCCAATCCGTTACCTCGTGCCGCAGATTCCACGAAGACTCGGGTCACCTCGCCGATGGCGTTAGGGCGAACCCGCATCCCCGCGCAGCCGAGCACACTGACTCCTTGACGAGCGAGCAAGAGGATCCCCGTGGGTGCGATGAGGTCACCGTTGGGGTATCCGGCTTCGGCATCCAGAACTTCCTCACGAGTGGCGGGACGACGGTGATACCGACCCACAAGGTCCTCGTAATACCGAGTCGACACATTCTTGGCTTCGGTGGAGGTGGGCAATGCAGCAGAGATACGGATCGGCAGTGCAGGGAGCATGCGTCCCACAATACTTCTCACGAGCAGAGCGGTCCGGCCCTACGTGCCAGGGTTGGGTGAGGCCAGTAGCTAATAGCAAGTCCGCCGTTTGACGTAGGGCGAGAATCAGGAATCATCACCATGTCCAGCCCGTCTTTGATCGCCGTGCGCGACGATAGTCATATGAGTAGTCCCGGACCCCGAGCTGGTGGTCCGACCTCGAGAAGGTCGTTCACCCCAGCGCAGAAGCTTGCGTACCTGGCCGCGTATGACGCGGCCATCAAGAACAACGAGGGCGGCGCGTATCTGCGCACCGAAGGTTTGTACTCGTCGCAGATCACGGAGTGGCGAAGGCTTCGTGATGCGGGTGTTCTTGCGGGGAAGAAACCTGGGGAGAAGATTGGCCAGTTAACGCCGGAGCAAGCTGAAATCGCCCGGTTGCGCCGCCAGCTGAGCAAGACCGAGCAGCGCCTAAAAACGACGGGGGTGGCGTTGGAGATCATGTCAAAAATGCACGAGCTACTCGAAAGTCTTTCGAAGAGCTCGCGGGACGAAACACCGCATACGAAGCCGTAATGACCGCTTACCGCGAACTAGCCAGCCGAGGAATCTCGACTCGCGTCGCGGCCGACCTGGTCGGGGTCCCTCGGGCGACAGCCACCCGGAAACCACGCAGTCCCGTGGCCGGGCCGGCTCCGATTCCGGCGAACAAAATCGGTGACAGCGACCGTCGGCAGATTCTCGACGTCGTCAATTCGGACTCGTTCGTGGACCTGCCGCCGATTCAGATCTACGCACAGCTGCTCGACGCGGGCACGTACTTGTGCTCAATATCAACGATGTATCGGGTGTTGAACGAGAACCAGCAGGTCAAAGACCGCCGCCGCCAGGCACGCCACCCGGCCCGGGCGATCCCCGAATTGATCGCCACGGGACCGGGCCAGGTGCTCAGCTGGGATATTACGAAACTCGCTGGCCCGGTTAAGGGAAAGTACTTCGATGCTTACGTGATGATCGATATTTACTCCCGTTACATCGTCGGCGCGTATGTTCACGCGTCGGAATCGGGAGAGTTGGCGGTGGAGATGATGAAGGAAATCTTCGGCATTCACGGCGTCCCGCAGGTCGTGCACGCTGACCGCGGCACGTCGATGACGTCCAAGACCGTCGCCGCGTTGCTGTCGGATCTGGAGGTCACCAAGTCGCATTCGAGGCCTCGGGTGAGCAACGATAATCCCTACAGCGAGGCGTGGTTCAAGACCCTCAAATTCTCGCCGACGTTCCCCGAACGCTTCGGCTCGCTCGTCGACGCGAAGACGTTCATGGCTTCGTTCGTCGATGGCTACAACCACGAGAATCGCCATTCCGGGATCGGCCTGAACACGCCCGCCGACGTGCACTACGGCCTCGCAGCAGCGAAAGCCATCCAAGGAGCAGCGACGCTGGACGCGGCACGAGCGCGCTTCCCAGAGCGATTCAGCACAACCCAGGCGCCAAAGATCCTGTCCATTCCCGAGACGGCATGGATCAACAAACCAGCCGACAAACCCACCGAGAATGAACGGCTCGAACTAGCCGCCTAAACTCCCACTGGTCTCATCCGCCTTGACAAGTTCCGCGGCGACAACCGAGACATCCCGATGTGCCCGACCCACAAGGGGACCTTTTGCGGGAAATGGTGTCTGAGCTTATGCGAGCCAGTTTGCGCTGGCGTCGAAAACTTCTTGAAGCTCGTTGATGAAGCGGGCGGCATGGAAACCGTCCGCGGAAGCGTGGTGGATCTGCAGGGTGAACGGGAGTGTCACTTGCCCCGCCTGCTCGACGTATTTACCGAGAGTGAAGATAGGCAGGTAATGGTCGTGTCCATGGGCGATGTTCAGCTCGAATCCACTGAACGACAGCCAGGGCAGACTTGAGATGTCGAAGATGTTCTCTGGCACGTCGCCTTGAGGAAACATTGTGGTCGCCGTTCGATGTGTCGACAGCAACGCCACCGCCTGGTCGTAGAACTGTGAGAAATCCTGGTTATAGTCGGCCCAGACACTCGCGAAGGTCTCGCGGTCGGGATTCAACACAGTGAACGCCGGATGCACGACATTCCAAATTGACGGGTGACCTTCCTTGTCGACAGTCATCCGAAATTCTTCGTGATTGTTCACGACGGAGGCGATCGCCCAGATTTGTGCCGGATAGATTTTTCTGCCGGTATCCCGCAGCGCGGCTACAAAACGGGTCGCATCGAGCTGGACTGTCACGCTGTACGTGCACGGAACACGGGTTCGGTAATGGTCGAAAGGTTCCCGACGCGGCCAGGCAGCTAGGTCAATGGGTGTTTTGTAGTCCACAAAATCATCTTCCCCCATCCCGACGTCCTCGCGGCCAAGCCGTCACAACCGATCCTGAGCGCCCGCAAGCCGGACGGTAACCGGGCGCGTTGAAGCGTGATTCCTCAAGTCGATTCGCTGAGCGAGTTGCCCGCAAGCCGAACCCTGAACGGGCAGCGAACCCTGAGAATCTGTACTCGGCCGAGGGACCTGGATTGGGCAACCCGGCCCCTTCACCGAAGGGGCCCTGGAGCCCGCGAATCGGAGGCAAGCCGGAGAGGTCGCGCTCCAGCAGCGCAGCCGTAGCTGCTCGTTCAGACCCCGTCGACTGATCGAAGGCTCGGACTCGCGCAATGTAAATTTCCTCAGACAGCCAAAACCGTCCGCACGAGTTCGAAGAGTTATTCGACCGGGACCTCGCTCCGACATTGGAAAGCGTTCAACGTTTCGCCATAAATGACGCCACACGCGGCTGGCGCTCATGGTGTCCCACCTGAGTTCAGGCCAATGCGGCCAACTTTTCACGCACCCATGAAGACAGCGTGTCAACTGCCACCTCGCGTCCAGACAGAACAATGCCGAGCGCTTCTTTATATACGACATCACGCACGGGAAGAGGTCGCCCTCTCCCCACCTCTAGCATCGTCAACCCATTCCTGAAATCACGCTTGTGGCCCTTATAAATCACCCAGTGCGCATCGGGGATAGCGGTAGTCAACACTTCACCGAGATATGCCTGCACCTCATTGATCAGTTCAAGCTGACTTGACGTGAATGGACCGCTTCCCGGAACACCGCTCTCGGCTGTGGGTCTTGCCGGGTCCCACCAGGACGGCAGGTCAGCCGTTTCCGTCTCTTTCGGTTCCTTGATGTGCGTCAGGAACCATTCGTTCACGGCGTCCAGGCTTTCGACGCTGCCGTCGAGTTGCGGATCGCCCGGCCCGCTCAACCGATTCCGAAGATGCGCCTGCGCCGGTTTCAATTCCCGGACATATGCCTCGTGCAGTTCCTCGCGCTTTTCGTGGCTGGCGCTCATGGTGTCCCACATGATCTCAGGCTACCCAAAGGGTGAAAGGGATGCCGAAGCGCTCAAGCCGCTCGAATAGAGCGACGTCATGAGTCCGGAGCCCGGCCAATCGGGGTCGAGAAAATCCGGTCTTCATGGGGCGTCCGTCTCCACGCGATGTTGCCCAGCAAGTTCATTCTTTAAAGAACGTTCAACGCATCCGGCACAACTATCGATGCGCACTGACCTCTGAACATCCCCACGTTCGGGGAAATCATCAGGGAGACCGGCTGCAACAGTCTGCACGGACGGCCCGCAAGCCGGACGCTGAGCGGGCGCGTTCAAACGTGATTCAGCTCAAGTCGCTTCGCGGAGCATGTTGCCCGCAAGCCGAACCCTCTGCGGGAATCCTGATCCGATTCGCGACGACATATCCAGGAGCGTTGTAGTGCGTTTGGACTGCGGCATTGATCTATGCCGTCGGCGCCATCCCCGCTGCGATGGCCTGCAGGGCGGCGATGTGGATTTTCATGGCCGCGGACCCAGCCGGTGTCGCAGTCAGCCAGGTACGCGGCCGGTTGCCCACGTATCCCTTGCGCACCACCAGATAGCCCGCCGTCTTTAGCGTGCTGATTGCTTTACTCAAGGCTGAGTCGTCGGTTTCGAGTAGATCGCGAAGGGAAGAGAAGTCAATTTCAACATCTGATCGCAGAGCGGCCATGACCGAGAAGCGCAGCGGTGTGAGCAAGGCATCGTCTAGATCGTGCCGAGGGTGGCCGGCCATTCAGGCTTCCCGGATTGGGGCGGGCCTGAACGACGCAACTACCAACGGAGCTGCAACGCAGATGCCACCAACGAAGCCGACGATGGTGAGATCCCAGTCCGTGCGGGCAAGCACGGCGGCGAGGGCATTCATCAGGAGGAAAGTAGAACCAAAGGCGATCCACTGGACTCGGCCCCATTCTTGGGCGAGACGGGATAAACCCCAACGGCTATCTCGCGTGGACATGATCGCAAGAATCAGTGCCGCGCTCGCTATGGACCAAGCAATGGACGAGGACAACCCTGCTGCTGCGCCGAGCACTCCTAGCCAGCTCCCGAGCACAAGTGTCACCACACGGGCGATCACGCTCAACGGCGCCAGCAATGTGGCGGCCGAGCGGCGAACACCGGCTTCCCGAGCCCGCAGAGCAGACCGGAGCGCCAGGGTGCTGAGCGGCAAAACGGCAAGTGCAACGATCCCGACCAGAATTGGCAACGAGATCCCACCGGGAAATAGGGAAAGCAAGAGAAGCGCTACCAGCGCGAGCGCAGACGCAGTCGAGACCCGCCGTCCGTGAAGGCGAGTCGCTCGAGTATGCTCCGCGGGCAGCTGATCGCGTAGTCCCATCTCGAGCATGGACGCTACAAAAAAGGGAACCAGGAGGAGATGAATAATGTTGAGCCTGGGTATTTCGATGCCGGGACTCACGGTCCAACCTTCGGCCACCACGCTTGCACTACTCAAGATCAACGTCAGGGCGCAGGTGAGGGTTGCCATGGCCATCCATGCTTCAGCAACGGCTCGAGTGCGCGCGTCGATGGCCTCCCCAACCCGGACACCAACGTACTCCCCGGCTTTCAACAGTGATCGAGCATGAGCTGTGGCTCCAGAAACTGTCATCGCATCGCGTGTGTCTTCAGATTGATCGCTCATCTTGTATCCCCAATTGGTCAAGCCCCACTGCATTACTGTCAATATTACATCTAGTTTCCATCTTGCAAGTCACAGAGCAAATCAAGGTAATCGGGCAACTAGATTCTGGAGAGGGGCTAGGTGTCGCCCGGAAGCCGAACCCTATGCGGGACGTTTGGGCTTAGGCCAGGCGGGAGGGGTTTGATTATCGGAAGCTATCTTCCTATAGTGGGACGTATGGCGCGCAGACGACCCGGCACACTTTTTCCGATCGAGGTTGACATTCTAGAGAGCGGGTTCGCGCTCCAAGCGAGCGATGGCAGTTTTTATGGCTTCGCTTTGGCTAGGCATCTCTCCTCCCGCGACGGTTCCGCGCTCACGTCGCACGGCACCCTCTACAAGGCGCTGTCTCGGATGGCTGAATCTGGCATCCTCGATGCCAGCTGGGAAGAACCGGCCAGCGCCGAATCCGAGGGTCGGCCCCGTCGCCGGCTGTACACGGTCACGGCGGAAGGTTCACGTGCCCTCGTCAAAGCCCAGGCTGAAACCCATCGCTCCGAGGCAAGCGTGCCCCGCATTGCACAGGCAGGGGTGACTTTCGCATGAGTATCTTGACGTCCACTTCCTATCATCACGCCGTTTCCCGTGTCTCTCGCTGGTGCTCGTGGTACACCCGCGAAGTTGATGTCGAGGTCGCTGCCACGCGGCGGGACGAACTGGCCTCGGACCTCTATGAACACGCGATCTGGGCCGATGAATCGGGAACGACGCCGCGCGTGGCGGCTCGCGAGATTCTCAGCCGTGCGCTGAGGGGCGCGCCGGCCGACCTGACCTGGCGTCACGCACAGCGGAGAAAAGTCGCTTTGGCGGACCCGACCCGCTTTCGCCGACTTCGGATTGAGGAAGCCGTATCGTCGCTGGTCTTGATCGCGGCTTCTGCCGTGCTGGGCTGGGGATTGTTCGTACTCACCCGAATTGTACTCAGCACGATAGCGGAGCAGATTCGACCTGGCTCCGCGACCGCCATAACAATCGCAGCGTTCACTGCTCTCGCCGCCTGTGGGCTGGTGTTGTTGCTTCGCCCGCGCACTCGTGTCGGGGGCGCGCTCGTTATGGTGCTTCCGAGTTTTGGACTCGTTCACTTTGGGCTCTTCCAGCTCTATTCCCTCAGCGTCACCGTGGGAGCCCTGACATTTACGATGCCAGGGTGGGAGCTTGCCAGCAACAGCCTCATTGTCGGGCTCGGCTTGTTCTTCACTGCGGCAGCGATCTGGTGGTGGCCGGAACACCGGACCACCCCGGCCGACACCAGCACCCGACTCAAAACTATTGGAGAGATGGCCTGATGAAAAAGAAGCTCGCACTCGGCATCGGTGTGGTCGGCGCAGCGCTCCTCACCCTCTCGCTGACGGTCTTCGGAATAGGCGCGGCAACAACGCTCAACCACGCAGACGCGGACCGGCCAGCCACACACGCGGCAGTAAGCGACGTCGTCCCCGCCGCGGCAGTCCTCCCCGACGACGCGATGACCCCCGCGCTAACTGAGACCCCACTAACGTCGGAAGCGTCGGACGCGGATTCGATCGAACCGTCCGACATCGTCGATCCGCTGTCATCCGACGCCTTCATAGCGATGACCCCCGATGAACAGGCCAACGGGCGCGAGTGGATGAAAACGCAGACGATCACGGCGGCCTGCATGAAAGACAAAGGATTCTCGTACACCTTCGAACCATTCTGGGAAAGGGACAACGACAATGCCGTGCATATAGTGACGTGGGTGGACACGCTTCCCGCTTCCGAGCAGGCAGCCGCCCGCCTCGCCCTCAACGGTGACACCGGAGCCGGCGCCGACTACCACTGGGACGACGCGGGATGCTGGGGCTACGCCGTCCACGTCATGGGGAACGACAACAAACACTGACGAGTCGCCGTCATCAGCGGCTCGGCTGCCACTGTGGTTGCCGCGCTGACCCGTCGGTGAAAGGCAAACCGTGCCACACGTCGAAGCTCACGAGAACTTGACTCTCGGAAGGACATCATGACCGACAGCGCAACACCCATTCCACCCATCCGACCCGAAACAATCGATGCCCCCACTACCCAATCGGTCGACATCACACCGTTCGTGACAGAAATGCTGACACAACTCGAGCAGCGCGACGGATCGTCACTGACGACGTAGTCACGATGCCCGCACGGGAATGCCTACAAGGCAGGCATGATCGGTCGTGATACAAAGAGTGTGATGCAAAGAGATGGTTCGGTCATAGATCGGACGCCAGGGGACGGGGCTGTGTGGTCGACGCGAGCAGGCGAAGCAAACGGATGGTCGGGATCGCGCGTCATGGGCGATTAAAACGCTCGAATCCGTACGCCACCGCCCTCAAGCTAGTGGCGGCCGTGCTGACCGTTGCCGTGGTCAGCACCTCAGCCGTAGGCGCTGTGGCGGTGTGGAACTTCAGCAAGACGGTCGACGACAACGCCATCGACATCACCGCTGGCGACACGGCAGCGCCCGTCCCACAGCTCGAAAGCTACGAAAACGGCTTCAACATTCTCATGGTCGGCGTCGACAACGACGCAACTCAGAGCGCGGCCTACGGCGACCGCGACGGCACCCTCAACGATGTGAACATTCTCGTGCACGTGTCCGCAAACCACAGCAACGCTGTCGTCGTGAGCATCCCACGCGACCTCATCGTGGCGCACCCCGAGTGCACCGACGTCACGACCGGAGCCGAGTTTTCGGCGATGGCCGCACGCCCCATCAATGAGGCCATGTCGCGTGGCGGGCTACCGTGTGTGGTCAAGACCGTGTCCGAGCTGACGGGACTCACCATCCCGTACGCCGGACTCATCTCGTTCAACGGGGTCGTGCAAATGAGCGACGCCGTCGGCGGAGTGCCCATCTGCCTGACTGCACCCATCAACGACGACTCCGCAGGCCTGTATCTGCCCGCGGGCACGAGCGTCGTCGCCGGGGACACCGCACTGGCATTTCTGCGCAGCCGCCACGGCGTCGGCGACCAAAGCGACCTGGCACGAATTTCCTCACAACAGATCTACATGGCCTCACTCATGCGCACGGTTCAGGGCAACGGAACACTCACGAGCATTCCGACCCTGATCAACCTCGCCAACGCTGCGGCCACCAATATTAAGCTGTCGACGTCCCTCGCCAACATCGACACCATGGTGTCCATGGCCCTGGCCCTCCAAGACATCGACCTGGATCGGTTGCTGTTCGTGCAATATCCCGGCACGACCGGAGACTCCAACTTCCCCGGCAAGGTCGTTCCCCTGAAAGCGGTGGCCGCCGACATGTTCACCAAACTCGCCGCCGATGAGCCCTTCACTCTTCCGGGGACAACGCCAACACCGGCACCAACACCGGATGCACCGGTGCCGGTCGAAACGTCAACGCCGGCTCCGAGCGAAAGCGTCGTCCCCACCCCACAGCCGACCGTTCAAGCGTTGGACGGACTCACCGGTCAAACAGCGCAGGATGACTCGTGCGCCCAAGCCTCCACCGGGTAACAGATCACACCGCACTATAAAACGGACGAAATAGGCGTAGGTATTTCCGGTCCGCCACGAACAATGCCTTGTCCTCCCCGTATGACGTCCCGTAAGCCGAACCGTCTACGGGACGGGTCATGCAGTTCAAGGGACAGATGTTGCCTGGCGACCGGATGTGATGGTCGTTAAATCGGGCATGCTCACGCCGTGGTGGCGCCGAGTGCAGATTTCGATTGAAGGCGTTGTGTGGGTTCGGGTCTTGCTGAGCGTTTCAAACCGAGGGCCGGCGCTTCGAGATAATGCCAGGAGAGAGTCGCGACCGCCAGAGTGAAGACGATCGTCAATGCCACCGAGAACGTGACCGGAAGATCTGGATTCACTTGGATGACCAGCTGCTGGATTGGATATCCCCACAAGTAGACGCCGTAGGACAAGTCGACGCCAGAGCTCGATTCTCGAGAGCGCAGTGCAATGGCAAGGACGGTCGCGGGTACGACAAGCCACGCAGCGGTCGTTGCGACCGGTGCGTTGAATTCGCCGAGCAGAACCCACCCGATGGCGAGGCCCACGATGAGCACGGTCGGGAAATGCCGACGATCCACGCGGAGGTGGCAGGCGAGGGCGCCGATCGCGAAGTAGGAGCACACCGCTCCGGCCGGACGCAGCGATTCCAGCGAGCTTCCAGCGGGTTGCAGTGCGAGAGCGATGGCTACCACGCCGAGGACGAGGGTTCCGATCCAAGCGAATCTCCGCAGCGCGATGCCGAGAAGCGCCGTCGCGAGGTAGCAGCAGGCTTCGATGCCCAGCGTCCACAGGGACCCGTTCATGGCCGGCGAGACGTGGGAGTCGAAGACACCGGGGAGTTCGTACTGGGGGACGAGCAGCACACCGGAGAGGTAGAGCCAGGTCTGCGAGGTACTCAGGTATTCGCGCAGGGTGAGGTCGGTTGCGAGCGGCCCGATGACGACGACTGTGAGGAGCACGACCGCCGCGAGGGCGGGCAGGATGCGTAATGCTCGATTGCGCACGAAGGACGGAATGTTGGGCCAGCGGTTCCAACTCGACGTGATCAGGTACCCGCTGATCGTGAAAAAGATATACAGCCCGAGGGTGTGGAGAGGGATCCCGCCCACGCGTGGTGCCGGCGTTATACCGTTCAGGACGTACCCGTGCCCGACGACCACGGCAACAGCCGCGAGAAGTCTTAGCTGCCGCATGAGGCGAGCCAGTTGTTCACTGTGGTGCGCGCTTCTGTGATGTTGTGGACGCCGATGAGGTCTTGAACCTCGGCGGGCGTATAGGCGATGGCGGGGAGACGCAGCTCGACGGAGTGCTCCATGCGCGGGAGCGCGGCTTCCGGTTCCGCACCCAGGAGCAGGGCGATGGCATATTGCACGCCCTGTTCCCGCCCAAACGTGGGGCCGTCAACGGCACCTGGCACTACGCAGCTTTCGGAGGTGTACACCGCTTGTCCGTAGCTGGCGAGGATCGCAGCGTCCGAGTCGCCTAAACGCATGGAGACCGCATTGATCGGGGACCCGTGTTCCTGCCCATCGCTCAGGCCGCTGACATACGGGGTAACGGCCGCTCGCATTGGGAGGCCGGCAGCGACTCCACGGTGAAAAGCCTCGGTCACGACGGGACGGATCGCAGGTCCGTACTCGGCATCCTGCTCAGGCCAGAGGCACACTTGCGGGGATGTGCCCTCGCATTGCAATTCGGTGAGGTCCCGTGCGACCTGACTGGCTTGACCCAGGGCAGGAACGGACGGTGAGACCGCCACGAGTATCGCCACGATTGTCACTGCCACGCCAGCGAACGACACCGACCTTCGCGCGCCGGGGCGTACGGCGACCAACAGCAGGGAGATTGCGGCGAGTGCTGCGCCACCGGCGATGGCGATGAGCTGAGCCTGCGGATGCGGGACGACATCGACCCAGAGGCAGCACTGCGTCAGGCCGGCGCCGGTCACATTGCGCCACGCCAGCACAACACCATCGAGGGGCGCCGAGTACCACGCGTACAGCAGCACGCCCGCGACAGGAACCGCCAGCACCGGGCGCAACACGGCACCGAGAGCGAAACCTACGGCCACCGCACCAAGTGCAAGACCGGCAAACGCCAGCGGAACGATCAGTGCGCTCGGCAATCCCGTCGCGGGGAGGCCAGAAACGAGAAGGCTCAAAAGAACAACCATCAGGTAACCGAGCAGCAGACTGGCCAGCACCGGCGCCATCGCCCATGCAGCCCTGGCTACGAGCCTCCGCGGCCCAACGCCTGAAGCGGCTCGCCGGCCGTGCTGGTGCCCTGTCATGGCGGCGATTGCCGCCGCCAGCGGGAGTGCAAACGGTGCCGACGATCCACCCGCCGTCAGGACCGCAGGCCAATAGCGCTCCACCAAAAACGCGTTCGGCCCCTGCCCCGATGCCCACAGCATCACGATCAGCAGGACCAGGCCACCCCAAAAACTGGGCGACGTTCGAGCTCGCAGCCAGAGACCCCGGCTGCCGAGATGAAAATCCTCCAGCAGGTCCCCGTGCCGTCGCTGGCGCACCTCGACGAGCGTGTCAACCACTTCAGCTCCGTACTGCTCCCGCCACCACTCGGGGAAAAGCCGGATCGCCAACCGGGTCGTCGGCCCGAGTGGCTCCACCGTCACGGGGTAACTCATGCCCAGGCTCCGCCACCCCAGCCGAAGGCGAAACCAGGCCGGTGCCGGAGGCGGATAGTCGCCCGAGCAGCAAGCTGCTCCATCCGAGCGATCTCCTGAGTCAGGGTCGCAGCGCCATCATGTGTCAGTTCGTAATATCGACGCAGCCGGCCCTCGATGACTTCCTCCCCCGCAGGGGCGATAAGACCCTCCTTCCGCAATCGATCCAGTGCCGTGTACAAAGTAGCGACACGCAGGGTCACTCGACCGCCCGACAACGTCTCCGCCTCAGCGATCAGGCCGTAACCATGTTTCCGGCCCTCCGCTAGAGCCGCAAGGATCAGAAATGTGGGCTCATGAAGGGCGGCAGAAGACATGACATCAACATACATCAGTTACCGATACATATCAATGTGCGAGCGTTCATGCGTTGATCTTCACGACACCGCTCACAAGATCGTCGCTAACCAGCAACAGGTGCGAAGACACTACAAGGCGACCCTCGGCTCGCTTTTCGTAAGGGGAACCCTCTGCGGGCACTCACCATCGCGGTGCTGGGCGTCTCGTTTCATCTACGCCGATTGCAATTGATTTACGACGGGCGCGGGTTTGGAGTTTCTGAGTATCGGCACGGTTGCGGCTATCAGGAGGATGAAGGACACCGCGGCGCCGATGATGAATCCCAGACGGGGCTCTATGGCGTCCATGGCGAACCCCACCATGACGGCGGCAACGGCGGCACCAGCGTTGACTGCCGCGTTGATCCAGCTCGATGCCTCGGTGCGCACCTCTGTAGCGGTGAGGTCGTCAGCGAGTAAGTAGCCGGTCACGAGCGACGGGGCGAGGAAGAAGCCCACCGCAGCGAGTCCGAAGCCGAGGATCACGACAAACTCAATTGTGGTGAGCAGTGCGCACAGCGCGGTCATGACTGTGGCCAAGGTGAGAAGTCGTTTTACGAGCGAGCTCCTCCAGGTTCGCTGGCCGTAGAGCAGGCCTCCGACTGCGCTTCCCGCTGCGAAAGAGGCGAGAAGGATGCCGGCCAGGGCGACCGATCCTTCGCTGTCGGCGACTGCGGGTGCGACCACCTCCACGGTCCCGAGTACGACACCCACGCCGAGTAGCGCGGTCAGCACTGCGACGAACCCGGTCTGTCGTAATGGCCGTGAACTCTTCTTGGGGGAAACGGTGACGGCAACAAGCTGTCGCGAAAGCGAGCTGCTTGTCATGCCGACGGTCCCGGCCAGCGCCACCGCGGCAGTAGCGAGCAGTCCGACCGGCGGCGACGCCGCACTGAGAATGGCCGCCGCGATCAATGGCCCCGTCGTGAACAGCAATTCCTCACAGACCGCATCGATGCTGTACGCCTTCGTCCGCAGCGCTCCCGGCGCGGTCAGCGAACCCCAGAGCACACGCATCGAGGCGCCGAGCGGTGGCGGGAACATCCCGACGATGGCCGCCAATGCAACGAGCGCCCCGGACGAAGGGTCGGGCTGGGCTGTCAGCGCAGCAATACCGCCGAGGCCGACCGCGAAGGCGATGGCTAGCGAGTTGAGTGCGAACCGCTGTCCGCGCCGGTCGACGAATCGTGCGCGGTACGGTGAAGCTATCACGTTCGCGAGCCCGAAAGCCCCCGTAGCCGCGCCGGCGACCGCGAAAGAATCCGTGCTCTCTTGTACCGCGAAGAGCAGCACTAAGGTCACCATGGCAAATGAGAGTCGCCCGACGAGCGCGGGGACAAAGACCCTGAGCGCGCCGGTCGTGCGCAGTACCTCGAGGTAGCCGCTACTCATGTGCGCGGATGGTGTCGTGGTTTACGACTTCGAACAATGCGAGGGTGGCACTCATCCGGATGCCTTCTGGTGTGGCGGAGGGCACGGCCTCATCGTGGATGAGTTTTCCGATCTCGCGTGACATGTCGCGGATACGTTCCCATGCCTCGCGGGAGACGGTGACCTCCGCCTCGGTGAACACGAATTCGGATTCTGACAGATAACGCGCGCTTCGAGCGATCAGCTCTGCGGCGAGGGAACCCATCAGAGCCTGGTGTTCGTCGACGCGTCCCGAACCGAGCGCTTCGCCGCTCGCGGAGTCGTGTCGGTAGCGCTTGGCGGTCCCGCCACGAATATTCGCCTCCTCGACCAGCTGCACGAGTCCCGACTGAGCCAAACGACGCAGGTGATAACTCACGTTCGCTTGGCTCTCGCCCAAGACCCTCGCCGCCTCCGTAGCGCTGAGAGCCTCTGCAGTCAGAAGCGAAAGCAAACGCAGGCGCAACGGGTGAGCTACGGCCCGGAGGCCATCAAGATCCGGCATGCCCAAACGATATGCCAAACAACACCCAACCTCCAAATTGTTCTTTTGCGGTCACCTGTCCGGAGCAAATGCCGACGCAGCTCACGGCACCGTCCGAGCTGAAGTGCCCTAAAACCTGACGATGATCGGACTCACGTTTGGATCGAAACGGCCTGTCCGCCGGCACCGAGCGTCGCGCCCGGAGAGGAACCTCTTGCGGGACAAATGGCGCGTCGGCGAAAAGTGGTCAGTGTGGTGTTTTGATGAGCGTTGCCAGAGTCATTGGAAGCTTCTTGCAGTTGTAACGACGGAGGCGATCCTCCTCGACTGCGATGGCAATTTCATCGCGATGGAATCGTTCGGTATCTGCCGGAGAAATCTCATGCTGAATATGTATGCTCAGAGCGAGATATCGAGGAATGACGACACGTTGGACGGAAGTATATGCAGTCGGATCCGGGTCCCACCCCAGATGAAAACTTGGTTGAGGTTTTCAAGGCCCTGGGTAATCCGATTCGACTCCGAATACTTCAATGGTTGAAGAATCCTGAAGTCAATTTCGCCGACTACGAGCCGATTGCTGACCGCGTTGAGGTCGGCGTGTGCGTGAGTCACATTCAAGCGAAAGCCGGGCTGGCGCAGTCCACCATCTCGGCCTACATGGCTGTACTCGAACGAGCTGGCCTCGTCACGTCAACCCGGATCGGCAAGTGGACGCACTACCGGCGAGATGAGACGCACATTGAAAAGCTCGTGAATTCCTTGGGGCGAGACCTGTAACGCCCGGGAAAGTTGATTACCGCTTACTCGCGTCTTTCGCCATATCGTTATTATCCGATATGACGATACGATGCGCATATGAACTTGCCCCCGGACGCAGCCGAGCACACTGCGAAACCAACAGCCTTGATAGTGCACGCTCATCCCGAACCTAATTCATTTAGTAATGCGCAGATGCGGTCTGCAAGATCATCCCTGCAGGACCAGGGCTACGACGTCAAAACTATATATTTGTACGAGAACGGCTGGTCACCCGTGCTTGATCACTCAGAGTTCCCGTCGGCCTCGACATACTTCAAGCCGCAGGCCGAACAAATGGCCGCAGCAAACGCTGGAACTCTCGCGCTTGAAGTTCGTGCAGACCTCGACGCGCTACTAGATGCCGATCTCCTCGTACTGTCGTTCCCCCTCTGGTGGTTCTCCCTCCCCGCCATTCTTAAGGGCTGGATTGATCGAGTCTTTGTCATGGGAGCCGTTTTCGGAGGCGATCACGGACTCTTCGACCAGGCTGCCCTTGCAGGTCACAAAGCCGTCTTGCTCATCACCACCGGCGGTTCGCTGGCCTCGTTCGGTGAGGGCCGCCGATTCGGCGTCCTCGACACGCACCTATTCCACATACATTTCGGAATGCTTCGCTTCGTCGGCTACGACGTTCTGGAACCGATCGTCACGTACGGGCCAGCTCACCTCGACGCCGATAATCGTAAAGCCGCGCTCTCGGCAATTCATGAGGCGTTCGAACGAATTGCCACACGAGCCGCGCTACCGCTCACCACACCGGCCCCACCTCAAAATCCCTAAAGAGACGCCAAAATGCACGACCCGAAACCGTCGGAGCTCCGGAAATTGGCGTCCTTGAGCGAAAGAAACTGGGGTCACGATGCGCGAAGCCCTCCGCAGAAGTTCCGTAAGGCGAACCCTCTGCGGGACAGGGGCGCGGTCTCTAAGTGGACTTGACCGCTTTATCGATGAACGTATCGATGACCTGCCGGAATGCTGCTGGCTGCTCAACCCACGGATAGTGTCCGCACTCTTCGATCGTCGCGGAGGCTCCCGAGGGGAACAAACGTGCCAGCGCCCTCACGGGTGCAAGGCCGACCAGGCAGTCCTCGGTCCCGGCAATAACCAGCACAGGGGCCGTCATCTCGCCCAGCCGTGTCGCGAGGTCGTGTGGTGGCGCGACACTGAAGTATGCCGTCGCGGCGGCCAGGCTCCAACGTCCGATCTTGGCGTGCGATCGTTCCGTTTCACCCCAGTTGGCGTAGCCAACGGCTGCCGAGTTCTGCTGCCAGGCGTTGAAAGCATCGTCATCGGATGTTTGCGGCCCGGCGTGCAACGCCAATAGTGCCGCGTCGAAATCGGAGTCTCCGCGCCGTTTCGCGATGAGAGTGTCAGCATCCGTCGGCTCATCAACCAAGTACGCTGCCGGCGGGGTGATCAGCACCAATGCGGCAACGTGGTGCGGAAATTGTGCGGCGTACGCGATGGCTAGCCTCGTTCCGGCCGAGTGGGCGACCAGCACGACGCTCTCCAGGGCGAGATGAACGCGGAGCTGCTCCAGGTCGTCAGCTTGACTCCACCACGACCCGCGCTCCGCCGAACTGGGCGCTTTGGTTAGACCGACGCCGCGCAGATGAGGCACGATCAGGCGGTGATTATCGCTGAGCCCGGCCAGGTCGCCCAGGTAGCTAGAGTGGCGGGCCGCGCCTCCAGCCAGGAGAATGACCGGAAACGCGCCACCAGCGCACGGAACGTCATCGTAGTGAAGCGCGAAACCGTCAGAGCTTTCGTAGCGGGGCATAGCTCGACGCTACAGGCACCCGAGCCACCCATATTGTTCGCACCCGACGTCAACGAAAACGCTCGTCGTCTAACTGTTGAACGCCACCGTCCATGCTCCACGCTGCGGCAAACGGCATCAGGGTCGGGGCTAGGCCACCGGCAGGGTGCTAAGTGAGCGGCGGGGTCCAGACGTACGGTGTCGTGGTTGTGATCGCGATAAACCCGAGTCTGCGGAGGATAGACTCGCTGTCCTCCGAGGCATCCACTTGGAGATATTTCACGCCTCGATTCTGCGCGATCTGTGCTCGCCGCGCCACAAGCGCTTTGTAGATTCCTTGCCCGCGCCACTCGACCAGCGTAGATCCGCCCCACAATCCAGCGAAGTCTGTCCCGTCCTTGAATACGAGCCAGGCGGCTGAAACGACACGACCCGCGGCTTCCGCGACGAGAACGACGACATTGCCCGGCTCAGCCGCTCTCCGGCCTTGAAGGTCCTTGGCGAGCCACGCGAAATCCTCGCCCCAGACCTCGGACTCCATCTCCGCAATCAAATCCAAATCTTCGCGCGCGTGAACAATCCGAAGCTCAACACCATCGGGCAGGAGCGGGTCGATGGCCATGTCCTGCACGTCACCGACCATCACCACTTCGAGGTCCTCTGGAACAAAGCCAGCACGCAACAGCCGTCTGGGGATGTCCGCCGGAACGTCGTGAGCCCGGGTCTTCCACTCAACCGACTCACCCGAGGCGGCGAAGAAGTCTCGATGTTTGTGGATCAGCAGGTCCAGCGCGTCACCCTCAACATCGAGCGTCTGCGCCGTTTCAACAAACCCGCGATGCTGCCCCGTCACTCGAAGAACGAAGCCATCGCTATGGAACTCCTGCCCAAGCGGTGGAACTAACGGAACCACTAGCCGCAGCTGAGAATCATACGCATCGAGCATCTGAGAGTTCGTTGTCATCCACAGCAGCCTATCGGCCAGGGAACTTGATGACATGGGGCCGGTGTGCCGAGGCGAGTCATCTACTGGCCTCGGCCAGTGCCGTCCGTAGGGGAACCCTCTGCGGGACGAATGCCCAGACGATTTCGCATTCAGGCGTTGAGGTGTCTAAAACAAAGTTTGTGTTCTCGTGTCATTTCCGGAACCGTCAATTGGACAGTAGCGGCGTCGCGTTCGAAGATGGCTTCATGAGAGACAATCGGCGAACTTCGAGACGTAGCCGCGTAGCCATCGTGACTTTGGTGTTGCTCGCCGCTGCACTTCCTGCCTCCGCGCGCTTCGAAGTCTTCCACGGAACGGTCTGGCTGTTCTGGTTGGCGTCACTGGCGCTTCTCGTTGCGGCACTTGTGGTTTGCGTCAGACATATCAAACATTCCTAACCAGCAGCGCAAATAGTTAGGAACTTCCCCACGCAAGCACGCTGGTGCACAGGCGCCTCGTTGGGAAAATCTGCTTTAGTCGATGTTCTGCGCGGTCTGCCCGCAAGCCGAACGTCTTGCGGGACGCTTAGCCGCGAATGCCTTGGTGTCCCGCTGCGGCCAACGAGCGCGTGCGCGCATTTCCGATGGCGATGAGGAGTCCGCCAACGGATGCAACGGCGGCACACAAGAGGAATGTGATCGTGGTGGTCCAGCCAGGGCCGGCCATTACAAAGCTTTGACCGTCTGCACGCTGCCAGTTGCAGGCTCGCCCCAACGGCCACCAGGAGAAAGATCCATGCACCCGCATGGCTTCCGACGTGACCGCGAAAGGGGCGGACGCCCGCCGTGGTCCTTCCACGAGGCACTTGTAATCGAGTCCGCCGTACGTGGCGGATAGCCAAGCCAACGCGACTACGCAGAGAGCAGCGATAATACCGACCACGATCAGAGAAATGCCGATAGACCGCGTCATTGCCATCCTGCTTTTCATCCTGCGCCGACTCTATTGCAATTCCTGCCCACCTTCGCCTTGTCACGGATCCGCAAGGGGAAGGCGAATTCAACCGGGCGCCCGTACCCCTGGGCCTGCCGACGATGCAGGCGTGGCCGGAAGAGCCCGAATGGAAACGGAGGAGTGAACGGAACGCGCGCAGATACTCTGGGACGATGATTACAAACGATTCGGTCTCTATCCGCGCGGTCCAAACCGCAGACTCGTCCCAGTGGGCTGAGCTCTATCGGGGCTATCGAGACTTCTACGAGCTGTCTCCCGATGACAGCATCGTTGAGCGCGTCTGGACCTGGATCAATGACGACTCGAATGAAGTCAATGCCTTCGTCGCCACCTCCGGGGATCGACTCGTGGGGCTCGCGCACTATCGTCGATTTTCTCGTCCGTCAACGGGAAGCGTGGGTATCTACCTCGACGATCTGTTCACGGACACGAGCGCTCGGGGAGCCGGCGTCGGGCGCGCGCTACTGAGCGAACTCTCCGCGCTGGCCGAACGCGAAGGACGCTCAGTCGTTCGCTGGATCACGGCAGAAAACAACGCTCGGGCCCGCCGTCTCTATGATTTGACCGCCACGTCCACAAAGTGGGTTACGTATGATCTTGCGCCCGGGGCACTATGACAGCACACCATCGCTGTCTTCCTCGACTCTGCAAAACGCATGACTTGATGCGGCTGGGAGGACGCCGCCGTCTCGCTCGGATGCTCGCGGCCCGCCGCCGCTTCGCCGACGCGCCTTAATTTTCGGGCCTCTGTTTCGGGGCCTCTTAAAAGAGGTCTTGCACCCATCACTGTGTTGGCTAGCTGATAGCGTGATTTCGGATATCGCAAGTCAACCAATATCGTCAGGGGTCTATTCGTGGTGCAACGGCTTTTTTCGTATGGGACGCTTCAGTTTGCGGAAGTACAGCTCTCAAATTTCGGTCGGACGTTCACAGGCACGCACGACCGACTTCCCGGATTCGAGCTGGCATACCTGCAGATCACTGATCCTGCCGTAATTGCAATAAGCGGCACGGATTCTCATCCGATCCTCCGGTTCTCTGGAGAGTCGAGCGCGTTCGTGGCGGGCGAAGTGTTTGAGCTCTCGGACGAGGAACTCTCTGCCGCCGATGCGTACGAGGTCGGAGACTATGCACGCGTGATGCTGACCCTCGAGTCAGGAACGCAGGCGTGGGTTTACGCGGACGCCCAAGATCCAAACGAAGATTCGCCCTCAACGTCCGGTAGTTCAACCAAGCTGATGGACGACAGCCGTTAACGTGCGTGCCCATCGGATCGTACTCGTCGGCGACAGCATTGCTTACGGACGGGGAGATCAGCACGGCATCGGTTGGAGTGGACTGTTACAGCGGGAGCATGTCTCGCAGGATCCAGCGAGCAACCGCTACTTCAATCTGTCGATACCGGGCATTGGGTCAGTTGAAGTGCGCCGGATCGTACAGTCGGAGGTTCCGTTTCGAAGCCCCGACCTCGTCATATTGGCCTATGGCATCAATGATGCTCGACGCGTGGGGTCACGATCGGGGCCCTACCCGTTGACGCTAGAGCACTCTGCCGATCTCTTCGCTTCCAATATTGAGGGCATCAGATCGCTCGGAAGCGAGGTTCTCGCCGTCGGTCTAATGAAGCCTGACACTTCCCGCACTATGCCCATCTTTGGAGACTTTTTCGACACCGGTCCGGCACTGGACCTTGAAAGGCGACTTGCGGAGATCTGCAAACAATTGGCAGTATCGCGGGTAGACCTGTGGAGCCTGTTTGACGGCCACCCCGACCGGTTCGTTGATGGGTTACACCCCGACACCACCGGCCATCAAGCGATCTACAATGCCGTCCGCCAGAAACTGGTCTGAGCACAATTTGCGGTCGTGGAATGGACAGCCAGGGCGCCTTGGAGGCAGCCGAGGGTTCCCTCGTGAATGTGAGCGCGCATGCGCACTGAGCGCACCATCCCGGCACAGACCTTTGCTGTCCGCATGAAATAGTGAGCTGGTGGCGGGGCCCGCCGGTGCAATCGGACCTGCGTGAGAACATCATCACGCTGCGCAATGAAGACCGCCCCGACAGCCCGACGCAAGCATGGATTCCTTCGGCGCCGGCGTCGACGCGCCCCAGAAACTGGACTTTTTGAGCGCTAAATCAAACTGGTCGACGTGGTCTCCGGCCCACATGGTATGACTCCCCACCCACTCTCGAAGCAATGACCGCACGGGGAACCCTCTACGGGACGCCTGAGGTTGAAGACGTATCCGGCTACACGGTAGGCGGTCGCCGGGTGAGGCTCATGGCGATCGTCCTGATCCGCGATAGGACTGCCTTCACGTTGTTTCGCTCAAGTGTTTCGGGTCGAGCGAGGCAGTCGATGTGCCGGCCCAGCCCGGGATGGGCGAGCGGACGCAGGACGAGGTCCGGGTGGTCGTGGATGTCGGTTGTGTACCGCGGCATCAGGGCGATGCAGCCGCTTGCTTCGACAACAGCGGCAGCAACGAGGAACTCGTTGATCCGGTGCAGGATGCGTGCTTCGCTGCCGCCGATGCCCGCAATCACGGTGATAGCTTGCTCGAGCGGGAAGCCTTCCTGCACTGCCACCCATGCCTCGTCGTGGAGATCCGCGGGTTCGATCGCAACTTTCGCTGCTAGTCGGTGATCGCGCCGGACGGCAATGTCCAGAGGCTCGAACAGGAGAGGTTCCACACGCACGGACCCTGGCCATGACGGGCTGCCGACCAGCCGGTGCGCGAGGACGAGATCATGTTCGGCCGTGAGAGGGGGGAAATTTTCCTGGGCCACGTCGAAATCGCTCAGCCGGACGTCAGGTTGATCGGGGCTGTTCAACGTGGTGATCAGCGGACCGAAGACCGCCAGGCCCGCGCTGTGGAAGGCTGCCACTGAAACGATGCCCAGCCGGTCGTTTTGGAAGCGTGCTACTGCCTGTCCGGCGCGTTCGAGCGCCACTTCCACATCGATCGCTGCCAACGCTAGGGCGCGCCCGGCATCGGTGAGTGCCGTCCGCCGTCCGTTCTTGAACGTCAATGGGACGGCTGAGTGACGTTGCAAGGCGGTGATCTGTTGCGAGACCGACGACGGCGTGACGTAGAGCGCCGCAGCGACGGCGGCAATACTGCCGCGGTCGCCCAACTCTCTCAATGCGCGAAGCTGACCTAGTTCCATAAGTTCAAACTAAGCCATCCGACACGAAACTCCTGTCTTGTCTTACGTAAAGTCGAACCGGACGATGGAGGAATGACTGTTCTACTCAGCCGATTCCGTGTCGACCTGCTCCTACTCCTGGTCGCCGCCTCGTGGGGTTCGACGTACCTCGTGGCCAAAGAATTGGTCACGCCAAATTCCGTGGTGGCACTCCTCGCGCTACGCATGATGCTCGCCGCTGCCATCATGGCGGCAATCGTGGCCGCGAGGCGGAACCGTGTGACCGCAGCAGAGCTGCGGGTGGGGGTGATCCTCGGGATTGTGTTGGCTGCTGTGTTTGCCTTCGAAACTTTCGGGATAGTCCATACGTCAGCCACGAATGCCGGACTCATAATCAGCCTGACGATCGTCTTCACCCCAATTCTTGATTCCGCGGTATCCGGTCGACGGCTGCCCGGCAGGTTTTTCTTCGCCGCCATGATTGCCATCACCGGAGTCGCACTTCTCGCCAGCAACGGCGCATTCCAAACTCCGAGCCTTGGCGACCTACTCATCCTTATTGCGGCAATCGTTCGCGCCGTCCACGTCACCACGATGTTCAAAGTCACGATCAACAGACCGATGGACTCGCTTCACCTCACCACGGTGCAACTGGCCACCTGCGCGATACTCTTCTCGGCGACGTCACTGTTCTACGGCGACTCGATCCCGCACTTCCTTGCGCAACTCGACGCCGGACGTACAGTCCTCTTCCTCTACCTCGTACTCGCCTGCACAGTCTTCGCCTTCCTAGTACAAACCTGGGCGGTCCGGCGCACATCGCCATCCAGAGTCAGCCTCCTCCTCGGAACCGAGCCAATCTGGGCCACAATCGTCGGGATCACGATCGCTCACGACAGCGTGGCACCCGCCGGATATTTCGGTATCGCCCTTATCCTCGCCGGAACAACGTGGGGCCGCTCCATCGAGCAAAGGCACCGCCTCAACGTCAACCCACCCGACCGCCAAGAGTCACGAGTGTCGACTACAAAATGAAGGGGACGAGCAGCGGGAACTGTCTGAAACGCTAGTCCGCGATCGGCACATCCGCGTCATCCAGCGCGCGTTCCAGTCCCAGCCAGGGAACCCCTACGGGCGCTCTATGGTCGCTGGGATTCCCAGCGAGTTTCACCATCCTTCTTCGATGAGGTCGGGTGTAGGGCTTGATTTTGCGCCACCTTCATGGAGGCCTGATGATCGGGATGAATGTGCGCTGTGAGGCGGCGGACTCCGTGTGATCGCAACCAGGCGACCATCGCTAATGTACGGTGCAGAGCGCTGGAAGACCGTCAGCTGCCCAGCGGTCTTCGCGAGCTCCGGCACGATCTGGATGCCGGATGCGCCGGACCCAATAACGCCGATGCTTTTGCCCTCCCGCTTGAACGAGTGGTCCCACCGCGCCGAGTGAAACATCGGGCGCTCGAACTTCTCCAGCCCGGTGATGTTCGGAAGCTTTGGATCGGACAGGTGGCCGGCAGCCGTCACGACGATTTCACAGCGCTGGCCGTCTCGTCGCCGGAGCGCCAGGCGCACCTGCCCGACACGCCGACGCTGGTCGAGCTCGGCTACGACGACCTCACGCTGGCCGTCACGATCTACGCGCTGGCTGCCCCGGCAGGCATGCCCGATGATGTCGTCGCAACGCTCTCCGACGCTCTCGAGGAGTGTCTCACCAACCCGGAGACCGTCAGCGCGATCGGCGAGAACTACATACTTCCTGAGTACCAGACCGGTGAGGAGTTCGACGGCTTCCTGTCCGAGGCCGAGAAGGTCTACACCCGAATCCTGGGCAGCTGAACGCAATGACCGACGTTGTCCGCACCGAGCACGACACTGGAACCTTAACTGAGCACAACACATCCGACCCCGTCCAGCCCCTCGAGGGCATCCGCGGGCGAGGGATCGCCCGCTGGGCGGCGGTCGCCGTGCTCGCGGCGGTCGGCGTCGGCGCGATTGTCCTGAGCATCGGCTACGGGCTCGGCACGGGCACCCGGCCGGGGCCGGGGCTGTGGCCGTTCGTCGGCGCAGTGCTCATGCTCGGCGCAACCGCGGTGGTGGCGATCACCGACACCCTCGAGGACTACGAGCCGTGGGGCACCGAATCGGTGCGTACGCTCATCGCCATTGCCTCGCTCGTCGTCTTCGCCGTGCTGTTCACCCTCCTGGGCTTCACAGTGTCCGCAATCCTGCTGATGCTCCTTTGGCTGCGTATGTTCGGCCAGATGCGCTGGTTGCAGGGAGGCCTGCTCGCCGTCGGCGGTGGCATCGCCCTTTTCATGCTATTCGACGTCGTGCTCGGCGTCCCGATGCCCCGGGACCTGCTCATGACCCCACTTACGTCTTGGATGTGATCCGCCATGCTAGATGGCCTGTTTATCGGCTTCGGAGTCGCGCTCGACCCGATTAACCTTCTCTACGTCTTCGTCGGGGTTGTGATCGGCACCGCGATTGGCGTTCTGCCCGGCCTCGGCCCAACCGCCACGATCGCCCTGCTACTCCCGCTGACCTACGCGCTCGACCCTGCCACCGCCATCATCATGCTCGCCGGCATCTATTACGGGTCAATGTACGGCGGCACCATCACCTCCGTGCTGCTGCGCATGCCGGGCGAGGCTGCGTCGGTCGTCACGACGTTCGACGGCTACCAGATGGCCAAGCAAGGTCGAGCTGGCCCCGCGTTGGGCATCGCGGCGATCGGATCGTTCATCGGCGGCATCGTCTCAGTGATCGGGCTGGCAATCTTCGCCCCGATGCTTGCTGATGCCGCGCTCGCTTTCGGCCCCGTGGCGATGGTGGCGCTGATGGTGCTCGGCCTGTTGCTAGTGACCTCGTTGGGCATGGGCTCGTCATGGAAGGCGCTCGTGATGGCGGCAGTCGGGCTCCTGCTCGCGACGGTCGGCCAGGATCAGATCAGCGGCATGCCGCGTTTCAACTTCGGCTCGGCATCGCTGCTTGACGGCTTCGACTTCGTCGCCATCGCGATGGGTCTGTTCGGGGTCGGTGAGATCCTGCACAACCTCGAGCAGGGCGGTCACCTTAACAAGATTGCCAAGAAGGTCACGAAGATCATGCCGACGCGCGACGACGCGAAGCGGTCGGCGATGCCGATCGTGCGTGGCTCACTTCTGGGGTTCTTCATCGGAATCCTGCCCGGTGGTGGTGGCGTGCTCTCCTCGCTCGCCTCTTATGCGCTCGAGAAGCGCGTCGCGAAGCATCCCGAGAGATTCGGCAAGGGCGCCATCGAGGGGGTCGCCGGTCCGGAGACCGCCAATAACGCATCCTCCACCTCGGCCTTCGTGCCGCTGCTGGTGCTCGGAATACCGTCGAACGTGGTGCTCGCGCTCATCTTCGGCGCGCTGCTCATTCAGGGCATCACGCCCGGCCCCAGCCTCATCCCGAATCACCCTGAGATCTTCTGGGGCGTCGTGGCGTCGATGGTGATCGGCAACACGATGCTGCTCATCCTCAACATGCCGATGGTGGGCGTGTTCGTGCAGCTGCTGCGGGTGCCGATGGGTATCCTCGTCACCTTCGCCATCGCGATCGTACTGATCGGCACATACTCGATCGCCAACGATCCCTTCGACATCTGGCTCGTGCTGGGCTTCGGCATCCTCGGTTGGCTCATGAAGCGCACCGGATTCGACCCCGGCCCCCTGGTGCTAGCGTTCGTCCTCGGCCCGATACTTGAGGCCTCGGTGCGGCAGTCGCTTCTCATCTCCGGTGGAGACTTCACCGTCTTCATCAGTGACCCTATCGCCATCACGATATACACGCTGATCGCCGTCGGCATCGCCTTCGCTACGATCCGCAGATTTACGAAGGGTCGCCCGTCGGTCCTTGAGCAGGCCCGTAACATCCCCCCAGTCACCGGTCTGATCGAGCTCGTCCGCAGCAGGCGCGACGCGAAGACGAGGACGACCACGGACGCATCGGCCGACGCGGCCGCCTACACCGCGACGGGCGAGGGTGAGCACGCGGACAGCACGTCGAAGCAGTGAGACCGGACCGTCGGGAGCGCCGGCTCGTCGCAGCGCTCTTCGTCTCTGGGTTCGCGACCTTCTCGCAGCTGTTCGACGCGCAGGCGATCCTGCCGAGCCTCGCTCGCGACCTCGAGATAACCAGCGCCACCGCGGCCCTCGCGATCTCGGCGACGACCACCGGTATCGCCTTGTCAGTGCTGGCGTGGGCCTGGCTGTCGGATCGCATCGGTCTCACGGTGGTCATGCGTATCAGCCTGATCGCCACCACCGTTTCGGCGCTTGCCGCGCCCTTGGCGCCAACTTTCGAGCTGCTGATCGCAATGCGAGGCATCACAGGGATCGCGCTCGGCGGCATTCAGGCTGTCGCCATGGCGCTGCTGGTCGAGGTGCTGCCGCGGCACCGCGTGCCGACTGCTGCTGCCGTATACATCACTGGCAATACCGTCGGTGGAGTCACCGTCCGCCTGATCGCCGGCCCGGTGAGCGAATTGCTGCACTGGCGGATCGGTCTGCTCATGGTCGCGGCGCTCGGAGTTGTCGCCTGCGTGCTCTTCTTGGCCCTCCTGCCACGCGGATTAGAGGAGCGCATCAGCCGTCCCGCATCGTTCCGCTCGGCGCTGGGGCACGTCGGTCATCACCTCTCGCGCTGGACGACCGCCTCGATCTATGTGCAGGGATTCCTGATCATGGGCTCGTTCACCGCTGTCTACAACTACCTCGGCTTCCACCTCACCCGCGAGCCGTTCTCGGTACCGGCCGCGCTGGCAAGCCTGTTCTTCCTCGTGTACTTTGTGGGCGCATTGAGCGCGCGCGTGGCCGGTGAGTTGGCCTCGCGCGTCCCGCCGTGGTTCGTCGTCATGTGCGGTGGTGCTTCCGTCGCGGTCTCGGCACTTCCGATGCTTTCTGCGAGCGTAGAGATACTGCTAGTCGGAATCACGCTGCTCACGGTCGGCACGTTCATGGCGCACCCGATGTCCAGCACGCTCTCGGGGTTGGAAGCTGGCCGCGGGCGTGTGCAGTCGACGGCGCTCTACCAGCTGAGCTGGCTCACAGGCGCTGCCGTGCGGGGATGGTTTGGTGGCGTGTTGTACGACCGATACGGATGGGCCGGCGTTGTCGGGTTGTCGACAACGCTCGTGATCGCGGCAGGCGGCATCGCCGCCAGCCGGGCGTGGGCGACCAGGATGGGTTTAAGTGGGCAAGGGAGCAGGGCGTGAAGGCGATGCAGTTCGAAGTAGGCGGACCGTTGACGTGGGAAGATGCGGCGGAGCCGGTGGCGGCGGGTGAGGTGATCGTGGAGATCGCCGCGACGGCTGTGAACCGTGCAGACCTCATGCAGCGGGCGGGCAGGTATCCGTCGCCCGCGGGGGAGTCGAACGTCTTAGGGCTAGAGTGCTCAGGAACGATCGTCAAACTTGGAGACGACGTCGAGGGCTTGGCCGTGGGAGGCCGGGTGTGCGCGCTGCTCGCGGGCGGCGGATACGCCGAGCGTGTCGCGGTGCCGGTGACGCAGCTCCTGCCGGTTCCTGATGCGGTCTCGCTCGAGGCGGCGGCGGCTCTGCCCGAGGCTGTCTGCACGGTTTGGAGCGCCCTGCGCGACGCGCCCGAACCAGGGGCGGGCGGGCTTGCCCTCGTGCACGGGGGTAGCGGCGGCATAGGCACCATGGCCATACAGCTGCTTCGTGCTCGTGGCTACCGAGTCGCTGTTACCGCCAGCGCCCGCAGTCACGAGCTCTGCCGCTCGCTCGGGGCTGAGTTTACGATTGACTACCGCGACGAGGATTTCGTTGATGCGGTTCTCGCGGCCACCGACGGGGTCGGCGCGGAGTACATCCTCGACGTCATCGGTGCCGATTACCTGAGTCGGAATGTTGATGCGCTCGCGCTCGACGGGACGCTCACGGTGATCGCCGTGCAGGGCGGCACGACGGCGGATGTCGACCTGCGCAGGCTTATGCAGCGCCGAGTCACGCTGCGCGCGATGACGCTACGGGCGCGACCGCGCGTGGGTGGCCGCGGCTCCAAGGAAGCGGTGATCTCGCAGGTGCGCGATCACGTCTGGGCCCTCATCGCCGCCGGCTCCGTGCGGCCGGTGATCGGTGCGACACTGCCATTCGCAGAGGTCGAGCGCGCGCACGAGCTGATGGGCTCGGAGCAAGCGCCCGGCGGCAAGATCCTGCTCGTGCACTAACGCGCCGGTCGTCAGAAGTGACGCCGCCCTCCTCAGATGACGCTTACCCCTTGGGTGGTACACGTGCAAGGCAAGGCAAGGCAAGGGCAAGGCAAGGCAAGGCAAGGCAAGGCAAGGCAAGGCAAGGCTAGGCTAAGGAAGACTTGACGCGCATACGTATATTCAACGTTTATTGCCTCGCGACCCACCGAGATGACCCGAGGTGTTGAGATAATGGTGACGACATCTCACACAAGAAGGTCCTGATCAGATCGAGATAAGTCGAGATTAACCGAGGTGTCAGTCCGCGCTTGGTCTGGTCCAAAAGAGCCCCGGCGCAGTCCGTCGGTCCCGGGTTCAAGTCCCGGCCGCCCTACTGTAATTTTGATCTGATCAGGGTTTTAATTCGGTCGAAGTCGTCGAGATCTGATGATGAGAACTTCGGTCCCGGGTTCAAATCTCGGGCATCTCTCTAAAACCGCCGTTGATCAGACTTTTCGTGCGCCCATGAATAGGTCTAAATCGGCGTATTTCGCGTCGGTTCTGGGTTCAAGTCTGAGACACGATAGTCGAATTCCGCATGATCAGGTGTTTCCCGACCGCATTCTTGAGATGTGACTTGATGCACCCATTGTTTATCCACTGTTTATTCGAAAATATCCACCGTGGCTTCATCCTCGTAGCCAGCGAAAATCCGGGATCGGACCCGATGATCGGGTTTGTCCTTGTCCTCGAAGTCCCTGGCAGCAGTCATCTCGAGCAGCTGTCGGTCATGCCGTCGGCGGCACACCGCGGGCATGGGCGCGCTCGTCGAGGCAGTCAAGAGCGAATCACGACTGCGCGGATGCAAACGGGTTACCTTGCGAACGTTCACGGACGTTCCAGGGAATGGGCCCTTCCACTTGAGCTGTGGTTTCATCGAGCGTGATCCCGATTCTGATTTTCTTCGTGATCTGTCAGCGGCAGAGCAACAGCGAGGACTTGGGTACGGCCGGCGTATTCAAATGAACTTCGACCTGACTGATGAGCTGCCCCGATAACCGTTCCCCACTAGGAGCCTCTGGCGGGGGTGCTCCCAGGTCACCGCGAGCGGAACACGATTCGCGGAAATCAAGCTCTCGACAGCCCCCATCCTCCGGCGTCGGTTTCACCGGGCTTCGCACCGCCCGCACCGCAGCAATCGGCGCAGGGCTTTGTTTGGTTTGGCCGTCGTGCGCTCGGCCACCGCACCACCGCCGTCTAGAAGTCAGTCACTTTCTTGACAGGCCACGCGCACCTTGCGGGAATACGATCTCTCTATCGGGCTTCCCGTCACGTCGGCAGCCCGCGACGCACCGCCTCACAGCAGCGTCGGAGCATCGCTGCACCACAGATTGACGCCGCTGCGATGCGTTGGCTAATCGTTATATTGTGACCCCGACGACACCGTTTCTCATCCAGCTAAAGCACACAGGGAGCATCAATGGGCACTGACGACCAGACCAACACATGCAGTTTCCACATGAGCGGTGCGCTGCCAGCAGGTGGCGACCACCTCGGTGGCGCCTTCGGTCAGTCGCCGACCCTGGACAGTTGGTACCCGCAGCGTCTTCGGGTTGAGCTTCTCCACCGGAACGGCGTAGACGCCGACCCGCTCGGCGCGGACTTCGACTACGCGGCGGCTTTCGCCACGATCGACCTCACGACGCTCAAGTCGGACATCAAGCGACTGCTCACCACATCGGTCGACTGGTGGCCGGCGGACTACGGCAACTACGGTCCACAGATGATCCGAATGGCGTGGCATGCCGCCGGCACGTACCGAATTGCCGACGGCCGTGGCGGAGCGGGCGCCGCGATGCAGCGGTTCGCACCAATCGGAAGCTGGTGGGACAACGCCAACACCGACAAATCACGACGACTCCTACAGCCGATCAAGCACCAGTACGGCAACGCTCTGTCGTGGGCCGACCTGATGGTCTTGACCGGCAACTGCTCCCTCGAGTTGATGGGCCTGCCGACGTACGGCTTCGGTGGTGGACGACTCGATGCGTGGGAACCGGACGACGGCACCTGGTGGGGCCCGGAGGTCTGGAACCCGCACGCGGTCGCGAGCCCTGACGAGATGGTGAGCCGCGACGAACGCTGGCATGGTCAGAACGGCGACGCCGGCTACGACTTGCAGAGCCCCCTGGCCGCGTCGCACCAGGCGCTCATCTACGTCAACCCGGAGGGGCCCTATTCGAACGGCGACCCGCTGGGCTCAGCACGCGACATTCGCATCACGTTCACGCGGATGGCGATGAACGACGAGGAAACAGTGGCATTGATCGCCGGTGGCCACGCGTTCGGTAAGAGCCACGGCCAGGTACCCGCATCCGACATCGGACCATCACCCGAGAAAGCCCCGATCGAGTCGATGGGGCTCGGTTGGCACAACCCGGTGGGTACCGGCAGTGCCGAGCACACTTCGACCAACGGCATCGAGGGCAGCTGGACTCCGAACCCGACACAGTGGGACAACGCCTACCTCGAGAACCTGTTCGCGTACGACTACGAGCAGACGAAAAGCCCGGCCGGCGCGCTGCAGTGGACACCGACTGACTCGGAGGCGCCGAAGACTCCGGACGCCCACGTACCCGGTCAGATGTACCCGCTCATGATGATGACCTCGGACATCGCACTCAAGGTCGACCCGGAGTATCGGGCCATATGCGAGCGTTTCCTGGCCGACTTCGATCTGTTCACCCTCGCGTTCTCGAAGGCCTGGTACAAGCTCACGCACCGCGACATGGGGCCGAAGCACCGATACCTCGGCCCGGAGGTCACCATCGCCGACGACCTGCTCTGGCAGGACCCGCTTCCGGACGCAGCAGGATCCTCACTCGACGAGGCCGACGTGGCAGCGCTCAAGGAAGCCGTCCTCGCGACCGGGCTGTCCGTGTCCGACCTCGTGTACACGGCGTTCTCCGCCGTCTCGACCTACCGCGACAGCGACAAGCGCGGAGGGGCGAACGGTGCCCGCCTGGCCTTGTCGCCGCAGAAAGACTGGCCGGTCAACCGACGCACCGTCCCAGTCATCGACGCGCTGCGGAACGTGCAGGCGGCTTTCACGGCGACGTCGGGCGGACGGGAGGTGTCTCTCGCCGACCTCATCGTCCTCGCCGGCAGCGCCGCCGTGGAGCAGGCGGCACGGGCGGCAGGATCTGACGCCAGCGTGCCGTTTACGCCAGGCCGTGTCGACACGACGCAGGAGTTGACCGACATCGAGATGTTCGAGTGGCTGCGACCCATTGCGGACGGGTTCCGCAACTTCGTGTCCGAGCGCTTCGAAGAGTTTGCTCCGGGGGTCGCGCCCGAGGCGGCATTCCTCGACAAGGCGAACCTGTTCACTCTCACCGCACCGGAGTGGACCGTCCTGCACGCCGGGCTCCGCGTGCTCGGCAGCAACTGGGACGGGTCCGACGTGGGTGTGCTCACGGATCACGTCGGAGCCCTGACGACCGACTTCCTCGTGAATCTGACCGACACCGACCTCATCTGGACGAAGGACGACGAGACCGCGATGACCTTCACTGGTCGGGTTCAGGCGACCGGCGAGGCTCGCTGGAGGGCCTCCCGGAATGACCTGGTATTCGGCTCGAACGCGCAACTGCGGTCGATCGCCGACGCCTACGCGGGCAGCGACGGGCAAGAGCGGTTCGTCCGCGCGTTCATCCGCGTCTGGTCGAAGGTCATGATGCTCGACCGCTACGACGTCAAGGGCCACAAGCGTTATGGGGCGATGGCCGCCTGACCCCGGAGGTCGCGTCCCGGCGAGCTGACGGCGTGGAGGCACGGCGCGGTCACGCGCTGCGCCTCCACGCCGTCGATGCCTTGACCGAACGACGTTTGAGGCCGCGAGCCGAACGTTGCACGGATTGATCAGGCTGGGGACGGCCAAGGAACCTCCGCGGGCAGCACGTGGTCGACCACACTCGCACCTCGACGGCCTGCGAGGGTGGACGGGCCGCTATGCCCCGGAAGCCGTTGCCCCCACTCGTAGAGACGCCGGCCGGATTTGCTGTCGCCTCGGGTCGCGCGAGGGTGCCTCTGATGTTCTCTGTGGCGGCTCGTAAGGCCTGAGCCTTCCGGGGTCATGTCCCGCTGAGGAATGTGCGTGACCGGTAGATGTTCGGCTTACGGTCACTTCTTACCGCTATTTATCCACCCAGCTGTGGACCCATGCCGTCGTTCTTTTAGGACGAATCTTCTTTAAGACATTTGCAAATAAGTTATCTGTGCCGGCCGCGGCAACTAGACACTGGCCTTGGAAGGCTGATTTGGCTGACCAGGGCGAACCACGTTCAGCCTGCCGGTACAGGCCCCTGGGCTTGGATGCGGCGCCGCCCGACGGCTATCAGTTCGTCCCTGGTGCTTCACCGACTCGCTTAGCCACGGCGTAGCCTTATCGCTAGCGAGGATTCGAAAAACCTCCATCAGGTAAGGCTGTCTGCCGAAAGCTAAACGATGGAATCAGGGGTAGTGTCTGGCACCAGCCCGAGCCACCGCATCGAGTTGGTATTCTCGACTAGTCCGTCTGCCCAGCCCTCCTGTCGTAACACGGCGGGTCCTTCCGGCTCTGATATCTCGCTCGTGTAAGCGGCGCGGGCCAGTTTCGCTGCGTCCTCAGTACCGAAAAGCACAGCGTAGCTGTCCAGGTTCCAGATTCTTCCTAGCAGCGCACCTCCGTCTTTCGCCGTGTAGAGAACGACGGCACGACCGTCAGCGGCCTGTCCGCCAGCCACCCAATCTTTCTCCGGAGCTATTCGCGGTGTCTGCTGCAACTGCTGCCGGATGGTGCGCAGGAACAGTTCAACGTCAACGGTCATGTTGTGAGTCGATACCTTTGGGTGCGTACGACCAAGTTGTCGTCACTGTTGGAGTTTCAGAGGTTCGAGACGCCGAAGCCGGCTTTTCCGTGCCAATAGCCCGGTCCACCCAGGCTGGGCAGGAAAGCGCGCCGTCGGGATTGACGCAGTAGGCCGTAGTGATTCCCACAACGGCATTCAGGGTGACCCCGTAGGATCGCCCCGCCCTTACCGTCCTCGGTGACCGCGACGGCGCGTTGGCTGACCCGCTGGTCATGAGCGAGATGCAAAGTCGGTTGGATGGGTTGAATGAATGGTCGCGTTTGTCAGCCGTCAGCAGCGACAGGAGACTGATGAGGAGGACCTCATCCAGTCTGTGACGCTGCTGCTTCATCGAGACGACGGCATTACCTGGCAGCAGGGCGACGCAACGATGACCGTTCGGGCGGGGTGGTATTACTCGCCCGAGCAGGATGGGTATGGCCGGAAGACGATCGTAGACGACAACGTGCATATCGAGAGCACCTTCGGCTCGAGACCGACGCCCTTCTGGGAACACTTTGTGGAACAGCGCAAGGTCGCGAACCTGATGGTCTTCCTCTTCGGGCGACCACTGTCGTTCCGCGAGCATAAGCTGCGCGATGACCTTTTTGCCTCGCGGATGATGGACGGGCGTATCCACGCGCATCCGCTAACCGAGATCATCAGTCGGCACACCTGCCAGGAGCGGCGCACCGAAGTTCCGTCCAAGAAGGATCTAGGACATCCGATCGCGCACATGGCCCAGATCGGGGCCGAGGGACTCGCGACATGGTCGGAAAAATACGAGACTTGGGAGCGTTTCATTCTCCCTAGCGTGAGCGTGTTGGGTCGACCTGGGAGGTTCATCGAGGATGTCGTCATTTCAACTTCGATGAGCATGGAAGCGGCCGGCGGCATCCTTGGTGAATGTGCCGGCGAACGAGTGACGTGGAGCCGAGGGCGCATCTCAAGACCCACGACTGCGACGTACGTCTATAGATGCCTAGACGCGCTGGCAGTGCTGTGGCCCGAGCGCATTCGCGACCGCGTCGGGCTGTCGCGAGCTATTGCCAACAACTACAACGATGTCAAACACTTTGACCGGGGCGAATTCCCTGACCACGACGAGTCCTACGTCGTAAGCGAGGTCAACCAAATGGTCGTACGCCTACTGGCGATCTACATAACCGGCCGAAGCGAAGAGCTTCTCTCGTCATATCGTGAAGGCAACAATCTCTACACGATCAAGCAGGTGCTCGACGGGTACGGACTCCGAGTTGACGAGACCGGTCGTTGGCATCGCGACACCGATGACGTGCCTTCCGACCAATAGGCAGCTTGCTCGACCTCATCGACGCATCGATCGCTGAGAATACGAAAGGTCGGAACAGCGACCAGCCATCGATCAGCTTGGGCTCGCGGTTTCGTGCGCAACAAATTTCCACCTTCCCGCGAGCCAAACGTGCGGGATTCGGAGCCCTGAGGAAACTAATACGCTGCCTCCACCGCGTGTACGACGCCTGCCCCAGAAGACATTCGTCCAGCGGGACTGACCGTGGTTGCATCGTCTGTGAGGGGGACTCGAAGACATGGTGGTCGAAGAATGCTTATCCGGACAGGGAAATCATCCGTCAATGGCTGCGGTGCTGAGCCGTTGAAGGAGGTCCGCGAGCAGTGTCTGCTCCGCGAGGCTGAGGACGGCTGTGATGGCGCGCTCGGTCTCGAGGTGATCTGGCAATGCCGTCTCGATAAGATCTTTTCCAACATCGGTGAGCGCGACGAGTGTGCCACGGCCGTCGTCGGGGTTTGCCTGGCGCACGACAAACCCCCGACTCTCCAATTTGTTCAGTCGCTGGGCCACTGCGCTTGTTGAAATCATGGCCTCACGTGCCAGCTCCAGCGGGGCGATCCGATAGGGGGCACCGCTTCGCAGGAGGGTTGCGAGCACGTCAAAGGAAGCAGCGTCCAAACCGTGCTGGGCGAACGTTTTAGCGAGTCGCGATTCCACGACGAGGGCGGTGCGACTTAATCGACCGACGACGGCCATCGGTGATACATCAAGGTCGGGCTTTTCTGTATTCCACTGTTCAATGATTCGATCGACTTGATCCGGCATTAAGTCATAGTACCAAGTGGTAAGCACTTAGGTATAATAACTAAGTGCTTAGCAATCGAACTTTTATGTTGATGACAACAGCTTTGGCCCCGACGCTTTGGGGCACAACCTACCTGACAACCACGATGCTGCTGCCGGAGGATCGGCCGCTGCTCGCGGCTACGTTGCGCGCACTGCCGGCGGGAATCCTCCTACTCATGCTCTGCCGAACGTTGCCACATGGCGCATGGTGGTGGAAATCCTGGGTCCTTGGCATGCTCAATATCGGAGCGTTCTTTGCGTTGCTCTTCATCGCGGCCTACCGACTCCCGGGCGGTGTGGCCGCAATCATCGGCGGGCTTCAGCCACTCGTCATCGCCCTTCTTGCCAGCCGCGTGCTCCACGAACGATTGACAGGCCGGGTGGTCATCGCCGGCGCTACCGGCCTATTCGGCGTAAGCCTCATCGTGCTCCAGGCCCAAGCGCGCCTCGACACCATCGGCCTCCTGGCTGCTCTTGGCGGAACCCTTTCCATGGCATCCGGGATCGTGCTCACCAAAAAGTGGGGGCAGCCCGCGCCCCCACTCACGACCACTGCATGGCAACTCATCGCAGGAGGCCTCTCCCTCCTGCTCTTCATGCTCCTGATCGAGGGCCTTCCCGTTGCTCCCATGACACCCCTGAACGTTGTCGGCTACACCTATTTGTCGGTCATCGGCACCGCGTTCGCCTACGTCATGTGGTTTCGTGGAATCGCACAGCTTGCGGCGAGCACCGCGGCTTTCCTTGGCTTACTCAGCCCCGTCGTGGCCATCCTCCTCGGCTGGGTAATCGCCGGCGAAAACCTCACCCCAATGCAGATAGCCGGGATCGTCATCGTCCTCAGTTCAATCTCCGTCGCCATCATTTCCAAACCCGCACAGACTGCCCGTGCCTCGAAAAGACTTGCCGATGAGCCTGCCCGTTAGCGGTCCCCCTGCGGGCCGCAGGCGCAGCCGGCCTGAGGCGGCAGGATGTTTGGCCGTGATCGGTTCTGCGTCGTCTAGGCCACTCATGAGTGGCAGACTTAGGCCGTGAGCTACTCCGACATCCGTTCGGCTACCCAGGCGGGGCAGCAGGAGGACACACGGCTGACTGTGTTGTGGCGCAGGCCACCGCTGCGCGGTTGCGTCGTGTGGGACCGATCCCGACCGGCCAATTCTGCAGGAGTAGCCGTGTGCCGGCTCATCCGCCCGGTAATCCACGATGGCCTGGACGACGGTCGCCGGGGAATCTACCGCGAGGATGTCTGCGCAAGCGGAACCCTGCTTGCGCATAAGAAAATGGTGTCGGTTCGCAGACAGTGCAGTTGCCCTTGTCGAGCTTAAGCGTAAGGTGCTTTTGAGAATGCCACCTACTCCAATGGTTCATTCTGGACTACAGCCCTCCGTCCTTTGGAAGGTCTCCCGGAATACCGGCGATAGCATCCGTTTGTCAGGAAGAGCCGTCAGAGTGCGTGTAAACAGAGGCACCAACGGTAATCATGAAAGGATTTGTCATCATGAAAGTTGTACGATTTTCTGCCCCCAATACTGCCTTGGAGTTCGCCGAGTACGATCTTCCCGACGTTCTGCCCGGACACGTGCTCGTGAAGGTCGCGGCCAGTGGTGTGTGCCACAGCGATGTCATGCCCGCCGCAGGCATGGCTTCGTCCTATCCCCGTGTTCCCGGGCATGAGGTTGCCGGGACCGTCGAGACCCTTGGGGAGGGCGTCTCGCAGTGGTCAGCGGGCCAGCGTGTGGGGGTGGGATGGTTTGGCGGAGCCTGCTTTACATGCACCCCATGCAGGCGCGGGGACTTTGTTTCATGCATCGTGGGAAAGGTCACCGGACTGACCGCGGACGGCGGCTACGCTGAGTATCTGCTCGCCCCCGCCGATGCCCTTGCAGCCGTACCTGATGCTCTCGCATTCACGGATGCGGCTCCGCTGATGTGCGCCGGAGTGACCACGTTCAATGCTTTGCGTAACAGTGGTGCTCGGGCCGGGGATGTCGTCGCTGTCCTGGGACTGGGCGGTCTGGGTCACCTCGGGGTCCAGTTCGCGGCCAAGATGGGTTTCGAGACGGTTGCGATCGCACGCGGCGCCGAGAAGGAAGCATTCGCCCGCGACCTTGGCGCCCACCACTACATCGACAGCACCATCAACGATGTCGCGGCGGAATTGAAAAAGCTTGGCGGCGCGCGCGTCGTCTTGGCCACCGTTACCGATGCCCACGCGATGTCTGTAACTGTCCCTGGACTCGAACCGAGGGGACAGCTAATCGTAGTCGGCGTCCCGCAGGAGCCCCTTGCTGTGAGTGCCGTGGACTTGGTGCTCGGTAGTCGTTCCGTAGCCGGGCATGCCTCGGGAACAGCGAAGGATTCAGAGGACACTCTCCGTTTTGCCGCCCTGACCGGCGTTCGCCCGATGATCGAGACCTATCCGCTTGAAAAAGCGGCTGAAGGCTTTGACCGCATGATGTCTGGTGACGCCCGATTCCGCGTGGTCCTAACCGTAGATTAACGAACTGGTAGCCGCTTTTACCGTCGGCCTCGGTGAGGCGGCACCGGCGTTTTTTGGGCGCTACCCGGACTGACTGATCAAGGGTGGAATGGCCGTTGCTGTCAGCGATGGATGTGGGTGGCTTGTGAATTCGTCGAGTATCCGGCGCTGAGGTTGGGGCGATTTATAAAATCGTCAAATATCTGACGCTAAGAGGTTATGGGGGGCGTTCGGTAACGATCGTTCGCCAAACATTCCGGGGCAGGGTCAGCAATCCTAGAAACACGCAGCACCTGAGGTAACGCGTGGCGTTTACCCACCACGCTGCACCCGGCCATGACGTCAGTGACGTGAGACCTTGAAAAAGGAGGACTTCCAGTGCTGAGTGGAGATGTTCAACGTCTCACTTTCACAACGGAGGTCCGTAGTCACACAGTGATGTCAGATTAAACGTTCGCCGCGACCGCACTCGATGCCATCACTGACCAGCCAGGAACTCGAACGCACCCAAGCCGGCTTTGCGGCTGTGCGGGCCACAGGGTACCTTCCCGGCCGGAAACGCATCATGACTGACAGTAAGATCCCTGCAGCAATACAGCTGCTCGATGCCGATACGACACCACGCGACGTTGCGCGTGACCTGGGCGTCTCCATCCCTTCGCTGTTTGGGTGGATCCCCGCACAGGGGAGGCCGTAATTCCAGGTGCGTTTACACCGACCGAAACACTATGGGCCCTATTTTCGGTTGGCGTTAACACGCCGCCAGGAAACACGTCGTCGTGGCTAGTTTCGGTCATGGCATTTGTTTGTTTCTACTTGGCTCGTTCCGCCAGGCCGAGGCGACCGCAGACGTCGGACGCGCCGGGGATCACGGCGGCCATTCCATTGGACAAGACACAGACCGTGAGCGGTTCGGGGACAGGGTAGGAAAATGATCGGTCAACGGGATCTGAACGAACCCCACTCTCGATACTTGCGTCCAGGGCATGCTGGGCCCAGAGGTCTGAGCACGCGGCCAGGGCGTCATTGATTGACACCGGACCCCCTTCGCTGTCGCCGATGGTGCCCTCGAGGCTGGTCACGCGAGCACCCGGGAATTCCCCCCACATGTTGAGCTCCGCTCGAGCGAAGCAATTGATGTGATCGGTTCTCGTCACCTGCGCTTGGACGGCGACGACGGCACCGGCAGTCAATACGAGGGTTCCAATGACTGCGGGGACGACCATCCGAACGCGTCGAGCACGACGAAGTCTCAGATTCTCTGGCGTTCCTGGTTCGGCAATGTTCACGAGGAGGGCTCGGATCGCCGCACTGCGGTTCGCAGTGAAGTGCGGTTCTGTCGGCGTGTTGTTCATCATGTGCTTTCTCCCACAGCTGATGGGGATGGTTGGATCGGGTTGTACACGGTGACGACGAGAGCGAGGTGTTGTTTTGCGCGGAATAGCCGGGATTTGACGGTGCCCGGAGGTATTCGAAGAAGCTGGCTGACGTCCGTCATCGACAGGTCTTCCAGGACACACAGCAGGAGTATCTGTTGGTCTTGGGAGTTTAGGTGCGTAAAGGCGCGCTGAACCGTGTTCCCTGTAGAGCCGAGGTCGATCGCGTCGAGCACCGCTTCACTGTGGTCAGGCACAGAATCCGGCGGTGGAAGCCTTCGGAGAAGTCGCTGATGTCGGAGACCGGACCGAAGTTGATTCCGGGCCACGTTGTGAGTGGTTACAAGGAGCCACCCGAGGATGGACTCATCAACGAACCGAACTCGTGTTCTGCAACGCCAAGCTTCGAGGAACACCATCGCAGTAATATCCTCAGCCTCCGCCTGTGTGCGGACCAGCCGAAGGCTGTGAGCAAAAACCCGATTTCGGTGGCGGTCAAACAGGACACCAAACGCGCGTCCATTCCCGCCGCGGACGTGCAACCACAGCGCGGAGTCTGTGGCTTGGGAATCAAAGGTGTCCATACTCAACAATGTCCGGCATGGAGGCATTGGTTCCATCCAATCCGCGTGCAAACCGAACTTCAGAAAGTGGGCTATCCACGTAACTGCCGCGATCATCGCGCACACGCCTTCTGGGTGTCAACCCTGCGACGAGGCAATGGATCTCTTTGATGTGATCAGGAATATCGGACTCTGACCGTGGTAGTTACTCCGTTTCGTGAGATAGGGCCATGTAGCAGAGCCGGAAACCCTGAGCGTGTTACGTAGTCCGTTTCGTGAGCTGACCTCTTTATCGTTGATGGCGACTGCGTCGCGGTCGGTTTCACCTGGGTGGGACATTCGACGACAGGCGACTTTGACGGCATGGGAATAAAGCCATAATATGAGTTTGCAACTCACATACTGAGTTCTCAACGATGAGGAGAAACGCTATGGACGACTGGGCAGTAATCGCGGTGACCGCTGGGGTGATCGTCGCAATGGTTGTGTTGATCGTCAAAGTGCACCTGAACCCGGCCGTGGCATTGGTTATCGGTGCCGGTGTGATCGCCCTCGTCGTCAGCGGGAATGTGGCGGAATCGGCCAGTATCGTCACCGGCGGATTCGGCGAGATCATGGCCGAGATCGGCCTGCTCATCGCGTGGGGCGTGCTCATCGGTGCCATTTTGAGCGAAGCCGGGGCCATCCAGCGCCTGGTGGAAGGGCTTTTGCGAATCTTCGGGGCCCGCCGAGCGCCCTACGCGTTCGCGACGACTCTCGCTGTGGCGCTGCCCTCGATCTATATCGACGTTTTGCTCGTCATGAGCGCACCCTTAGGGCGACGGATGGCGGCACGCCTCGGTCGCACCGGCACCGCGCGGGTTGCCACCGCCATCGCCGTCGGACTCGAATGCGGCATCGTGATGATCGTGCCGGGCGTGGGCGCCCTCGCCCTTGCCGGGCTTCTCGGCGTGCCGCTTGGCATGATGGTGCTTGTCGGCGTAGTGGTCACCGTGCCGACGATCCTCCTGACACTCTTCGTGATGTATTTCGCCTATGACCGTGGTTTCTGGAATCCCGAGCGCGATGAATCCGTGACCATCATCGACACGGAGGCTGACGAAGACGCCGACGATGAGTATGCCACCCGGCCGGCGACAGGCTACACCTCAATCATCGCAACGGTCGGCGCCCCGCCCCGCGCGCGGACCCGTGTACAGCAGTCGACCCGCGAGCCCGCTCTTGCGCTGCTCTTTGGGCCCATGATCGTATCGCTGCTGTTCGTTGCCACCGGTGCGATTGTGCAGGCAACGGATGCTGACCTCGGCCCGATCAGCATCCTCTTCGAGCCGGTCTTTGCACTGCTGGTCGGGTTGCTCGGCACGAGCCTCGTTGCCCGGCTCACCATCGGCGGCGAACGAGTCGAGAAGGCTGTTTCCCGCGGCTTCCGGGAGTCGGGTCAGATCCTCATTCTCACTGGCGCGGGAGGTTCCCTGGCGGCGGCCGTTGCATCGACGGGCATCGGCGAGATTTTGGGCTCCCTGTTTACCACCACGACTGTCGCCCCGCTGCTGATTGTTTGGGTCGTCGCCGCAGTGCTTCACATGGCTATCGGATCGGTGTCGATTTCGGCCATCACTGCCGCGGGGTTGCTCGCCTCCGTTATGAGCGAGATCGACGTTGCCCCGGTGCTCGTGGCCCTCGCCGCGGCCGCCGGGTCCCTCTTCGCCGTGCACGTCACCTCGAATACGTTCTGGTTGCTTCAGATCTCGCTCAACCAGTCCACCCGCGGCACGTTCAAAACCTGCACGCTCGCGGTATCCGTCGCCTCCGTGATCGCACTCGGCCTCACGATGCTGCTCAGTTTGGTGCTGTGATCGCCGAACCAAGTGCTTGGCTCAGACGGGCGCCGGCCGCGACCACCGACGGAGTGAGGTGGGTGACGACATCCGGTGTCATGCGCGAACTCGGACCGAGCAGGCTCAGGGCCCCGAACAGCGAGCCGCCGTGTTGGAACACCGGTGCGGCGACACTGCTCACCGACGACGTGCGTTCGCCGACGGTGTACGCAAAGCCGCGCTCGCGCACGGTGACGAGGGATCGGCGCAACTCGTCGACATCGACAATCGTCTCTTGCGTCAAGGCGGGCAGCGGATGCTCGAACACCCGGGTCGCGAGCTCGTCGTTCCACGCCAGCAGCACCCGGCCGGAAGACCCGACGTTCACCGGCGTCACCTCGCCGAGGGCGATCACCCGTCGTACACTGTGCCGACTCTCGGCCATCGCGACGCACACGCGCAGCTCGCGCGTGGAGATGAACAGGCACGCGGTTTCACCGGTCTCATCTCGCAGGGCCGCGAGCACGGGCTGTGCCAACTCACCCACATCGAGACCGTGGAAAGCGGATGCCGCCCAGGTCGCCATGCGCAGACCGATGCGAAATTGGTCGCCGTGGCGGTCGAGAAACCCGCTCTGCACGAGATTGGCGACCAGGCGTTGCACCGTCGACGCCGGCAGCCCGGTCGCGGTGCGCAGATCGGCCAGCGACCGCTCCGGTGTCGAAAACGTGAACGCGTCGAGGATGGTACTGATTTTCGCCAGCACGAGCAACGGACTGTTCGACGCTACTTTGCCTGCCATTCCGCGAGTTTATCGGTATCCCCAACCACTCATCAAAGGAGAACCCATGTTCGATGCATCACGACAGGACAGCACTGTGTCCCTGGCCGACAACGGGACCGTATCGGAGGCTACGTATTCGCTTGCGCTCATTCCCGGTGACGGCATCGGCGTCGACGTCGTGGCCGCCGCCCTTGTGCCGTTGCAGGCGGTAGCTGACAAGCATGGTTTCGCAGTGCGGCAATCGACCTTCGACTGGTCGTGCGCGCGCTACCTCGAGACCGGATCGATGATGCCCGACGACGGGCTCGAGCAGCTGAGTGGGCACGATGCGGTTCTTCTCGGGGCGGTGGGGTGGCCCGCACAGGTGCCGGACTCGGTATCGCTGCATGGGCTGCTGCTGCCCATCCGTCAAGGATTCGATCTCTTCGTGAATATGCGCCCGCACCTGTTGCTTCCCGGCATTACGGGGCCGTTGCGCAAATCTGAGTTCGATATTCTGGTGATTCGAGAGAATACCGAGGGTGAATACTCCGGTGCGGGCGGACGCGTGCATCAGGGCACCAAGATCGAGGTCGCGGTTGAGACGGCGATTTTCACGAGGGCCGCAGTCGAGCGTATTCTTCGCTATGGGTTCGAGCAGGCGCGCTCGCGCTCGGGTCGACTCGCTTCGGTCACCAAATCGAACGCGCAGAAGCACACGATGGTGTTCTGGGACGACGTGACCGACGAACTCGCCGCCGAGTACCCAGACGTGACCGTCACGCGGTACCACATCGATGCCATCGCGGCTCGATTCGTGACCCACCCGGAGACCCTGGACGTTGTTGTGGCGTCCAACCTGTTTGGCGACATTCTCTCCGATATCGGAGCGGCCATTCAGGGCGGACTCGGGTTCGCCGCGTCAGCAAACATCAACCCTGACGGCGGTTTTCCGTCGATGTTCGAACCTGTGCACGGATCGGCGCCCGACATCGCTGGCCAAGGCATCGCCAACCCGATCGCCACCATTTGGAGCGTCTCGCAGATGCTGCAGCACCTGGGGGAGAGGGCGGCCGCAGCCGACCTGCTGCGCGCGCTCGGCACCGTCACGGCCACGCCCGAGCGGCTCACCCCCGACTGCGGCGGCACCGGAACCACCGACACTGTCGCCGCCCAGGTCGCCGCCGCCCTATGACCTGCGCGGCCGCCGGATCGAGCTGGTCGAAATCTCGCGGTCGTTCGTGCCTTCACTGCTGACGACCGCGGTATCGGCCTTAAGGTGCTCACCGGCGAGGGCGCCGCGATCGACACAACGACAAAGCAGGCGGGAAAGACCGCACTCGCGAGTGCAGTTCCTCCCGCCTGCTCGTCCATGTAGCTTTGTCGAACCCCGGGTTTGGTGAAGGCTCGGTTGGACCCGTCCATTCCGATCCGCGAGACGATCGAAAGTGTGAGGAAAAGCTATGGCCTCCTCGACGTCATGCAGCGCTCAGACAACGAAGAGCGTCAGTGGATCCTTCACGCCAAAACCGTTCCGGAGTTCCGCCACGCCCCGAAACGGCTACTCGATCCGCAGTCTCAAGTGAAGAGGCTCACGCCACCTGGACCAACCAACAGTCCCACGACGATGAGCACAATGCCCCAAAGAATCTGTCGTCGAAATAGCGCGAAAATGCCTGCAATAACGAGGATTACTGCAATGATCCAGAGAATTGTTGCCATGGTGCTGCTCCATTTCATTCAGCGCCGACGGGCCGTACGCCCATAGCGGTTTTCGATCTGTTGAATCGAACGTACCCCTGCTCGGTCTCTGACCACTGTGTTTTATCCAGAATGTCGTGGAGGTGAGACGCTGTCATCATGTGTTAGCGGCCATGCGAAACGACCAAGAGAACCCAAGCACGGTCACGTCCCCCCGAGGGAATGCCCCTTTTGATGTCGAGAGACTTTTTGTTCCGGATTGGGTTGTTGAGTTTTGTCGTCGAGCTATGCGCTGAAGGCGACTTCCAGATTGGTGTCAGCACGTTGTGTAATTTCGAGTCGCCGTAGGCGCTGGTAGGGTACGTCGAGTTGTTTGGCCGCCTCAGTGAGGACGATTCCGAGGGTTTGACGACGTTGTCGAAGCCGCGGTCCGATAGGTAGCGCGATGGTGGGATTCTGGGTGAGCAATGCGAATATTTCGCTGGCGACGTGGCGTTCGAGGCAGCGGACGATGTCGCGGTCGGAGAGGCCTTCGGTGGTCCGCCAGGCGATGTAGGCCGTACGGGGTTCTTTGTGGTGTGTGCGAAGCAGCACGATGCGGTGCAAGGCCGCGTTGGCCTGCCGGTCACCACCACGAGAGAGACGGAAGCGCTGCCGTGTTCCGGAGGATGCCGGTAGCGGTGCGGCGCCGCAGAGGGCTGCGAATTGACCCTTGGTGGTAATGCGATTTGGATTATCACCGGCGGTGGCGAGCAGGTGCAACGAATGGGCCGACTCCGCTTGCGGCCATGCGGGCCGGGTTCTGACGAACGCCGAGGACAGTGAGTTGCTGGTTGATATGGGCAATGTCTGCCGTCAGCGCCTGGTGGCGTTTCGCGGATGCTCGAGCTATCACCCCCGCAGTGGTCCCCGGCGCCGGACGTGTGCACGCGAGAGTGACCGCCATTTTGGCGCCGTCAAAGCGACGAAAATCCTGTTGGACTGCCTCGGGCGCGCTGACCAACAGTCCGTGGAACTGATTGATGCTCGCGATGCGTGCCTTGGTGGCTGAGGCGCGTTCCGCGAGCAAGATCCGCATCGATTCGATATCGCCGTCGCGTTGTCGGACACGGCGTCATCGAAAGTGGACATCCCCTCCGAAAATTCCGAACTCCGTACCGGCTACTGCGGGAGTGGCTTTCTCGTCGGATGTTTCCCAGCGCCTCGCCAGCATTCGCGCTTAACCTGCGGGGCGAGCGGATCCCAACTCTCCGTTGCCGCGGAAGAGACTTAGACGATGCCGAGAACGATTTTCCCGTGGAACGCATCACGGCTGGCGGTGGTCCGTCGTCTTCAACCTCCGCGATTCCTCCAGGTCACCAAGATTGCTGTTGCTGTGGCGATTGCCTGGACGCTGTCCCCTTTTCTCCCTGGGGACGCTCAGGAATTGCGGTACTACGCGCCGCTGGGCGCACTTTTGAGCATGCACCCAACGCTTATGCGTTCTCTCCGCAGCGCTTTACAAACCCTCGCTGGGCTGGCCGTCGGAATCGCCCTCGCTGGGGCCGTGCTCCTCCTGAGCGAGCCCAGCGTGTGGACGATTTCGCTGGTCATCGGCCTCGGCTCTCTTATCGGAGGAATGCGATGGCTTGGTGTCGGCGGGGAACAAGTACCCCTGACTGCTCTTTTCGTTCTCATCATCGGCGGCCCGGAAGCCGATGATTACTCGGCCGGTTATCTCGCCCAAGTCTGTCTGGGAATAGTGGTGGGACTTTTGGTCAACCTGCTAATTTTGCCGCCTCTTGCTATCGGCACGGCTGTCGAGCGGTTGACTATTTTTCGAGGCACCCTGGCCACGCACCTCAGCGATATCGCCGTGGCCTTGGTCGAGAGTTGGCCTCCGGAGCGTGAACTCTGGGCGACCAGGGGCGGCGCACTTACCAACGCGGCCCGAGATGTCAGGTCGGCTGTGCAATACGCCGACGAGAGTCGTAAGGGGAACCCTCGCGCTCGGTTCAACCGCAGAAATCTTGTTGCCGACTATGAGGACCTCGCGGCTCTGGAGAACGTCACTTTTCACGTGCGCAACCTGACTGAGGTTTTCACGGGCATGATCTGGGGTAAACCTATTCCCCTTGAGCTGCCGTCCGAGCTGCGGCCGGTTCTGAGCGATGCCCTGCACGCGGTCGCGGAAACTTTGCGTGCCACAGACGACAGCCCGAATGATAACGCACCCTTTGATGCTGCCGTAGTGGCAGTCGAGGCGATTCTGCACGGCATGCAAGAGTTGGGTGCCGGGACGACATCGCTCAGCCCCACGGCCGCGATCGTTATCGATCTGAAGCGCATTTTGGTCGCGCTACGCCCTGGCACCGAGAGAGATTCTGAAGAGCCTCCCTCGCCCGTCGTTTAGCCCGTCTCATCACTTGTTCACGCTGCCGAGGTTCCGTGCACAGATACCTTCTCGTTCGTGCCTGTGCCTGTGCCGGTGTTGGTGTTGGTGGGACTCTGTTGTCGACCGGGCATTCATCAGTACATGACTTGTCCTTGATGTCCACGCACGGCAGAACGATGACGTACGTCACAGTGCTACCCGCACGGTGTACTGCAGGATTAGCTCCTGACAGAACCTGATCAGGCGGCCATCCCAAACACCGCGGGCACTTCATCGAGAGCGTTAAGAATGGTCTTGGCAATCGGCCGGCCCAGTGACACGCACCCATGATCGTTTTGCGAGGCTGGTTAGCAGAATTTGGGTGAGAGCACGTTTGTGGGCGCTCACCCGCGGCGTACCGAAGCGCGTCGGGCAGTCCCAGGCCTCGGCCAGGCCGACTGCCTGCGCAGCTACCGGGACATCCGTCTCGAAGCATTACGGCAGAGCGGTGTAGATCGAACCTTCCAATCGGGCGAATTCGATCATCAAGCCCCGGTAAGGAATGGGAGCATGGCTTCCAAGAGAACGTAGCGGCCCACAACCTGTCCAAGGCTGCAGCAATGCATTTTTCGCGGTGAGCGCGATGCCGTGACCACCGATAAAAGAGTTCGGCCGTGGTGTGAGTGCGTCCAGTTGTGCGGGATCGTGACGCGGCGAGACTGTTCAGCTCGTTGATCACCGCTTGGCAGCGAAGGGCCCACCGGTGCACGATGGCTGCGTCGGTAGTGAACCCCATTCGCGGCCACAAAAGCGCGATACTACCCTGCCCGTTTCCGCGCAGGGTATCGGCGGAGTGTGGGTGCATCTTCCTCTTCGTGTCAGGGACGTTGTCGGCAAGAAGTAAATTCCACTGGTGACACAGGCTCTTACTTTCGTCGGTCACGATCGGCGCCGCTTTCGTTGCTGGTTCTGACGCGCGGTTTGTGCCACACGGACTCGACGCGGGCGATTTCGTCGTCAGTTGCCATCCGGAACGGTCCGGCGCTTGTCACCTCGACCGAACGCCGGGACTGACCGCGGGTAGCGACAAGGCTGGCGACGATCGACACGGTCAAGATGGAGGCTATGACGAGAAGCGATACCGTGGTGGGGATGTAAAAGACTTCGAGCAGCAGCATTTTCACCCCGACCCAGACGAGGAGTACAGCGAGACCGATCTTCAGATATACGAAGCGGTGCATTAGGTCGGCGAGGAGAAAATACATCGCCCGGAGCCCGAGGATCGCGAACGCGTTGGCGGTGAAGACGAGGAACGGTTCGGAGGTGACGGCGAATATCGCGGGAATAGAGTCGACGGCGAAGACGATGTCGGTGACCTCGACGAGCACGAGTACGGCGAGCAACGGGGTCGCCAGAAGAATCCCGCCTTTCCTAATGAGGAGGCGCTGTCCGTAAAAGGCATCGGTCATCGGTACGTGCCCGCGGAACCAGGTGTAGGTGCGTGATTTCTCGGGGTCGAAGTTTTGATTCCGATGGCGGAGCATCTGAATGCCGGTGAAGACCAGGAACGCGCCGAAGATGTAGAGCACCCAGCTGAAGTTCTCGATCAGGGCAGCGCCTGCTGCAATGAAGATCCCGCGAAAGACCAGCGCTCCGAGCACGCCGAGAAACAAGACGCGGTGCTGAAACTGTGGTGGTACGGCGAATGCGGTGAAGATGATCGCCCAGATGAATACGTTGTCGACCGCGAGTGACTTCTCGATCACGAAGCCAGCGAAGTATTGCTGCCCGAATTCGGCGCCGAATAGCCACCAAATGATTGCGCCGAAGGTGACGCCGGACGCGACCCAGAAGATCGACCATCCCGCGGCTTCCTTCACACCGATGATGTGCGCCGTGCGATGGGCGATGAGGTCGATGGCGAGCATGGCCATGATGACACCAAGAACAGTCAGCCAGGCCCATAGAGGAACAGTCATTGCGGATGCTGCCTTCCGAGGTAAATTCACTCGGAGGTCTGGTCCAGCCTGGTCGGGCCAACTCCGCCGAACCCCGATGACGGGATCGAATTGACGACGAAGCTTCTAGGGATTACTCCCCTCCTGGGGGTAGTAAACCAGACTTCAGCAGCAAAGTCGATAGGTCAATGAACTTTCTGCCACCAACCGACGACGACGCTATTGACGTCGACCGAGAACAGAGCCAGTATTGCCAACAATTTCAAGCGGTCAATGCAACTATTGCGAAACATCACGACCGTATCGCTTAGAAAGCCCAAACTTTGTCACATATTGACCAGACAGTCAAAATGGTACAAAAGATCAGCGGGCACGCCAAAACGACGTGAATTAATGATCTTCGCCGGATGCTAGAACAGTGGCCCCTTAGTGGCAACGATCAATGGCGTTATCTCAACCGCTATGTGACCGATTTCTTATTCATCAATTGTCTTGACAAGCCTCATTTAGATCACATCAGTTCTACATGCTGCCCTCGGCCCCGTCAGCGGATTCACTCACCATGTCTAGGGAGCGCCATGCCCACACGTATCATTCAATCGTTCTAGCCCACACAGTGACCGTCGCCGAGACGGAGCCTCGTTCCCTGGAAAACAGTATCGGCGCTCATCTGCTAAACGAACGAGTGGCCGCGGGTGATGCACTCGCCTTCGGCACCTTGTATGACGCCTTCGTCGCCGACACCTATGCAATCTGTTTGTCTAAGTGTACGAATCCGTTGTCGGCCGACAAAGCCATGGCAAAAACATGGATCTTCATTTGGAGCCACGCCGCTACACTCAGCGAACAGGCGGGTTCAACGAAATTCATTGTGCTGTCCGCTGCCTGGACTGTCACCTCGCGCGCGGCAGATACGTCCCCACCTGATTACCCGTGAGGCCCGTTAGGCCGCTCGTCTTTCAGGCTGGAGCGCCGCGGTGGCAGTACTTTGATGGACAAGGTTCATAGTTGGTTCAGAAGCCAGAATCGCGAGGGTTGAACGCTGAAATTGGTCAGAAGGCAGCACAGACCTCGGAGTTGATTCGAGGCTGGGTTACGACGAATCGGGCGCCGATCAGCGGCGAGTTTTGGGAGCACCCGTCGGGAACCGTCCCGGTGTTCTGCGTACGTATGCTGAACGGGCACATCCTTCGCGCTGGCGACAGTGCGCGCTCTGTGACAGTGCTTCGACGCTCAGCGAAGCCCACGTGCACACCACGGTGTCGCCGCGAAAGCCTTCGGGGTGTTTTTTCTAAATTTTCATGACATTTGTGGACGAGGAAACGTCTTATTGGTGACTGCGTTACACACCGACGATTCTGAGGGGCACATGCCGCAACGTGATACCCCCGTTCGAAGCCTGCATGACATCGGATTGGCCGCTTGGTTCGATGGTTCGCTCATGGGTGCGGTCGAGCTGAACGGTGCGGCTGCAACGGTGAAGGGTCCGAAGGAACGTATTTCTGTGGCTGCGACGGGTTGGAAGCGTTGGGCTCCCGTGCAGATGGCACCATTTGTCGCAGTCGATATCGGCGGTGCGGTGCTGATTTTGGGTAACACGGCCCGTCGTGCTGATTCTGGCAGCCAAGCAGAGGGGGCAGCAGCGTCCGGTTGCAGGCCGGATGGAGCTCATCACGAAAAGCTGACCGCTTCGCTCCGTTCCGGCCGCGCTCCGCGCGCAGTCCCCACCTTCCAAATGAAAAAGAGCCGTGATGACAAGTACTACTCGCAACATCGAGAAATTGGGCGAGGTGTGGCCGGTCCGCATCGCTAACAATGAAGGGGTTTCTGTGTCGTATCCCCAACAGACACCGTGCGCAGCTGACGATCTTGAAGTCCGCAATCTGTCCGATCACGAGTGGCGTGTGGGCGATCGGCGATGCCACGAGAGGTCGCCAGCGCAGGTTCTTGGTTATATTGAGAAATGTGCTTCGATTTTTGAAGTCCTGAAACTTAAAGAGCCACAAGAGGTTTTCATATTCGATCGTTTCGAAGCTGCGGTCGCCTCGTTTGCATCCGCCGTTTCGGCATAGTTCGGGGTCTTTGTCGCGATGCTTACCGTTGTCATCACCTTCGTTGTTATCATCGTCGTCAGGGCAACTGCCATCCGCAAGCTGATTATGAGTACCGTCGGTGAATTTCCTTACGGCACACTCCTCACCAGCCTCGTGAGCGACTTCATCACCCTCATTAGCGTCAATGCTGCTGGATTACGTGAACGCCGTCGTCTCCGGTACCAACTCGATCCAGGCTTCCATCGCCGGAATTCTCGTGGTGGGGACCAGCGGAGACCGCATCAAACCCGTGCAAACCCGCGGGGAGTTTTACCTCAACACAGCAGAGGAAAAAGCTCCAAAATCGCCGAGCACGCTTAGAACGCGTCGCCCCTCGCTCGTAGGCAAAACTGTGAGTGTTATTCAGTCGGTGCTGACCCTGCGGGTGCGGCCATGATGATGGCCGCACCGATCAGGCAGATGGTTGAGCCGATGAAGTCCCACACGGTGGGTTTGAACCCGTCGATGAACACTTCCCAAGCAAGGGAACCGGCCACAAAGATGCCGCCGTACGCCGCGAGAACACGGCCGAAGTTCGCGTCGGGTTGAAAGGCCGCGACGAATCCGTATCCGGCCAGCGCGAGTACTCCGAGCCCAGCGAACCACCAGGGTTTGGATTCGCGAATGGTCTGTGCGAGATTGGTGGCCTGGGGAAAGTACTGGTAGGCCAGTCCGTTAAAGTTCTCATTCGCGCCGCGCTGCCAGGGGCTGGAGCGTTCTGCGAAGTAGATCGGAACTCCTGTCGCTTCGGTGAACTCCTTATGCCAGGCCATCTCCACGCCCTGGCCCCAGGTGAGGGTGAGTTAGAGGTGGGCGGCGAAGGCGGCGATGATGGCCGCGTTGACGCTGGCCGCAATGTGATCTAGGGGCAGGTCCACAAGCGAGGCGAACACACCACCGCGCAGATCGCTGAACTCTTCAGCGTCGCCAGATCCACGGTCTACCTGGAAATCCAACGCGCTGGTGACACCGCCGTCCAAATGTTCGCTTCGTTTTGTCTTGAACGGGCGCATAGCCGATCAGCGCATCGCTCTGCTTCTGGGGTATTTCATAACTATCGGTGAGTACCTGAATTCGAGCGTCAGGTTATGAGACGTAGATTGCCAACCTTCCTCACCGTGGTGGTCAATTTGCTCGCCGGCTATGCATTCGCACGATTGAGATTCCGCGGGCGAAACGTACTCTTCCTCTTAACCCTTGCCACGATGATGATCCCCGTCCAGGCGATCATGGTTGCTCAATTCCGACTGGTTTCCGACTTAGGTATTTATGGCAGCTACTGGGGTGTGATCCTGCCAGGGGCCGCAGCGGCATTCGGGATATTCCTCGCCAGACAATTCTTCATCGGAATTCCGGACGAGATCATCGAGGCTACGAAAATAGATGGCAGCGGGCAAATCCGCATTTTCCTGCAGGTGGTGCTGCCATTGAGTAAGCCGCTGATCGCGGTTCTCATCCTGCTCACCCTGATGGGAAGCTGGAACGACTTCGCGTGGCCCCTGATCGCATTGAATGACAATCAGCTATTCACTCTCCCGATTGGACTTCTGTACCTCCAAAACCAGACGGCGCCCAATTACAATGCCACAATGGCTCTGGCGCCGATCTCAGTCCTTCCAATGGTCGCGCTTTTCCTGTCCTTTCAGCGGTACTTCGTGCAGGGCTTCGCCCGCAGCGGTATTCGTTGATGCTGACCTATCTCTGCACCCTGCCCCGTTGGCTGCACCATGAGGGCTGTGCCTGCCGCGCAAAGACGCATCGTGACGGTTGCATCGCTTGCGCTGTGCGCGTGCCAACCGGTATTCGGTAGTTCGCTGCCGTTCGTCGTGTTGGCTGCGGTCGTTGCGCTGTTACCGGGTCTGTGGCTCCGCCATCCGCTGCGTCTGAGGCGAAAGACGCTGTAGTTCTGATGTCCTCTCTTTATGCCGTCGGGCTCATCCACTTTGTGGGGCCGAGGTCCTACTGTCCGGGTTTCTTAAGCGCTCTAAGAACACGGTTGGTCGCCTGCATTTAGCGCGCCGCTGCAGCAGGGTGCGTCACCAAGATCGTTGACACCATCCTGTCCGTTCCGCTACATTCGGGCCATGCAGCCGTTGATGACTGAGGTTGGAGGGCTCCAATTATGAGTAACGTTGGTCTGCTATACGTGGGGGTCATTCTTTTTATCAACGGGCTCATGCTCATCGGCGTGATTCCCGGCAAGTCGGCTGCCATTCTCAACTTTTTTGTCGGTGGCATGCAGGTCGTGCTGCCAACGATCATTCTGATCCAAGCGAATAATGATCCGGCGATCGTCCTCGGGGCTGCGGGGCTCTATCTTTTTGGGTTCACGTATCTCTACGTCGGCATTCTGCAGGTGACCGGCGTGAGCGGAGAAGGGCTCGGTTGGTTCTCCTTGTTCGTGTCGACGTGCGCGCTGGTGATCGGCATCATTCAGTTCACGCTCGGCGACACGGTTTTCGGCGTGATCTGGTGGATCTGGGCCGTGTTGTGGTTCTTCTTTTTCCTGCTGCTCGGTCTGGGAAAAGAGTCCTTGGCCCGTACGACTGGGTGGTTCGCGATTTTGATCAGCCACCTCACGGCCACCATTCCGGCCTTTTTTCTGCTGCTGGGCCGTTACGAGTCGAACACTGCCCTGGCCCTCGGCATGGCAGCCCTTGGCGGGATCGCGCTCGTGATGGCGATGGTCATCGGACGGCGGGCGAGAGTCGCGGCGGCGCCTGCGGCATCTGCTCCCGCATTGATCGTGACCTGAAAGGGAACCATGCCCATCTACGAGTACCGGTGCCCCGACTGCGCGGACTTCGACCTCGTCTTTGAGATGCGTTCTGTGCCCGATTTGGTGAGCTGCCCGACGTGCGCCTGCACCGCCCGGCGCCGCATGAGCGCGCCCGGGATCTCGACGGCCAGTTCGGCTGCATTTCGACTCATAGACGACACCAAGCGCAGCGCGCACGAGCCCGCGGTCGTGAACTCTCCCGCCCCCGGACGGCGTTCTGGTCCCGCGCAGAAATACACGTTAAACCCGCTACATAAAAAGCTTCCCCGACCGTAATTACACGTTCGCACGCACCCGAAGAAGGAGAACAAGATGCCCGAGCTGCTGTTTCCGCTAGATTCTTCGAAAAAATTTGAGGACCAGGAGAAGGTGGGGCACAACCGCTGGCATCCCGAAATCCCGCCGGTCGCCACAGTGAAGCCTGGCACGTCGTTTCGGGTGGATTGCCGCGAATGGTTCGACGGCGCCATCGTGAACGATGACTCGGCCGACGACATTCTCAACGCACCGCTGCTGACCGTGCACAAGCTCAGCGGCCCGTTCGCCGTGGAAGGCGCCCAACCGGGAGACCTGCTGGTAGTGGACATTCTCGATGTGGGACCCATCCCCATGGAAGACACCGGACCGCTCGCAGGGCAGGGCTGGGGATACACCGGAATTTTCGCGCGGAACAACGGCGGCGGTTTTCTCACCGATCAGTTTCCCGACGCGTACAAGGCCATTTGGGATTTCACCGGTCAGACCGCAACCTCACGACACATCCCGAATGTGTCGTTCACCGGACTCATCCATCCCGGGCTGATGGGTACGGCACCGTCAGCGAAGCTGCTGGCCACCTGGAACAAGCGCGAAGGTGACCTGATCGCCACCAACCCGCACCGCGTGCCGCCCCTTGCGCTTCCGCCGGAGGCCGAGCACGCCGTTCTGGGGTCCCTCGCTCCCTCGGAGTTCGCACGGGTAGCCGGAGAGGCCGCCCGCACCGCACCACCACGCGAAAACGGGGGCAACCAGGACATCAAGAACCTGTCCAAGGGCAGCCGGATTTTCTACCCGGTGTTCGTGGACGGCGCCAACCTTTCACTCGGTGACCTGCACTTCTCTCAAGGCGACGGTGAGATCACATTCTGCGGGGCTATCGAGATGGGCGGTTTCATCGAGCTGCGCGTGGACATCATCAAGGGCGGCATGGAGACCTACGGGGTGAGCGAGAACGCCATCTTCATGCCGGGCAATGTGGAACCGCAGTTCAGCCAGTGGCTGGCCTTTTCCGGAACCTCGGTGACGCTCGACGGCGAACAGCGCTATCTGGACTCGCACCTGTCGTACCAGCGGGCCTGCCTGCACGCCATCGACTACCTCACCAAGTTCGGGTACTCGCCAGAACAGGTCTACCTGCTGCTCGGCGCCGCACCCATTGAAGGCCGGTTGTCGGGCGTGGTCGACATTCCGAACTCCTGCTCGACGGTATACATCCCCACATCGATCTTCGATTTCGACGTGCAGCCGTCAGCCGTCGGGCCGTTCCAGGTCAATCCTGGAATCGGTGCACCGCGAGCGGCCAACCGGTGAGGTGCGCCGGGTGATCCGGCGAGCAGCAGCAGGAGGCTGACGCCGCTCTTCAGCTGTATCGGCTCGACTCCCGGTCGACCACAGACCCGGCTCCATCCGATCGAGCATCACAATGGACATTTACTTCCAAATGAATATAAACTAAATAAAAAGAAAGGAGATAATCATCCCCCTTTACTCGTTTCGCTGTCCCGATTGCGGAGAGTTCGATGCCGATCTCTCCCTCACCGGAAATACCTCCGATACGTCCTGCCCGAAGTGTAGACAGAATGCGGCTCGGGTATTCACCGCTCCTAATTTTGGGTCTCGCTCACGAGCACTGGACTCTGCCTTCATTCAGGCCGGGCGAAGCAGTGAAGTACCCGAGGTCGTCCGCTCGGTACCGTCCGCGAGACGGGCGTCGCGCGGGCCGGTTCGCGACCCGCGCTATCCGCGACTCCCCACGAACTGACGGCACGTCACCTGCACATTCACTCGATACTCAGCAAAGGACCACTCATGCCAGAAGTCATTTTCAGCGTCGATCAGAACCTTCCCATGGCACAGCAAGCCGTTCCCGGTCACAACCGTTGGCATCCCGACATTCCCGCGGCTGCGACCGTCAAACCCGGTGCCGAGTTCCGCATCGAGTGTAAGGAGTGGACGGACGGCCAGATCGGCAACAACGACTCAGCGGACGATGTTCGCCATGTCGACCTCGACCCCTGCCATATGCTCTCCGGACCAATCAGAATCGAAGGGGCCGAGCCGGGCGATCTACTCGTTGTCGACATCCTCGACATCGGTCCGGTTCCGCAGACCGTCGGCGAAAACTGCGGTGAAGGGTGGGGTTACTCGGGTATCTTCGCGAAGGTCAACGGTGGCGGGTTCTTGACCGACTATTACCCCGAGGCCTACAAGGCCATCTGGGATTTCAGTGGCCAAAACTGCACATCGCGTCACGTTCCCGGGGTGAAGTACACCGGCATCGCGCACCCCGGACTCTTCGGCACGGCCCCCTCACACGATCTGCTAGCGAGCTGGAACCGTCGCGAGCAGGCGCTGATCGACACCGACCCGCACCGTGTTCCCGCACTCGCACTGCCACCCACGGTCCGTGGAACGCTCGCAGGCACGGCAAGCGGAGACGTGGCCGACCGCATCGCCAGAGTGGGTGCGCGCACCGTTCCCCCCCGAGAGCACGGCGGCAACATGGACATCAAGAACCTCTCGCGGGGCAGCAGGATCTTCTACCCGGTCTTCGTCGACGGTGCGCTGCTCTCGGGTGGTGACCTGCACTTCAGCCAGGGCGACGGCGAGATCAATTTTTGTGGTGCCATCGAAATGGGTGGCTACATCGATATGCGCGTCGACCTCATCAAGGGAGGAATGGAGAAGTACGGCATCCACAGGAACCCAGTCTTCATGCCGGGGCGCGTCGCGCCGCTGTACTCTGAGTGGCTGACATTCGTGGGGATCTCGGTCGATCACCGTGACAACACAAACCTGTACATGGACGCCACCGAGGCCTACCGCAACGCCTGTCTGAACGCGATCGAATACCTGACCAAGTGGGGTTACACCGGAGAGCAGGCGTACCTGATCCTCGGCACGTCCCCCATCGAGGGTCGCATCGGCGGCGTTGTCGACATCCCGAATGCGGCTTGTTCGGTGTTCCTTCCGACCGAGATCTTCGATTTCGATGTGCGTCCGAACGGTGACGGACCGATCTACACTGACCGAGGACAAGTGGCCGTCGCCTCCTCCTGAGCGAATCGACGCGAGGCCGATCCAGCACAACACCGGATGGATCGGCGCCGTACCATCCGCTCGATGTGATCGCGGCCCTCTCAGAGGGTCGTGATCACGTCGAAATCTGCCACGGTGGCCCGCGCCAAGTGCACCTTCTGCTGAAGATGGCCGCTCCTCAACTCGACGGCTCCCCGTGGACCGTCGTAACCGACCCCCTCCGATACCGCGGTCAGGCAGTACACGTCGAGGCACTGCGCGGCACGAATCAGGCTCGCCAAAACGGTGATGCCCTCGTAGCAGGACTCAGCTTGGTTGTTTAGCGGAGGCGCATCCGCTCCAAAGTTGTCGGTGTACTCGCCGACGAGATCGAGCGAGCCTGCCGTTGACAGCGAGCGAAAATAGCCAGCGGAGACGTACATCTCGTCGATCGCACCGGGGCCGGACGCGATCAGCATGTTCTCCTCCATGAGCGGTGAAAAGCGGATGACGCGGTGCTGCATGTGTTCGCGTGCGAAGGCGCGATTGAAAGCAACGGCATCTTGCCCGACCAGGAACATGAGCACACCGTCTGCTCCGGAACGGATGAGCCGCCTGACCAGGGGTGCGAAGTCCTCCGTGCCCAATTGAACGAACTGCGAGCCGACCACCTGCAAGCCCAGCGCCCTCGCGTAGCTCATCGCCGCGGTCGCCGAACGACGCGGCCACACATAGTCATCACCCACGATGAACCAGCTGCGCACTCCGAGCTGATCGCGCAGCCAGGACAGGGCGGGCGCGATCTGCATCGGGGGAGTCTCTCCCGAGCAGAAGACTCCGGGATGACGCTCCCCGCCCTCGTACAAGGAGGTGTAGACGTACGGGATACGGCCCGCCATAACCGGAACGAGATGACTTCTCACGGATGAGATGTGCCAGCCCGTCAGCGCTTGGATACGCCCACGATCGATCAGCTTCGCCACGGTCTGGGCGATCTCGGGGGGCGGCGCCCCCGCATCGATGGTCTCGATCTCCACTCGACGGCCGAGCAGCCCCGTCTTGTTCAGCTTGGAAACGCACAATTCGGCTATGGCCTCGCACGACGGCCCGAATATTCCAGCCGGCCCTTGCAGAGGAACGGCCAACCCGATTCGTATCGTGTCATCGAGGACCGGAGCGCTGTGTCGGTGTCGGCGCTTATACTTTGCCAAGAGAACACCCTTGTTCGCGTGCAAATGAATAACTTCGACTAGGTCTTGAGTAAAAAGTATCCTATTGAACGGTGTTCGTTCCGGTTGGAAAGGAAGAAAGTGCAAGCGTCACCCTCCGACGGCGCGACTCTACCCGTGGACGGACCGAACATCCAGCTTGTTTCTCAAGCAAACCAGCTGTTTACGGGGCACATTGAACGTCGACTTCGAGGACACGGGATTAGCCTCGACCAGTGGCGCGTGCTGTCATATCTCTTCGACCACACGGCTTCGCCGATGGCCGAATTGGCGGCGGCGACGAATATCACGGGGCCAACGCTGACGCGAGTGGTCGATCAACTTATCGAGATGGCGCTCTGCTATCGCAACGTCGACTCCGCGGATCGCCGCCGAGTACTGGCTTATCTCTCCAAGCGGGGACGCTCCGTCGTACGAGAGCTGCTTCCTCTGATCCATGAGGCGGAGGCCGAGGTGACCTCCCATCTGTCACCGAAGGAGAACCGAGAGCTCATCCGCCTGCTGGCGCACCTCGTCGGGGGCACCGCCCAGAACCGCCCAACTATTTAGGGATGCCCTCTCACTAGCTTCCGCCATCCCAAACTTTCGCCGCAAAATCACAGCGGGACTGAACAAGGGCGAGGCCCGAAAGACGTAGCCCAGGCTATGTTCTTCGACCGCTTCGGAGAGATCCGCGACCGGTCCTTCGAGGAAAAGCACTGTCGACAAAGTCGACCAGCGCGGCAGTTGATGAGTTCAGGCTTGGGACGCGAATTTGCCGGTACCGGCGGTTGCGTATACTCGGTCCCAGCGACACGGGGTGCCGACTGGATGACGGTCGGCTGAGATGACACCCGTTGAACCTGATCTAGTTCGAACTAGCGAAGGGATGTCACGGAGAATTTCGTGTACCAGAGTGGTGCCGAATCTCGTCCTTTCGCCTTACCTAAGGTGAAGAAAATCATGCAAATAGCAGAACAGATTGTCCTGGTCACCGGCGGTGCACGCGGCTTGGGTACAAGCATCGTGCACGCTTTCGCGGCTCAGGGCGCCCGGGTGGTCATTAACTATCGCAACAGCGCCGCAGCGGCGGAGACCCTGGCTGCCAGCTACGGCCCTGAACACGCTTTTGCTGTGCGGGCCGACGTCACCGACCGAGCCCAGGTCGCGGCAATATTCACGCAGGCTCAGGCACATTTCGGGGCCCCCGTGACGACGGTGGTCAATAACGCGTTGGCCGATTTCCAATTCAACGGCGATGCCCGCTCCGGCGCTGCCGACATCAGTTGGGACGAGTTTGAGGCGCAGTTCTCTGGCAGTGTCCGCGGTGCCCTGAACACGACCCAGCAGGCGCTGGCCGGCATGCGCGAGGCCGGGTTTGGCCGCATTATCAACATCGGCACGAACCTATTCCAAAACCCGGTGGTGCCGTACCACGACTACACGGCCTCCAAGGCCGCACTGCTCTCGTTGACCCGCACCCTTGCCTCAGACCTTGGCCCGCACAACATCGCGGTGAACATGGTCTCCGGGGGGCTGTTGCGCACCACGGATGCCAGCGCAGCCACCCCCGAGGACGTGTTCGACTTCATTGCCGCGTCCACCCCGCTGCGCAGGGTGACAACCCCCGACGAATTTGCCGATGCGGTACTTTTTTTTGCTTCCCCCTGGGCGCGGTCGGTCACCGGGCAGAACCTGGTGGTCGACGGCGGCCTGGTGATGAACTAGGGGCGCGCCGCTCATGTCAGCTCCGCGCCAGCTTCACTTCAATGCATTCCTCATGGGTTGTGGCCACCACGGTGCCGCTTGGCGGCGGCCGCAGTCGCCCGCCGACCAGTTGGGAGACATCAGTTTCTATGAACGGCTCGCCCAAAGCGCTGAACGTGGGTTCTTTGACGCCGTGTTCTTCGCCGACGGGCATGCCGTCGGTGATGTGAGTACCGGCCCGCGGTGGTTTCTTGAGCCGTTGACCGCGATGGCCGCGATGGCGCGGGCGACGAGCCGCATCGGGCTGGTCAGCACCGTCTCGGCATCCTTTTACACGCCCTTCCACGCGGCGCGCATGCTTGCATCGTTGGATCACATCAGTAAGGGGCGCATCGGCTGGAACGTGGTAACCTCCATGTTTGACGCCGAAGCCCGCAACCATGGGATGGACGTGCTGCCCTCCCATGATCAGCGCTACAGCCGGGCAGCGGAGTTCATCGAGGTGGCACTGAAATTGTGGGATTCGTGGGAGGACGATGCTTTGGTCCTGGACCGCGGAGGTGTTTATGCTGACCCGACCCGGGTGCGAGCGATCGGCCACTCCGGCGAACACTTCCGGGTGGACGGTCCGCTGACGGTGCCGCGCCCGCCGCAAGGTCGACCGGTATTGTTCCAGGCTGGCGCTTCCGACCCTGGCCGGGCGCTGGCCGCCCGTTATGCCGAAGGAATCTATGCGGTGGCCTATGACCTCGCCAGCGCGCAGGAGTATTACCAAGATGTGAAGAGGCGCATTACCGAAGCCGGCCGCGATCCGGATGCGGTGTTGATCATGCCCGGACTCGTCACTTATGTCGGGTCCACACAAGCGCAGGCGCAGGCGAAGCAGGCGGAGGTCGACGCCCTCCTACCGACCGAGCAGTCGCTCGCGCAGCTGAGAACGTTCGTGCAACAGGATTGCAGTAACTGGGACTTGGATGCGCCGGTGCCGCCGCTGCCGCCGCTGGCAGGCTTCACCGGGCCTCAGGGCCGGTATGCGACCATCCTACGAATTATCCAGGCTGAGCAGCCCACGGTCAGGCAGTTACTGGGCCGGCTTGCCGCCGGCGGTGGGCATTGCACCATGGTCGGAACGCCGGAGCAGATCGCCGACCAAATCGAGTTGTGGTTTCATTCCGGTGCCGCAGACGGCTTCAATGTCATGCCGCCGCTGCTGCCGGAATCCTTGGACGAGTTCGTGGACCGGGTGATCCCTGTGTTGCAACGGCGCGGTCTGTTCCGCACCCGCTACACCGCCGATACCTTGCGTGGGCATCTGGGGCTACAACGCCCCACGGTCGGCGCTGACGCTTAGGGTGCACTGGACGAGCGGGTTTCCTCGTGCAGGGTCGCCAGGAGTGTGCGTTCGTATCCGGCGAACTCTGCTGAGGTGGTCATCGACAGCGCGCGCGGCCGTGGCAGGTCGATGGTCAGGTTCAGCCGCACGGATGCCGGCCGCGCACTGAGAACGACCACCCGGTCGGCGAGGTAGATGGCCTCACGGATGTCGTGGGTGATCAGCACCGCAGTCCAGGCGTTTTGGGACCACACCCCCTGCAACCAGGACTGCATGTCCGTGCGGGTGAGGGAGTCCAGAGCCCCGAAGGGTTCGTCCAGCAGCAGGACATCTCTGCCCTGCACCACGGTGCGCAGCAAGGCCGCGCGCTGGCGCATGCCCCCGGAGAGTTCGAAAGGATGTGCATCTTCAAAACCAGACAGGCCGAAGGCTGGAAAGAGACTGGCCGCCCGTGCTCGGGCGATCTTCTTTGTTTCCCCCGCAACCTCGAGGCCGAGGGATGTGTTCTCCAGAATGCTGCGCCAGGGGAACAACAAATCTTTCTGCGGCATATAGGCGAAGTGTTCATGTTGACCGGTGACGACATCCCCGTCGACGAGGATCTCGCCGGAACTGGCCGTCTCCAGGCCGGCCATGATGTTGAACATGGTGCTCTTGCCGCATCCGCTCGGACCGATCACGGCAACGAATTCACCCGGCTGCGCCGAGAAGGCGACGTCGTCGAGGACCGACCGTACCTGCCCGTGGCCGAGCGGAAACGACTTGCATATTCCGCGCAATTCGATCTTCGGGGGCGTTGCCTCAACCATGCCGGCTCCTGCGTTCCTTCGAGTGCCAAGGGATGATCGCCCGTTCGGCGACATAGGTCAACAGAAACAGGCACACGCTCACGAACGCGGTCACCGCAACGGCCGCCAACACAAGATCGGTGCGAAACGAGTTCTTCATCATCGCCATATAAATGCCCAGGCCTCGCTCGGCGCCGACATACTCGGCAAAAATGGCACCGGTGACGGCGTAGGCGATTCCGATTCGGAGGGCTGTGAAGAACGAGGGAAGCGCCGACGGAAGACGCACGTACACGAACTGCTTCCACCGGTTGGCCCCCATGCTGCGCAGCAGATTGATCGCGTCTCGATCGGTGCGGTTGAAACCGTCAATCAGTCCGACCGTGACCGGAAAGAATGTCACCAGGGCGATGACGATGACTTTGGGCAGCATTCCGAACCCGAACCAGATAACCATCAGCGGCGCGATCGCGATGATGGGTATGGCTTGGGATGCCACCAGCAGTGGTACCAGCGCTCGCCGTAGCCCGGGCGAAAAATCGATCAGGATCGCCAGCGTCCAAGCGACGGTCAGGGAGACGGCGAAGCCGAGAAACGTTTCTTGCAGGGTAGGGAGCGTATTCTCCCAGATCGCGGTGCGGGCCTCCCAGCCCTGCTGAAGAATGCGCTGCGGGGAGGGCAAAATCGCCGGTTGCACTCCACCGACCGTTACCGCCACCTGCCAGGTGATCACGAGCGCGGCGAGGATCGCGGCAGGAGGCGCGAGCGCCGAGAGTACCCTCGTGCGGGGCGCTGGAGCCGGCTTCACGGTGATGCTATTTTTCACTAAGGTAGCGCTCGGTGAACAATGTCGACGTGTCCAGCGATGCCGTGAGCGGTTTGCCGTCTTCGTCGGCCAAGAGGCCGGCACCGTAGAGGAAATCGGCCAGCTCCTGCCAAGTGTCTGCCGACTGAGTGCCCACCTTACCGTTGGCATCTTTGAGGTAGGAAGCGCTCAGTTTTTTCTGGCTTTGGTAAACGAGTTCCGTGTTTTCGAAGGCGCCGGGATTGGCATCGATCAAAATCTTCGCCGCGGCATCTGGATTATCGGCCGCGAACTGGTAGCCCTGTTGCAGGGCCTGAACGAACTGAGCAGTGGCGGTGGGGTGCTTGGCTGTCCAGGCCCGGTTTGCCTCGACGATCACCGAGTATTGGTCCGGTACGCCATAATCCTGCAGAGCAAAGAACTTCATCGGGGTGCCACGAAGAGCGGCATCGATACCCTCCCAGGTGGTGAATGCCGAGGTGAAGTCAACTTTGCCGGCATAGAGGGCCTCATAGGCGGAGGTGCCCAGCGTGATTTTCTTGAACTCGCCCGTTCCACCATCGTTCTTGATCACGTCCGAAGCCTCGGTGGGAAAAGTTGTGCTGGGATCTGCCATGCCGAGGGTCTTGCCGTCGAGGTCCTTGGGGCTGCGAATGTCGTCGCGGCTGGCCAGGACCCCGATCGCCGTAGCGTCGTGCTGCAGCACCGACATCACCGAGATGTTACGCACGCCCGCTGCCGCCGCGAAGGTGGCCGCGTGCTGGAAGCTGATACCGAAGTCAGCTGACCCGGCGTTGATGAGTGCGTCGGGGGATGACTGGCTGTAGGGAAGCACCCTCACCTCAAGCCCCGCCTGCGTGAAGTAGCCCTTCTCAAGAGCGACATACAGCCCGGTGTGATTGGTATTCGGTGTCCAGTCCAAGGCGAAGGCCACCGGAGTCAACGCGATAGACGAGTCGGTGCCTGTCGCCGAGTCTGAGGCGCAGCCGCTCAGAACTGTCGCCGCGGCAAGAGCCAGCGCGACCACCGTCACCCACCGCGACGGCGCACTTTTGGATAGAGATAGTTGCATTGTCGTGCCCTCCTTGATTGCAGAAATATCAGGGCACGGGATGTGAGAAAATTGCCTCCCTGCGCTGGCATGATCCAGATCAGGTTCGACGGTCGAAGATTGATAATCTTCCTCTCAGCCCGGCTCACCGGACTCCCGTGTTCAAGATGAGTGTAACCAAAAAAAGATCAAGCCTGGACGAACAACGTTTTGGTTCACACTCAATGCCTGCATACCAAGTCTTCGAACATCACCATGACGACTCCGACGAGGTCACCACCAGAACCTCGATCAGGCGCAGTGATGTCCGCTCCTGTGCCGATCCTGCTGCTGTGGCCGCCGGTACCTCGATCAGGCACCCGGATGCGACGTCGTAGATATAGCCCGGACCGGGATGTTTCTCGGTACGCGCGGATGGCATCGTCAGGCGCGCGCTGTCACGTGGGTTCCACTATCCGATACGAGCAAAGCGGGACCGTCAATCGCGGGCGAGGCATAGCAGGGTATCGAGCAGCACGTTCGCACCGTTCTCCACGTCGATCCAGGCAGTGTTCTCCTCGGGGCAGTGGCTGCGGCCATCGATGCTCGGCACGAAGATCATGCCCGTCGGCGCCAGCTGAGCCATGTTTTGCGAGTCATGGCCGGCCCCGGACGGCAGCGAGCTGTACAATAGCCCGCGCGCGGCGGCCGCGGTGGCGATGGTTGCCTGGATGGTGGCGTCGAGCTGGACCGGCGGGATCGTGACCTCAAAATCGCACTCCACTGCGACCTCGTAGCGCAGGGCGATCTCCCGGGCCACATCCACGATGGTTGTCTGCAACGTGTCCACCAGATCCGCCTCCGCTTCCCGGAAATCCACCGTGACCCGGGCCAGCCCGGGGATCACGTTGGCGCTCCCCGGCTCGACCATCACGATGCCCGAGGTGACGACGGCGCGCTCGCTCACGCGTGAAGCCACTTCGGGCAACGCCACGAGCAGCGCGCCGGCGGCAGTGAGGGCGTCGCGGCGCCGGTCCATCGGGGTGGTCCCGGCATGGTCGGCCCGGCCCCGGAACGACACCACGCCGCCGCCGAGCGCCACGATGCCGGTGACCACGCCGATGTCGTGCCCGAGCTGCTCGAGCGTCGGTCCCTGCTCGATGTGCAGCTCCACCGTGGCGTGCAGCGCGGCGGGGTCTAACTTGGTCGCCGTGGCCGCATCGAGGTTGCCGCCGGCGGCTGCGAATGTGTCGGCGAACCGGTCGCCGTCCCGACCGGTGAGCGACTCCAGCTCGGTGCGGGAAAATCCTCGCGCGAGTGCGCTCGACCCGAACAGGTGAGCATAGTTGCCCTCCTCGTCGGTGAACATGACCGCCCGCACCGGTCGGTCCAGAGCTGGGCGTTCCTCTTGGATGCGGCGCAGGCATTCCAGCGCGGCGAGCACGCCGAGCGCCCCGTCGAAGGCGCCTCCGTTGGGCACGGTGTCGATGTGCGACCCGGACCACACGGCGGGCCGGCCGGCGGTGTGGTCGTCATAGTCGGGCGATACGACGATGTTGCCGATGCCGTCCACTTCCGCGCTGAGACCGGCATCGGCGCAGCGCCCGAGCAACCATGCGCGGGCCTCGCCATCCGCAGCCGAGAAGGACGTGCGATCCAGGCCACCGCCCGGCCCGCGGCCGATGCTGCCGAGGGCCTTGAGGTCAGCGACCAGTCGGGGCCCGTTGACCGAGAGTCGGGCTGTTGCGGCATTCATGCGGTGCCGCCCGGCGTGCCGACCCGCGACAGGACTGCGGTGAGGGCGGCGGTGAGCCCGGCTGCCAAGGCCGGCTCGGAGTCCGGGGCGAAGTGAGGGGAGTGGTTGCCGGCGACGGAATCGGTTGCGTCGATGGTCTGCTGGGAATAGCCGCCGAACATCCAATACACCGAGGGCACGCCGATGGCCTCGGCGAGCAGTCCGAAGTCCTCACTGCCCATCACCGGCGGCACCTCGATGACGCAGTTCGTTCCGAGGGCGCCGCCGAGCTCAGTGATCAGCTGTTGGGTCGCCGCCGGGTCGTTGTAGCAGCGGGGAAATGTGGAGAGCACCTCGATCACAGGTTCGGGGGCTCCGGATGCCTGTGCTTCGGCCGCGATGATGCGGCGCAGCGAGTCCAGTACGCGGGTGCGCACCTCGACGTCAAAGGTGCGCACGTTGACGGTGAACTCGGCAGTGGCGGGGATGATGTTTTCCTTGAGTCCGCCGTGGAAGGTGCCGACCGTGACCACGGCGGCCTTCATCGGGTGCACCTCGCGCGACACGATGGTCTGCAGACGCACGATCATGTGAGCACCGAGCACGATCGGGTCGATCGACTGATCGGGCTGGGAGCCGTGGGCCTGGCGGCCGTGCACGGTCACCTTCCAGGAATCGGCCATGGCCATCGCCACGCCGCTGCTGATGTCGACGGTGCCGGCAAGGCCGGGCCATACGTGCTGGCCGTAAACGATCTCGGGGCGGGGGGCGCGATCCCACAGTCCGTCAGCGAGCATGGCTACCGCTCCCGCCCCGGTCTCTTCCCCGGGCTGGAAGATGAACACGACGGTGCCTGCCCAAGCGGACGGGTGGGTAACGAGGTGCTCGGCCAGTGTCAGCGCGACTGTCATGTGAGTGTCGTGGCCACACCCGTGCATCGCGGGCACGTCGGTGCCGTCGGCCAGGGTGCCGCGGGCGGTGCTCGCGTAGTCGAGTCCGGTTTCTTCCTGGATCGGCAGGCCGTCGGTGTCGGCGCGGTAGGCGACCGTGGGACCGGCGCCGTTGCGCAGGATACCGACGACGCCGGTCCCGCCGCAGCGGAAGGTCTCGAGTCCGAGGTCGTCAAGGCGCCGGGTGAGGAACGCACAGGTCTCGGTCTCCTGCATGGACAGTTCCGGATGCGCGTGCAGGTGCCGGTACAGCTCCTGCATTGTGCGGGTCGTGGTGTCATCAGTCGGGAGGAGGGTCACGGTCATGAGATCTCTTTCGTGGAGTCGGAACGGGGTTTGCTGCGCAGGAACCAGGCCAGCACGGCGGTGGTGACGACGGTGATTCCGGTGGCGAGGTTTGCGATGGTGGGGATGGCGGGCACGAGCACGAAGAAGACGAACCCGGCTGTGCCGATGGCGATAAGCGTGACGCGAGGTTGTTTCAAGGACACTACGAGCTGCACGATGACCCCGCCGATGATGCTGGGGAAGATGTACAGGCGCGCAACGTCGGTGACGTCGGCTGGCACGATATTGACAAGCCAGGAACCCAGTAGGCCGACGAATACCAGCATGAAGAACACGTGCACCATTGCCGCGCCGCAGATGGCCATCAGGGCTGAGAATTCGCCGCGCTTGGTGCCAGCCTTAGCGCCGATGGCCGCCTGGGCGACCAGAGCAGAGGGAAGCAGCTTGTTGGCGATGTTACCGATCATGAACGCCTGGTACATCGCCGCCGGGCCAAGGATCGGGTAGTAGGTGATCGGTTCGACCACCCACAGCACCGAGAACACCGCGGCAACGGCCAGAAAAGCGATCCAGACCTGTGTCTGCGTGATGCCAAGGTCGGCGAACAGCACCAGGTAGAGCGGCGCGGCGAGCGACATGACCAATGCGGCGATCATGGTGAGCCGACCCCAGCGGCTGGTCGTGCGGTCGAAGGTCGCCAAAACGGCGGACGGCGTGGAGATCACTGTTGTGGAGGACATGCTGACCTTTCTTGAGGTTGGAGTCAGGCGCCCGGCGTGAGGCCGGTGGTGTGCAGGGAGTATGCGACGAAGAGCCCGATCACGATGGAAAAACCAAGACCCCATTCGCGCAGCCAAGCCACGTTGAAACGGTGTGCCAGGAACAGGCACATCCCCATCACCGCGGCCGAGGTGAGAACGGTCAGGATGTGCACGGGAGTTTTGCCGAGCTCTCCGATACCGAGGCTCGCGAACGCTCCGAGGAGAGCCGCAGCGGGAATGATGGCCATCAGGGCGGGGTTCACGCTGCGCAGCCGAGAGTCGCCGCGTCTGAGCAGCGGGGTCAGCACCAGTGTGGCGATCATCCACATGGCGCCGGAGAGACTCATCGCCATAAATGCGACGGCGAACACGCTCTGGGTGTAACTCGCGTCGCCAAGGGCTGCTCCCATGGTGGTGGCGGCAATACTGGCCGAGGCAGTCTCGGTGGCAGCCGACCCGACCAGACCGACGCGCACCAGCACAGCCGGGGTTCCGAACAGGCTGAGCAGGGCCACGCTGACGAGCACTACCGCCAGGGAGGGGCCAATGGCGGCCACGGCGCCGGCGCGGAAAGAGGTTTTCAGCTCGGCCGAGCTGATGCCGGCCGCCGGCGCGGCGATCCGGGCCGCACGTACGTACACGACCGTTTGCAGGATGATGGCGGCGAACACGCCGACAGCTAAAATCCACAGGATTGGCAGGTTGGCGATGGCGAGGATGTCGGTTGAGCCAGGGTCACCGGGCAGAGATGTGATCATAAGTGCTCCAGAGCTGAAATGCGGGTGGGGCGGTGCGTGATGATAGGTTCGGCGCTAAGGAACTCCTTGTATTGTCAAGGAACGGCGTACGAGCAGAGGTGGATTGTGCGGCTACTGGATCCCCTGGAGCGGCGGATCGCGGCCGCGCTGCAGTTCGACGGGCGCAGATCTTGGAGCCAAATCGCCGAAGTGCTCGGCGAACCGGAACGCACTGTCGCCCGCCGAGGCTGTGAACTGATCGAAGCCCGGCTGGTGCAGGTTGCCGGACTCCGCCCACAATCCACATCGGTGATCATCCGCGTGCAGACCGCGCCGGGCACCACTCGCGCGACCGCAAACGCACTGGCGCAGCGTCGGGATTCGACCTTCTCTTACACAATGACCGGCGGCGTGGATTGTGTCGCCGAAGTGCTGACCGAGGCCGATCTGATGCCGGCGCTGCTCACGGACGAGATCCCCGGTACGGTCGGCTTGGTGCGCGCAGTCAGCTACCCCGTGATGCACTACTTTCGCACCATCCGCGGCTGGCAGCCTGACTTGCTGACGGAGGTCGAAGCGGATGCCCTGCGGGCCGGTGTAACGACCGACACGTGGAGTCTGCAGGAGCCGCAGCGGCTGAGCCGGGTCGACAACGAGATCGTGGAGGCGCTTTGCCAAGACGGTCGGGTGTCCTGCGAACGGTTGGCCCGCCTGACTGGTGTGTCCAACGCCACGGCCCGCCGCCGCACGGAATGGCTGCTGCAGAACAACCATGTTTACATTCGGGCGGTCGTTGAACCGGCGAGTGTCGGGCTTCCGGTCGAAGCGTTTTTGTGGATCCGCAGCGACCCGAAGAACGTCGAGGCGGTCGGCCGAGACCTCGCGGCCTCGCCGCTGGTGAGGTACGCAGCCGCGGTCGCCGGTGACTACCAGATCGTCGCGAATGTCACCGCGAAGGACCAAGCCGCCCTCTATGCCTGCGTGACGTCCGCACCCTGGGTTGCTCACACCAAATCGATTGATGTCAGTCTGCTGCTCGAGGCTTTCAAACGTGGCGGACGAGTGCTGCAGCCCGCGCGAATCTGAACACCTCCGACGCATCTCAGCTACCGGTGTGGCACAGATCGGGAGCCTGCCACGCATACCGCGTGGCCTGTTCGAAGCAGTAGCCCACCCGCAGAAGTTCGACGTCCTGCCCGTGGTCCATGACCAGCTGCAATCCGACCGGCAGGCCGGACTCGCTGAAGCCCGCTGGTACGCAAAGCGCGGGAAGCCCGGTCGCAGAAACGACGCAGGCGGAGCGCATCCACTCGAGGTAGTTGTCAAAGGGCACGCCGTCGATCTCGGTCGGATACCGCAGGGCGGCATCGAAGGGAAGCAGCTGGGCAGCCGGACTCGCGAAGACGTCGTAGCGGGCGAAGAAGACGCGGGTCTTCTGCGCCAACCGGGTGCGGGCCAGCGCGGCCGAGACGACGTCGGCTCCGTTCAGAGCAAGGCCGCGCTCGACATTCCAGCGCACCTCGGGTTTGATTTTGTCGCTATGCCAAGCCACGAGATCGCCATAGGACAGGGCAAAGTCGAACGCGCGCACTGTGCTGAACACCTCGTCGGCGTCACGCAGGTCAGGGGCGGCCTGCTCCACCGTCGCGCCGAGGTCTTCGAACACCTGCAGCTTCTGGTGCAGCACGCGCAAAACCTCTTTCTCAACCGGAATGCCCAGACCGAAATCGTCGGACCAGCCGATGACGAGCCCGGTGAGATCGCGCTGCAGCGGCTCCAGAAACCGGCGTGCCGGCACCGGGTTGGGGTACGGTGTGTCGGCGTCTGGCCCGGCAAGCACTGACATAGCCAGGGCAATGTCGGTAACCTCCCGGGCCAGCGGACCGCTGCGAGAGAGCCAGCTCCAGGCGTTGAGGCTCGGCTGCAGGGGGATCACCCCGAGCGACGGCCGAAATCCCACCACATTGCAGAAGGAGGCGGGAATGCGTAGCGAGCCGCCCATGTCGCTGCCGTCGCTTATGGACTGGATGCGCGCGGCCAGAGCGGCGGCGGCCCCTCCGCTACTGCCGCCCGCGCTGAGCGACGGGTCGTACGGGTTGGTGGTCGTTCCGAAAACCTCGTTGAAGGTGTGTGACCCGGCAGCGAACTCCGGCACGTTGGATTTACCGGTGGTGACGACGCCAGCGGCCTTGAACCGTTCGATAATCAGATCGTCGTGGTCGGGAACGTGGTCGGCGAACAGCGGTGACCCGAAGGTCGTGCGCAGGCCCGCGGTGGAATGAGTGTCCTTATGCGTCATCGGAACGCCGTGCAGTGGAGGCAGATCATCACTGCTCAGGGTGCGGGCGTCGGCGGCCACCGCGAGGTGACGGGCCGCCTCACGGTCCTGGGTGACGATGGCGTTGATGCGAGGGTTGACCCGGTCGATCTGGGCGAGGTGCGCGTCAAGGGCTTCGTTGGCCGAGATCTCGCGTCGGCGAATGGCCAGAGCAAGCGCGGATGCTGACAGCTCGGTAATCTGGTCGCTCACGGTTTATCCCCTGCCTGGCCGGTAGACCGGATATCCCGGGTGCGTAGAAGTCTCGTAGTCGGCAGCCGAAATAGTGAACGGAAGTCCGTGAATACGACCGATTAGGCGGAGATAGCCACGTTTTTGACCGATTTCGTCATCACGGGGTGGGCCGGGTCAGGTGTGGAACACCCGCTGCTATATCTCGTCTAGGCGCTCAGACGAAAAAAGTCCGGCAGGAACGATTCTTAGAAGGTCCTGTGACGCCAGGGGTGACTCTAGAGGATGAGCATGAATCTCCGACCACACCGCCGGTTCGCCCGGACCGCTATTCCCGCAGCCGCAGTCATCCTCGCTGTCATCATCAGCGGGCTGGTGCTGGGTGTGTCGGCGGGGTGGACGGCCGTGGAGATGGATGTACTCCGGCACGTGAATGCGGTCCACACCGCGCCACTCGACGCGGTGGCCCTCGGTCTTGACTGGCTGTTCAGCCCGGCCGTGGGAGCGGCTCTTGTTCTGCTGGCAGCCCTGTCGGTGCTGGTCGCAACCCGGCGACCCGGGGCGGCGATCCACTTCCTGCTGGTGGTGCTGATTCCGACCGTGGGCGCCGACGTGATCAAGTTGCTCGTGCACCGGGCCAGGCCCGATATCCCGTCACTCCCGCACATCTTGCTGCTCGAACCGGGCGGACTCAGCTATCCGAGCGGTCACACCAGCTTGGCCGCCTGCTTCCTCGTTGGCATCGTCATCGTCACGGCCGGTCACCGGCGGCATCCGTTTGTGATGGGAGCGGCTGCAATCGTGGTGCTCGCCGCGGCAGCGTCCCGAGTGTATGTGGGGGTGCACTATCCGTCTGATGTGGCGGCGTCGATCGTGTACTCGGTCGCTGCCGTGGCGCTGGTGAACGCGGTCTGGCGGCTTTCACTGTCACACTGGTCCGAACGTCGATCCGACCTCCACGCCGGATCCGTTTACGGAGGAATCACGGATGGCCGCAGAGAGTGAGACGCGCACCCGCCTGCTCCTGATCGATGACGATCCCCAACTCGGTCCGATGATCAAGAAAGTGCTCACGGAAATCTACGACGTCACCCTCGTCGCCGACGGTGCGCACGGCCTGGCCGCCGGCCTTGCCGGGGAGTACGAGGTGATGGTCATCGACCGGCGTCTTCCGGGGCTGGACGGGCTGAAAATCGTTGAAGCCCTCCGCCGCAAGCTGATTACCACCCCCATCCTGCTTCTGACGGCGCTGGGGACCACCTTCGACAAAGTGGCCGGGCTCGACATCGGCGCCAACGACTACCTGGTCAAGCCGTTCGAATTCGATGAGCTTTTCGCCCGGTTGCGAGCCATTCGTCGGGTATTCACCGGCGAAGGCCGCACGTTGCTGGTCGGTGAGTGGGAGTATTTCCCGGACAGTCGCACGATCTATTCCCCGTACGACGGGCGCATTCTGTTGACGGTCAAAGAGAACGAGCTGCTCAAACTTTTAGCGGATGCCCCGCAGCGCACGTTCTCCCGGCAGCAAATCCTGCAGGCCGCCTTCAGCGCTTCGGACACCGCCGGAATGGTGGACACGTACGTGCATTACCTCCGGCGCAAGACAGACCCTGAAATTGTCCTCACGGTGCGCGGCGAGGGCTACCGCCTGGGAGAACCATGAATCGCAGTAAGCGTTTCGTCGTGGACAGCGATGCCCTCGCCATCCGTCGGGCCTCCCGGGTCGTCGGTACTCGAATCGCCATCGCGTGCGCTGTCGTCGTGGTGGTGGTCATCGTTGCCGTGTTCGTCTACATCCTGTCCGAAATCTCACCCGGTGAGCTGTTTGAACCGGTGACCGACACCGACAACTTGCAGGTCAGCGCCGTCAAACTGCTACGCGCGGCTGCAGTGTTGGGTGTGGCCTTGATCGTTCTGGCCGGTGTGTTGAGTTGGCAGGTCACTCATCGGGCTGTGCAACCCCTGGGCGAGGTGCTGCGTATCCAGCGGGCGTTTGTCGCCGACGCGAGCCACGAACTCCGCACCCCGCTCGCGGTGCTCGATGCCCGCCTGCAGATTCTGCAACGCACCCTGCCCGCCAACGACCCGTCTTCCTCGGTCGTCGCGGAGCTGCGCAGTGATGCGAAGGACCTCATTCACATCGTGAACGACCTGCTCGAATCGGCCGAAATCGGCGGTGCCGCGGTGCAGCACGCCGTCGTCGTCGATCTGGTCGCGGCCGTGGCTGCCGCAGCGCAGTCGATGGCGCTCATTGCCGTTGACAAACGCGTCACCATTGAACTGAATGCTCCGCAGCCCGCGCCCGTGCGGGTGCCAGCATCCAGCATCACCCGGTGCGTGGTGGCCCTGCTGGATAACGCTGTGCGGTTCGCTCCTCGCGACTCGGCCATCACGGTTAGCGTGGCCGTGACCAAGAAGACGGTGGCGGTCACCGTGCGCGATCAAGGTCCTGGTATCCACGGCATCGACCCTGCCCGAATTTTCGATCGGTTTGCCCACTCCGCCCCGCCGGAAGCTGGCGGCGACGAGTCCCGCACCGGGTTTGGAATTGGCCTGTCCCTCGTGCGCGAAATTGTCGTGCGCTACGGCGGATCAGTACACGTCGTCGATAGCACTGCCGCGGGCACAGCAATCTGCCTGACCGTTCCGCGAGCGAAGTCGGCCTGATCATCGCCGTGGCCGATACCAGTCGTTGGTCGAGCGAAAGACTATGAATTTGTAGATCTCCGGCAACGATTGTTGATTTCTGTGAGAAGTCTTAGACGCCGCCGTGTTCGCTGGTGTTACCGCTCTATCCAAGGAGGAACACTTGTCCACGACCTCAACGCTCTCCTCGACCGTTTCGCCCGTACGGCATCTCCTGACCAAGGTGCCCGAGGTGACGCTCATTTTTTGGGTGATCAAAGTGCTCGCGACCACTGTGGGGGAGACCGCCGCAGACTTTCTCAACGTGGACCTCGGGTTGGGCCTGTCGATCACTTCGGTGATCATGGCGGTTCTGTTGGTTGCCGCGCTGGTCGTGCAGTTCAGATTGCACACCTACACTCCGGCTGTCTATTGGCTGGCGGTGGTGCTCATCAGCGTCGTCGGTACTCTGATCACCGATAACCTCACCGACAGCCTCGGCGTGCCCCTGTGGGTGACGACGGTCGTCTTCTCCATCGGGCTGGCCGTAACCTTCACCGTCTGGATCATTTCAGAGAAGACCCTTTCCATTCATTCCATCTTCACGACGCGGCGAGAGACGTTCTACTGGTTGGCCGTACTGTTCACGTTTGCCTTGGGCACCGCGGCGGGCGATCTCGTCGCCGAGGGACTCAATCTGGGCTTCCTCGTGGCGCTGATCGTCTTCGCCGCCGCCATCGCCGTGGTTGCCGTGGCGTACTTCGTCTTCCACCTCAACGCCGTGCTCGCCTTCTGGATCGCCTACATCCTGACCCGCCCGCTGGGCGCATCCACCGGCGATCTCCTCTCCCAGCCCGTCGCCGACGGAGGGCTGGGGTTGGGGACCACGGGAACCAGCGTGCTCTTTCTGGCCGTGATCCTCGTCCTGGTGATCGTGCTCACCCGCCGTGCCCGCGCCACGGATCCACGTCTGACGGCCACGATCTAATCAACGCGTGCGGCAGCGGATGCTCGGCCTGTCTTCAGATGATTCAAAGAAAGTCCTTGCAGCATGAACTCTATGACCGTTACCGCGCTGCCCACCTCCGGATTGCTGGATCCGCAGTCGGTGATCGCCAGCGCCGGCGTCTGGGGCCTCGTCGTGGTCTGCGCGATCGTGTTCGTGGAGACCGGCTTACTCGTCGGGTTCTTCCTGCCCGGCGACACCCTGCTGTTCTTCACCGGCGTGCTCACCTTCAGCGGGGTGATCAGCCAGCCGCTCTGGGTCGTCATCCCGGCGATTGCGCTGTCGGCCGCGATGGGCGACCAGCTCGGTTACACCATCGGCCGCACGACGGGCCGGCGCATCTTCGACCGCCGCGATTCCGGCCTGTTCAGCCGCAAAAGTGTGACGCGAACGCAGGAATTCTTTGAGCGGTTCGGGCCGGCGGCCGTCACGATCGCCCGCTTCGTGCCCGTCGTTCGTACTTTTGCTCCCGTCGCCGCCGGCGTGGGCAAGATGCCCAGGCGGGTGTTCACGATGTTCAATATCGTCGGCGCTGCGCTGTGGACGACCGGGGTTGTGCTCCTGGGGTTTGGGCTGGCTCATATTCCGGGCGTCGCCGATTTTGCCGCACGCTACATCGATCTCGTGCTGATCGGAATCGTCGTGCTCTCCGTGGTGCCCGTTGTCATCAGGGCCGTCGTCACACATCGTCAGAATTCTCGAGTGTGACCGCCGAGGTGCGCGGGGCACTGCGCGGTCGGAGCGCGCGATGACAGAATTGGGCGAAGAGGCGCTACGGATTTCGGTGGCCCTGTATAGAGAAGGAAAAACCATGGCGACAATTGAGCTGCTCCACATTGCCGGTTGCCCGAACTCGGAGCTGACCCTCGTTCGGCTGCAGCGCGCCGTCGACAACGCGATGCCCTCGAACACACTGATCACATCCACCGTGGTCGATTCTGCCGAAACGGCCGCACAGGTCCCGTTCGCTGGATCACCGACGATCCTCGTCGACGGTGTTGATCTCTTCCCAACGGATGGCCGCACCACCGACCTCGCCTGCCGCATCTACCACACACCGAACGGCCCGGCCGGATCTCCAACCCAGCAACAAATCGAAGCTGCGCTCGCGGCCCATGGATGACGCTTCAGGGCTCTCCTGTCCCTGCGGCGGTCGCATCTATCCGCGCTGCCGGCTGCACGCGTGAGTGACACGCTCGGTACGGCGGAGATCAATGACGTGCAGACGGTTGACCGTGCGGTCACCTATCCTGCACGGCGCCCTCGGCACGTGGTCGCCGTTCGAAATCTGGAAGAGCGGCGGGGCCTGACGCTCTAGGAAACGCAAGGCCCTCCGAAGAGCATTTACCGTAAGCCGAACGCCGGTCAGCGCTCACCGAAATCAACTTTCATTCGTCTGCAGTATTAGAAATTAACGTTCAGAGTTCACCTTGGGGGCGAGGCGCGTTCACACCGCCTCCCTAACGTCGCAGTTATGACCGAAACAACAATTCCCGCGCTGGCAACATCGTTCAATCCGGGGTCCATCCACACGCCGGAACGTATCCGCGCCAGACTGATCGATTTCAGCCCAGCCGAGCGGCGCGTGGCTGATGCGGTCCTGCGGGACCCTTTTGGCGTCATCCACCTATCGGTAAGTGAGCTGGCCGCGAGCGCCGACACCAGCCCCGCGACGGTCATACGATTCTGCGCGACTCTGGGGCTGCGCGGCTTTCAGGAACTCAAAATCACGCTCGCCAGCGAGTCGATACCGAGCGAACGTCGCGTTCTCGGCGAAATCCAGCCGGGTGATGGGGTCGCCGAAATCACGCTCAAGGTCATGGACACAACTGCCAGAGCAGTTGGCCAGGCCGCGCAGACTCTCGATCTGAGCGTGCTCGAAGCGATCGCCGAGCAGATAGTTGGCGCCCGCCGTGTTCTCTTCGGAGCGGTTGGTACGTCTGCGCCGCTGGCAGTGGACACTGCCTATCGCCTCACCCAGATCGGCATTGACGCTACATTTGCCCTCGACGTGCACACTCAGCATGTCAGCGCACGGATGCTTCGGATCGGTGACGTTTTCTTTGCCATCAGCCACACAGGCTCGACCTTCGAAACACTCGCCACCACCCGCGCAGCGAAACTTTCAGGCGCGACTACCGTCGCCCTGACCAGCTTCTCGCATTCCCCTTTGACTGAGGTGGCAGACCTCAGCCTTGTTGCGGGGAGTGCCGAAACTGCTTACCGCGTTGAGTCGATGTCGAGTCGTATCGTGCACTTCGCCGTGCTGGACGCTCTCTTTGTCACCCTGGCACTTCGCAGCAGTACCAGCTCAGCACACTTGGCCATGACCGAGGATGTGCTGATCGAGCACCGTATATAGCTCCGTCGAATCTTGGAGAGCCTTACCTGCCAACTCGGCCCGAAGCCGGAACAGCCCAAATCACAATATGTAAAGGATCTACCGTGCACGGAATTGTCGTCTACAGCTCGGGCCAACCGGCCGAGGGCATTGCCGTTACCAATGGCCATCACGTTACCCAGACCGACGCCTCCGGCCTGTTCGCCCTGCCCGATGAAGGCTCCTTCGTCGTCATCACCCGGCCAACGGGCCATACCGCGACACCGTGGTGGCACCCGGTTCCGGCAAACCACGAAACCCAGATTCGTTTCGAACTCCTGTCGATGCCGCAGTCTCTTCCGTACGAGTTTGTGCACCTCACGGACACTCATATGACGGTTCCGCAGGACGCGACGGAAGTGGATGACACTCACTCAGGCCTCTACCGCGAAGGAAGCCTTCCCGGCCAAGTCCGTGATTTCCTCACCCGGCTACCGGAGTACGCCCCGAACGCGCAGAGTATCTTCGTTACGGGTGACCTCGTCGACCACGGCGTTACTGAGGAATACGAAGCGTACGTTGACGTGCTGACGTCGAGCCCGGTGCCCGTGCACCTCATTCCCGGAAACCACGACCATATGAACGGGCGCCACGGCGCCATCATCAGCCGCAACAACTATCTCACCAATGATGGAACGCCCGAGCTGTATGAACGCTACTTCGGGCCACGTTGGTATAGCTTCGATGTCGCGGGGCTGCATGTGGTCACACTCGATTGGCACACCCATGAGCTCGGTATTGACCACGAGGCGCAGAACGACTGGGTGCGGGCAGACCTTCAGCTTCGGCCAGAGGGCAGCCCATGGATTTTACTGTTCCATGACCAGCCGAATTTCTCCATCATCGAGCAGCTGCCGTGGTTGCCCAAGGCAACCTTTTCGGGCCACTGGCACACGTCGAGAGTCGTCGAGGTTGACGGTACGCTGCACGTAAACAGCCCCACCACGTTCTTCGCAAGCCTCGACTACAGTCCGCCGGCCTACCGTCTTGTCACCTGGGACGGCGAGAACATCACGTTAAAGACGCAGACGCTGCTGACCGTTCCCGTCCCCGACGTCCTCGGCGATGTTGCTACGTCTACTTTTGCGGCAACGAGCACACGGTCTGACAATTCGGCCGTGCTATGGCGGGCCGAACTCGGTGGCGCTGGCCATCGGCAGCGTGCATCCGTTGACGGCGACCTCGTTCTCGCTGGCGGCCAGATCGAGGATCGTGCGGCGGGGACAGTGGAGGCCTTCGATCTAGCCACCGGAGCGCTGGTCTGGCAAGCACACACTGCTTCGGCAGTGAAGACGACGCCTGCCGCCACTCTGAACGTCGTCGTGGCTGCTGAAGTGAGCGGCGACCTGACCGGATTTGATCGCACCACCGGAGAGGTCATCTGGACCTTGAAATCAGGCGATCCGCTTCGCCGGTTCGCCTGGGGCAGCCCAACGGTTGCCAACGGAGTGGTCTACCTCGGCGACCAGTCCGACTTGCGAGCCGTGGACATCCGCACCGGAGAAATAATCTGGCGTCGCACCGACCTTTCGCCGCATCACAACCTCGTGAACCACTCAGCCCCGCTGCTGATCGATGATCTGTTGGTCATGGGATTCTGGCCCACGCCCGAGCATCCAATTGGTCTGAACGCTCAAACGGGCGAGTCAGTGTGGAACCGGGCCGGCTGGGACGGCACAGATCCCTTCCTTGCGCTGAAGCGGATGCTCATCATGGGCACGGCCAGCTACGATCCACACACTGACGCGGTACTCATGCCGGCGTTTGGCAGCACCGCGCGCGTGAATCGGGCCACAGGCGCAACGATGTGGACGCAGCCGCACCAGGGCGGATTCAGTCCAACTACGCCGGTCATCACGGATGCGGGATACATCATTACGGTCACGGGGCATGGGCTGCGGCTGCTCGAGCGCGAAACTGGCGACACGTTATGGGACCTGCCGATTGCAGGTTCCGCCCCTTTCCCGATGGCGTCCTATACAAAAATCCCGCACCCCGTTATCGCAGCACCAATCCTGCTCGAGCAGCACCTGGTACTGCCCGGACTTGACGGCATAGTGCGGCGGATCGACCTTGAAGGCAAGCTGATCGGGCAGACCCAACTCGCGTCACCGATCGCCGCAGGTCTCGTGGACGCGGGTGACCGGCTCATTGCCGTTGGCGTCGATGGCAACGTGCTTGCTTTGTCAAAGGACATTGCGTCATGACGACTCTCATGCACGACGAGAAACTTGTCATCGCTGTTCGCCTCCCTGCACAGCCGTTGCGGCGTTCACGTACGAATCTTGTTCCCGCACTATTTCTTCTGCCAGCCGGAATCGGTATCGGTACCTTTGTGATCGTTCCGGCCGTGTTGTCGCTCGCGGCGAGTTTTTTCTCTGTGCCGCTGACCGGCGGCGCGTGGACCTGGGTGGGCCTGGCCAACTACGAACATGTTCTAACCGATGCTGCCGTACTGCAGGCCATCGGAAACACCATCGTGTATTCCGTGATCACGATCGTGCCCAGCCTTGGGATTGGTCTGTGCCTGGCACTGCTTGCGAATTCTGTGGTGCGAGGGCGCGCGTTCGTGCGAACCGCATTGTTTTTGCCGATGACGGCCAACCTCGTGGCCATGGCGGTCGTGTTTCGTTGGCTCTTTGCATTCCAGGGCGGGTTCATCAACCAAGTGCTGGGGTTCGCCGGATTTGGGGCGGTCAACTGGCTCGGCGACACGAGTACATCGCTGCTGACCTTGGCCATGGTTGGCGTGTGGCGGAGCGCATCGTTTAGCATGATGATCTTCTTCGCTGGGCTGGCCACCGTCCCTGGCACCATCCACGAGGCCACCAGGGCCGAGGGCATCCGTGGCTGGACAAAACTCACCCGCATCACGCTGCCCATAATGAAACCGACCGTAGTCTTCGCCACGGTCGTTGCCGTACTTGGCTCGATACAGGTTTTCGACACCGTCAATGTCATGACGCAGGGTGGTCCGCAGGGGGCCAGCGAAACGATTCTCACCATGACCTGGAAACTTGGTTTTGGCTACTTCGATCTCGGGGCAGCGTCCGCGCTGTCCTTCCTGCTACTTGTCGTGCTCGTAGGCATCGGCCTCATCCAACGTCGCGTACTCGCAGGAGGTCACAAATGATTCACGTGTTGCGAGCCGGACGATGGCTGGTGATTACCCTGGCCGTTCTGGTGTCGCTCTTTCCCTTTTACTGGATGCTGCGGACCGCCGTTTCTCCCGCCGACGGGGTGTTCTTTAACGGCATCTCGCTCATCCCTGCGAGCTTTGATTGGTCGAATTTCGCCCGAGCCTGGACAGAAGCCAATCTTGGCCAAGCGATTCTCATCGGTTCTGTCATGACACTGTCAATCCTGGCGCTCCAGCTCATCACCTGCATTCCCGCCGCTTATGTGCTCGCCAAAGTTCGCATGCGCGGAAAAGGCGTCGCCCTGGCGATCGTTATCGGCTGTTTACTCGTCCCTGGGCAGGTCAGTTTGATTCCCATCTTCATCGGAATCAACAGCATCGGCCTGGCAGACTCTCTCCCCGGACTCGTTTTGCCCTATATGACCAGCGCGTTCGGGATCTTTCTCCTCCGACAGCAGATGATGGCCATTCCCGATTCCCTCATGGACGCGGCACGCACCGACGGACTAGGGCACTTCCGAACTCTCCGAAACGTGGTCGTTCCCATGGCTGCACCCGGTATCGCCGCCTTCAGCGTCTTCTCCGTCTTCACGCACTGGAACGACTACATGTGGCCGCTCCTCATTGCCCGCAGCCCCGACCTTGCCACCCCGCCCCTCGCCCTTGCACTCTTTCAACAAGCTGATGCGGGGTTCGACTACTCCGCACTCGCAGCAGGTGCCGCAATCGTGACCGCACCTGTGATCGTTCTCTTTCTCATCGCGCAGAAGCGGTTCGTTCAAGGCATGAGCGGAGCGGAGATTCCAGGATAACCACGCGCTAGATCAGGGTCTGCATTATTCTTCCCGCGATTTTCCCGAAGTTCCGAACTGCAGTTCATACATATAGGAGTTCTTGTTATGGTGACCAAACGACTTTCTCTCTCACTCGGTGCTCTTGCCGCCGGCTCTATCCTGTTGTCAGGATGTGCGGCATCCGGGGTCTCGGTTCCCGCAGCCTCCATCGCTGCGGCAGCCAACATCGCCGATTGCAACCCCGCAGAAAATACCATCACTGTCACTTATGGGCAGATGGCTAATGAGGCCATGGCTATTGCCGTCGCGAATCTGCAGAAGACTTATCCTGACCTCACCATCAACGCTACGCCGCCGTCGACGTCTAACTACAACGAACTCACTCAAACAATTGTGGCTGACATCGCGGTGGGTAATCGTCCCGATCTCATCATGACAGGACTGGGCCAGCTGCAATTCTGGGTTGATACCTACTCTCCGTCACCAATCGACACGTCGGTGTTGCGACCGACCTACAAGACCCAGTTTCTTGGCGCTGGCACGGTCGATGGCACGGTCTATTTGGCGACAAACCAGATCTCCGCTACGGTCTTGCTTGTCAATCAGGACGCGCTGGACTCTGCCGATGCGGGCGAAGCGAAAGACATTAAAACTCTCGACGATCTCGTCGCCGCCGCCGAAAAAGTAACCGCCGATACGGGGCAGCCGTCGGTGAGCATTCCAACCGATGGCCTTCCGGAATGGTTTAGCCAAGCCTTGATCCAGGGTTCGGGAGAAACGTACGTCAACTCCGATGGTACCGCGGGCTTTGGCTCCGAGAAGGCTATCGAGGCGCTCTCCATTTGGCCCACACTTAAGAACAAGGATCTTGAACTTGGCGTAGTGAACAATCAGGACGCCATCGCCCAGTTCATCGGAGGCAATGCGGCATTCCTGATCTATACGACCTCAACTATTGCCACAATTCAGGAGGGCATCGGCGACGCATTCGACTGGATGCCTGTCGATTTGCCCAGCGTTGGTGGGGAAGAAGGCGCCCTGCCCGCCGGTGGCAACGGCTGGATCGTCCTCAGCGAAGACGCCTGCCGTGCAGCGTATTCGAATGCCTTGATCGCCGAGCTTCTCTCTCCGGAGGCCGTCTCCGCCGCCAGCGGCACGTCGTACAGCTATATTCCAGTCGACACGGAAGCGGGAGACGCGCTCCTTGCCAGCGACGCCGCGACGAAGCAGTTGACCTACGCGTGGAGCTACGATAAGCCGCTTACACCGTGGGGTGGGTTCGCCGGAAAGGACACCATGGAGATTTTTGACATTGTGCGACTGATGACGCAGAAGCTCCAGTCGGGTGCCGACGCCACGGAAACGGTGAACGAGACTGTCACGAACATCAACCAGATTGTGAGCGAGTAACAACATGACCGCGGTCAAGATTCTTGGAATTCACAAATCCTTTGCCGAGGTGAAAGCCCTCGACGGGATCGACCTGACCATCGAGGATGGCGAGAACTTCGCCATCCTCGGGCCGTCAGGGTCGGGCAAATCCACGTTATTGCACATCATCGCCGGGCTGGAGGACCCTGACGAAGGAACAGTCGAGTTCAATGGCGTTGCTCAGAATGGAATTCCTCCGCATAAACGAGACGCCGCTATCGTGTTCCAGCATTTCGCTCTCTATCCGCACCTCTCATCTCTGGAGAACATCACGCTCGGCCTGCGTCATGGCCTGGGACTCAACAAACAGGTTGCTCATGCTCGGGCCAACGATGTGGCTGACAGGATGCAGGTCAAACATCTCCTGGACAGGAAACCAAAAGAAATGTCCGGTGGTCAGCGCCAGCGCATCGCTCTCGCTAGAGCGCTGGCGAGACAAAGCGGAATCGTGCTGCTCGACGAGCCACTTTCCGGCCTGGACGCGCAGCTCCATGCCGTACTTCGTCTGGAAATTGCGAGCATTCTGCGTTCCGTTGGTGCCACCGGCATCAACGTCACTCATGATCAGCTCGATGCCATGGCGATGGCCGATCGGATCGCGGTCATCAACCTCGGACAGATCGAACAGCTGGGCACACCCGATGAGCTCTATGCTGTGCCGCAGACACTCTTCGTGGCCTCATTCATCGGATCGCCGCCGATGAACCTTCTGAAAATCGACGAGGTGACGGGCGCGTCTGCTTTTGGACTGCATTCTGCTGCCCAGGCTTCGGGCGCACTCACTCTCGGCGTCCGTGCAGAACACCTCACACTGACGACCCCCTCGGATAGTTCCAGCACGTGGGCGATCACCGGAGTTGTCGGTCTGGTCGAACCGACAGGGAAAGATCGAATCGTACGGTTGGTTAGCGACTCCGGTCATGCCGTTACTTTTCGCTGCGAGGTCGAAGACACTCCCAACCCGGGCGCACGGGTCACGGTGCACTGCGCTCCGAGCCTCGTGCACGCTTACTCTCAAGAGACCGGACGTCGCGTTGGATCGGCAGAGTCGGTCGGGGTCACCCTGCGTCAATCGGTCCTCGTGTAATGGACGCAACCGTAAACACAATGGAGTTAACCGACACCATGGTCATGTTTGACTGGAATGGCACGGTCGTGCTTGACGCCGATCGTGCCCGCGCGTCGTTGAATTCAGTACTCGAGGCGCGAGACCTGGGAGCGCTCGACACAGATGAGTTCTCTAGAAAATTTCGGCTGCCCATGAAGAATATGTTCCGCGATCTCGGCGTGCATTCACTCGACCTCGCCGTCGCTGAAGCCGAGTGGAACCACCACATGACCCAGACGACCACGCGTCTTCGCGCGGGTACTAATGCTGCTCTCCTGGCGCTGTCAGAGGCGGGGGCTTGGTTGGGCGTCGTATCCGCCGCTTCCGCTACGGCAGTGCAGTTTGACCAGAGATCGTTGTCTGTGCTGCCAGTCTTAGACGTCGTCGATGCCGAGGTCGCAGACAAGGTGGCGCAACTGGTCCTCCATCGAGCTCGTCGCACGCACGCATTTTATATCGGCGACACGGAGTATGACATGGTCGCTGCTTCCGCGGCAGAGTACATACCTATTGGCGTTTCGGGCGGTTATTCCTCTGAACAAGTGCTGCGTAAAGCCGGTGCTGCACATATCGTCGGGTCGCTGGGCGAAATCATGGCCCTCGTTGCGCACACCGACTGCGGACGCGAGTAACTTCGGCATAAGTGCGTGGCGGGCCCTATCCCGCTACCGTGCCTGCCTCAGCGCGCGGCCCCGTCGTCGTGCTTCAGAGAGGGACTCCCATCCGTTGGAGTCTTTGAAGTGCTCGGCCGTCTGTACGAGCCAGAATACCGCGAAGGCTGCGAGAGCGACTACTTCGACGATGAACACCGAGTTGCCTATTTGCCAATCTTCAGGCCGAATAAATTTTGTCAGAATCAGAGTCCCAGCGATGATATCGAGGAACATGATCACACCGAGGGCAAGGTAGATGCCCGAGTACATTCTCCGGTGGAAAAAAGCTGGTGGAGGTGGCTCCGACTGATCGTCGCGGTCCGCCCACTGGCGCCACGCTTCGATAACGGTCACAGTTGCGATGAGGATGAAAAAGACACCCGCCGCGGCGACATGTCCGTATTGCCGAAACAGATCCTGACCCGGCACATTCCAGAGCGCGAAGTACAAGATCCAGACAGCGAAACCGAGTGCGAGGATCACCCGAAAGGCCTCCGGTACGCGGCGAGACTTGTTGATGTGATGCCATACGTTCCATCCCAGTGCAACTATTATCACGGCAATCGAAATTATCAGCCAAATGTGAAATCCCGTTGCTACATACGGAAGCTGGTCGGCGGGAATGCAGTCAATTGTGCTGGGGCAGTTCGCAAGCTGTGCAGCTGGACCAACCTCACTGGGCAAGACAGGTGTCGGGATGATCGCGATCAGCGGCGCGAGAAGGGCCGCGAGGTTGAGCAGGTAGCTTTGCACGCCTTTCCCCGCGATGGCGAGAAGCGCAAGCGAGGCCGCGCACAGTGCTCCGGTGAACACGATGCGTGCGGGCGTGTAGTAGTAGTGGCTGATCGAGGGAAGTGTCTGCCCATCGTGCACGAGGTAGTCGTCAGGGGTGAAAAAGAAAACCGCGAGGAGTATCGCGACAACCGTTCCGACAATGCCGAACCGGAGAAAGAGGTATGTCTTTTTCAGGACATCGCGGTATTCCAGTGCAATCTTGAGTTGCGCCTGGCTCAGAGGTGCGTTTGTCTCGTTCAGTCTCGACGCCTCTGTCATTTTCCGTGAGTCATCCGAGGTCCACGATTTTTTCATGACCTGAGAGTATCCCGATGGTCGGCCGTGTACTCCGGGGATGCATCAGGCGGCTACCGCTGTCACCAGCCGCGTTGTTTCCACTCGGAGAGTTTGCTCCGCTCAGCTCCGAGCGTTGTGCCTGCTCCATGGCCCGGGTGCACCAGTGTGTCGTCCGGGAGGTAGTCGAAGATTCGGGTGACGACGTCGTTGTACAACGACGAGAAACGCTGGGCATCACCGTTGGTGTTCCCCAGTCCGCCGGGGAAGAGCGAATCGCCCGTGAACAGATGTGCGGGACCATGCGGGTCGCGGTAGAGCAGGGCAATCGACCCGGGGGTGTGTCCGCGCAGGTGAATTACTTCGAGGTCAATGCCATTGGTGGACTGGACGTCCCCATGGTGCAAGGGTATGTCTGTGGGCACAGTAATGTCCGCGATGTCGTCGAGACCCGCTGCAGCCGGCGCTTTCGTCAGCTCCCTGACCTCGCCCAGCGCCCGCACATGGTCCCAGTGCGAGTGTGTGGTGATTATGAGGGCCAGCCGGGCGATGGCACCCGTGTCTTTTTGTGCATCTTCGAGAAGGGTGCAGATGGCGGGTGCATCGTCCGCAGCGTCGATCAAGACCTGCGCGCCGGTGGATTTCGAGGTGAGTACGTAAACGTTGTTGCTCATCTCGGATACTGAGATGCTGCGAACCGTGAGGGCGGTGAGATCGTGCATAGTCCTGTTCCTATAACCGGTTGCGGGTCTCGTACGGCTGCGTCGCGGGGTTAGCGGTAGATCGTGGGGGAGTCACGTCGACCAACTCCGCGATAACCCGTCCGTTAGCTACTCGGGTACCGTCATTTCTCCCATTTGGCCCCAACCTTCAGCATCGATACGCTCGCTGATGATCTCTGGAGTCTTCACGAGCGCTTGAGGCATAGCCTTCATGGCCGCCGAAAAGTGAGTGCTGTTGACGTGAGATCCTGCGGCATCATCTTGGAATGCCTCGACGAGCACGAACTGGTGAGGATCGTCGACACTGCGAGACCAATCGAACCACAGGTTGCCTGGTTCCTGGCGTGTGGCCTCGGTGAAGTCGCGTGTCAGGTCCATCCAACGATCACTCCACTCTGGTTTCACAGTGAACTTGGCAACGATGAAAATCATGAAATGGTCCCTTTCCTCGGTCACGTCCCGTCGAGTGGCGGCGCTTCCTGAAAACCCGATGGTGAGTTGTTCCAGTGTAGGCGGCGGTCGGTTCCGAGCGGATCACCGAAGCACCTGTCGACTAAAATCGAATCGGACGATCTAGACCGATTACCGCTGAGAAATTGTGACCATGAAAACTCGTAAAGTAGCCATCATCACGGGGGGCTCCCAAGGCATCGGAGCGGGTCTGGTGTCCACATTCCGCGAGCTCGGCTATGCCGTCGTCGCTAATTCGCGCTCCATCACGGCGTCCGAACACTCGGACGTCATTACGGTACCCGGAGATATTTCGGACCCCGCTGTGGCCGGGAGGGTCATCAGCACTGCGATGGAGCAGTTCGGCCGGATCGACACGCTCGTAAACAACGCTGGAATTTTTATCGGTAAGCCATTCACCGAGTACACCCAGGAGGACTACAACAACATTCTTCAGGTGAACCTCGGGGGATTTTTCCACATTACGCAGAAGACCATCGCGCAGATGGTCGAACAGGGAGCGGGCCACGTGGTGAACGTGACAACGACGCTTGTTGAATTCGCGAACTCAAGCGCTCCGTCGGCTCTCGCCTCGTTGACCAAGGGCGGACTGTCTTCCGTCACGAAGTCCCTGGCGATCGAGTACGCCGGCCGCGGTATCCGCGTGAACGCCGTTTCTCTGGGAGTCATCCACACCCCCATGCACCCGGAAGAAACGCACGGAACTCTCGCAGGCTGGCACCCGGTCGGACGCATCGGCACGATCGATGATGTCACCCATGGCGTCCTCTACCTGGAACAAGCCCCGTTCGTCACGGGCGAGATCCTACATATCGACGGCGGACAAAGCGCCGGAAGCTGAGTCAGCATTCGACGTGCAGACTGCGCTGGCCGTCTCGTCTTCGACTAATGAAAAACGAACAGGAGAGAAACCGATGATCGCGCTTGATAGCATCGCCCGAGTTCGCATCGTGACGGAAGTCTTGGATGCGTGGGCGAACGGAATCCGTGAACATGACCCGGAACGTGTCGCGTCCCACTTCACCGAAAATGCTCTATTCCAGGGCGTCGCGCCGACGCATTCGATTGGCAGGCTCGGTGTGATCGCCTATTACGATAGGCAGCCTGTGGGCCTCAGTCCCTCGTTTCGAATCCTGGAACACCGCCAACTCTCCGACTCAACGCTGATCTCCTATATCGACGTCGACTTCACCCGTCCCGACGGCGTCGTCATTCCCGTTCACCTGACGGCTGTGCTGGAATACGTCGATGCCTCCTGGCTCATCAGCCATTACCACGTTTCACAGGTCGAATAGCAGCGACTCGTCGTAGCGGATGCCATCAAGAAGCATGGCGATGCTCGTGTCGCGGATTTGCCGGCGTTGGAAGCGTCGGGAACATTTTCGGCCCCGCCCTCGTTGTCGCCATCATGACAACTATTGGAATCATCGGTGCAGGAAACATTGGCAGCCAGGTCGCTCGCAAGGCGATCGAAAATGGTTACGACGTCGTGATCAGCAATTCCCGAGGTCCGGAGACCCTCGCCGAGCTCGTTGCCGAGCTGGGCCCGAAAGCGAGTGCCGGAACCGCGGCGCAGGCCGCTGAGGCCGCCAACGTCGCGATTGTGACGGTGCCGCTCAAGGCTTACGCGGATGTGCCCGTTCAGCAGCTCGCCGGCAAGATCGTGATTGACACCAATAACTATTACTTCGAACGCGACGGACATATCGCAGCCCTCGATAACGGCGAAACGACCGTGACCGGCATGCTGCAAAAGCACTTACCCACTTCGCGCGTAGCGAAAGGGTTCAATCACATTACGGCCGCGGACATCACCGCCGACTCGCACCCGACCGGCGACCCAGCCCGGCGCGCGCTGGCCACGTCCTCCGACTTCATCGACGCCTCCGACTTCGTCGCCAAGCTCTACGATGAATTCGGCTTCGACACAGTGAACATCGGCCCTCTCGTCGAGAGCTGGCGTGTCGAGCGCGACCGTCCGGCCTATGGCATCCGTCAGACAGTTGCAGAGCTCGAGGCGAACCTGACGAAGGCACCGCGCACGGTATGACGTTCGCCGACGGTCACCCTCAGCAGGTGACCGTCGGCGGTTTGCCCCCGAGTGTCGAAGAAGTTCGAACGTGACCCGTCTGGTGCGGTCAATTTTGCGAACAACCAAAGTAGTGCTAGCGCTTGGCGAAACACCGATTTAGGCTGTCGTCATGGCAGCTGGACCTTTGCCTGCCGGGTTGGACGGAAAAGCGTCGGATGCAATGCTGTCGCTTGGCCGTTTCTTCACTCGGTGGGAACAGACAGATGACGGCCGGGCGGTATTTCGCGAAGGCGGCCGTAAGGGCGACGTGTTCTACCGTGACCGGTGGAGCCACGACAAGGTGGTTCGGTCCACCCATGGGGTGAATTGCACGGGGTCCTGCTCGTGGAAAGTCTACGTACGCGACGGCATCATCACCTGGGAAGCCCAGCAGACGGACTACCCCTCGGTCGTCCCGATGCCCAGCTGCTGGAGCGGGTGCCGCTCATGCGCGCCGCGCTCGCCGAGCAGGGCCGTAAGGCGGCGAAATTCGAGGGCTTCCTCGGTTACCTGTCAAAAACCGACCTCGGCACTCTGCAGCGGCGCTACGTAGAGACCTTTGACCTCAGCAAACACCATCCGCTTTATCTGTCCTACTGGACCGACGGTGACACCCGCCGCCGCGGAGACGCGCTCGCCGCATTCAAAAAGGTGTACCGACAGACCGATTTTCTGACGAACACCCACGGCGAACTTCCCGACTTTCTGCCGCTCGTGCTCGAGTTTGCGGCGATCGCCGACCCCGTCGCCGGTCGGGCGCTGCTTCGGCAGTACCGACCGAGCCTCGAGCTGCTGAGGCTCGCCCTGCTCGCGGTGATTGCCGGGCATTTCTTCGGTCTGGTGATCCCGATGACCTGGACGCTCTCGGTGGGCATGAGCCAGGATTTCTACCATCTCAACGCCCTCCTTGTCGGCGGGGTCGCCGGGGTCGGCACGCTCGGTGGCATTTTGATCTTGATCTATCGCCGGCGCAAGACCGGCCCGGTATTTATGGCGACAACCCGCAACGACAAGGTCATGTATGTCGTACTGGCCGCCGCGATCGTACTCGGCCTCTGGACCACCTTGGCGAGCGTGTTCGAGGGCGCCCACGGACATAATTATCGGGAGACCGTTGCGCCCTGGTTCCGCTCGCTTTTCATCCTTCAGCCTGACATCGCAGCGATGGCCGCAGCCCCGTTCTCATTCCACATCCATACGCTCGTCGGCATGCTTCTGTTCACCATTTGGCCGTTCACTCGTCTGGTGCACGCCTTCACCGCGCCCCTGCACTATCTGTTTCGGCCGTATATCGTCTACCGCACCCGCGACCAGGTACCCGGCGCGATCAGACCAATCCGACGCGGCTGGGCAGCGATTGGAACCGAAGACCGAGCACGCGACAAAAAATAGCCATGCCTGAAAGTGTGCGGGAGCGTGCCCGGGCCAGCAAGGGGTTCAATCTTGTTCTCGCGACGTTGTCGTCCGTGGTGTGTTTCTGGGCCTGGACGAGTGTGGCCCCCCTCGGGGTGCGCTACAGCGTCGATTTGAATTTGACGTCGACGCAGGCATCCGTTTTAGTGGCCATGCCCGTCTTTGTCGGCTCGATCGGCCGTATTCCGGTGGGTGTGCTCACGGATCGCTTCGGTGGGCCGATCATGTTCACCACGGTGCTCCTGGCCACTGTCCCCGCACTTCTGCTCGTTGCGCTGGCCGGAACCCTGGGGGTCTACTGGGCTCTCGTCCTGTGCGCGCTCCTGTTGGGCGTCGCCGGAACGGTCTTCGCCGTCGGGATACCGTTCGTGAGCAACTGGTATGAAGTGTCCCGGCGCGGCTTCGCAACGGGAATCTTCGGTGCGGGAATGGGCGGGACAGCACTGTCCGCATTCTTCACACCCAGGTTCGTGGACTGGTTCGGCTACATTGCCACGCACCTGATCCTGGCCTGCCTGCTCGTCGCGACCGCGGTCCTCGTGCGAACCTGCATGGGGAATGCTCCGAGTTGGGTATCGAATTCCCAGCCGTTCGTTCCCAAGCTCTTGGACGCCGCAAAACTCGGTGTGACCTGGCAGATGTGCTTTCTCTACGGTGTGGTGTGCGGCGGGTTCGTAGCCTTCTCGACCTGCCTGCCGACCTACCTGCGCGATATTTACAATTTCGACCTGACCGCGGCGGGAACCCGCACGGCCGGATTCGCCGTCGCCGCGGTTCTGCTGCGCCCGGTCGGCGGAATCCTCGCCGACCACATCGGTCCCAAGCCGGTCGTCATCGTGGCGCTGGCCGCGGTCGCTGTTCTAGCCTGGGTGGTGAATCTGCGCCCCGACGGCGAGATACCGGCCGGGCTGACCTTCGTGGCGGTGGCTTCGGCCCTGGGGCTGGGGGAGTCTTCGCCTGGCTGGGGCGAAACTCGCCACCCGCCAAGGTCGGGTTGGTCAGCGGCATCGTCAGCGCGGCTGGCGGTCTCGGCGGGTACTTCCCCCCGCTCGTCATGGGGGCCACCTACAATGCCGCCGATAATAGTTATGCCATCGGTCTGCTCCTGCTGGCGGGAACGGCCGCGGTGGCCCTGATCTTCACCATCGTCGCCGTGCACGAACACCCCAACCAAACGGTGACAAATGAGGCCAACTGATAGCGACGCTGCCGTTTTGGGCGCCGCTAAGCGGTTTACTCAGGGATGATCTTCTCGGCGCGGTAGCGGTCGAACAAAGCTGTGAAAGAGTCGATCGTGCGGTGGTGCGGGGTGAAGCCGGCGAGGCGGCTCTTGGTGATGTCGGTGAAGACCTCGATATTCCGGCCGAGGTCGGCGTCGGTGTGCCACCACGATGCGATGCGCCCTAAGTCGGATTCGACGAGGTTGTACGCGGCAGCGAGTTCGGCCCAGACCGGCTCCATTCCAGCCATCTGCACCTCGAGCGGTCGTGGCTCGTCCACGAAACCAACCGGTTCGACGCCGAAGTATGCGGCGATCTTCGGCCACATCGCTCGCCAGCGGAAGACGTCGCCGTTGACGACGTTGAATGCTTCGTTGGCCCCGGCAGCCGTTGTCGCTGCCCACATCATCTGCTCGGCAAGGATCGTCGCGTCGGTCATGTCGGTGACGCCGTTCCACTGGGTCGCGCTGCCGGGGAACACAAAGGGAATGCCAAGATGCCTGCACAAGGCAGCCTGTGCGGCAAGGGTGAGTCCCATGTTCATGAGGTTGCCGACCGCGTGGCCGATCACGGTGTGCGAACGGTGCACCGACCAGGTGAATCCTTGGCGAGCGGATGCCGCGAACAGTTCGTCTTCCTGTGCGTAGTAGAAGTTCGCCACGTCGAGTCGCAGTTCGTCTTCGCTAAAGGGCGTGTCGGGCATGGTGCCCTGCCCGTAGGCCTCGAACGGGCCGAGGTAGTGCTTGAGGCCGGTGACCAGGGCGACGTGGCGCACTGGTGCGTGGGCGAGTGCGGCGAGGAGATCACGCACCATGCCGCCGTTCACCTCGATGTTGAGTTCCTCGCTGTTCTGACGGGACCAGGCGGTGAAGAAGACCCGTTCGGGCATCTCGCTGGCCAACACTTTGTTGAGGTCGGCGGCGGAGCGAAGGTCCGCCTGAATCCAGCGCACCCCGGGTAAGGCTGGGCCGCTGCGGCGGGCGAGGGCGAGAACTTGCCAGCCTTCGGCAGCTAACTGGTCGACCACGGCGGATCCGGTGATTCCGGACGCTCCGACGACGAGGGCGGTACGGGGTTCAAGTGAAGGAGTCATCGCTACATGCAACCGTGTGCTCTGTGAGGTATTCCTCCTCCCGTACCTGGCGGATGATCACGAGTCGCCTTGCCAGCCGACACTCTGCACACGGTGGTCACGCGCTTATTTACCTAGACAACGTGCAGCTTCGAGGATATTGTGCCCGTGTCGACGTCTGTGTGCGCCGGCTCCCTCGGGATTGCATGACTCTCGTCGCATTGGTGCATCGCACACACACTGTCCTCGCTCAGCACCTACCCGTCACACCGTTCCCCGCGCGACCGTCGTGTTTTCTCGGACATCCACCCGGAAAGCCACATCGAGTCAAGGAGCACGTTGTGAAAAAGTTCGTATTCACCGCCGTTGCCTGCGTCACCGCCGTCTCGTCCGCGATGATCGCAGTCCCGGCATCCGCTGTGGAGATTCCCACCCTTGGTGGGCCCACAGTACTGGCGAGTGGCCTGTTTTTACCGCTTAGTCTGGGCGTTGGGGCGGGCGGAAAAGTGTACGTGTCGCAAAACGCCCTGGGGGCGCTCACCAGGATCAGTCCCGACGGCACCACCAGCGTTATTGCGCGCGCCAACCCCGGCGATGAGCTGGGGGCCGTTTCTGTGCGTAACGGCACCGTTTATTACTCGACCAACACGCAAGACCACACCGCATCGGCGCTGTACTCGCTGCCGTTGGATGGTGTGGCCGCGCCGATTGCCGATCTCTACGCCTATGAGAGCGCGGCAAACCCCGACCAGGTCAACAGCTACGGGTTCGTCGACCTGCCGCAGTCCTGTCTCGACCAGTTCGATCCTGCGGCGCCAACGGCTCCCGTCAGCTATGTCGGAATCGTAGACACCCACCCCTACGCCAGCCTTCCTTTGGAGGATGCCGTCTATGTGGCGGATGCCGGTGCGAACGCCATTCTCAAGGTCGGTTACGACGGAACGGTGAGCACGGCTGCCGTCCTGCCGGCCGGTGACCCGATCATGGTCACTCCCCAGATCGCTGCCGGAGCCGGGTTCCCCGCCTGCACGGCCTGCTTCGGCTACCGGTTCGAACCGGTACCGACCGACGTCGAACAGAGTGGTGACGGTTGGTTGTACGTGACGACCCTGCCCGGTGGCCCCGAAGACGCCAGTCTCGGAGCTCGCGGCGCGGTCTACCGGTTCAACCCGGCTGACGGTGAGGTGCAGTTTGTGCAGGGCGGGTTTGTCGGAGCGACAGGCCTGGCCGTGTCGAAGCGCACCGGACTGATCGCCGTCACTGAGCTGTTCGGCGGCCCGAAAGGGACAGGTCAGGTTTCGGTGTTCCACCCGACCCTGACCGATCGAACACTGCAGATCCCGGTCACCTCGCCGTCCGCGATCGAACTCGTCGGAAACAGCGCGTACGTCACGACGAACTCCTTCGTGGCCGGCGCGACCGGAGCTCCGCAAGCGATTGGGAAGGTCGTCAAGCTCTCGGTGAGCCTCGGTGGAGACTAGATCGCAGCATCCGCTACTCCACTGCTCGGCGGGTGAATCGTTTTCCACGGAAGACGATGCACCCGTCATCTCCCTGTTGCATCGGTTTCAAACCGATACCCCATTCCGACCTTGGTCAATGGGGGCACTGAACCATTTTCGGCTGTACCTCGTGATAAGTCCAAGGCCCCCTACGCCGAGCACCTCCGCAGTGCGCACCACGTCATCGCACCTCATGCAATAGCACTTCATCACGCTCCATTTCAGGAGCGTGCACCGAGAGAAGGAAGCAATCATGAACAGCAGAATCTGGCTCAAGGCCGGACCAGTCGTCGGGGCAGTAGCGCTCAGCATTCTCGCGCTGACCGGATGCTCGCAGGGAACGACGACCCCGGCGGCCGACACGTCGAGTTCATCCAGCCCGACGAGCGATGCCGCGGTCAAGCCGGCCCTTGCGACCGCGGACAGTTCACTCGGCAAGATCGTCGTCGATACCGCCGGAATGACTCTGTATGTCTTCGACAAGGACGTTGCAAACTCCGGCACGAGCACCTGCGAGGGCGAGTGCCTCGTCAAGTGGCCTGCCGTCGTCGCCGAATCCGACACCCCCACGGTCGACGGCGTGACCGGCACGGTCGGTGTCATCACCCGCACGGATGGCACCAAGCAAGTCACCCTCGCTGGACTTCCGCTCTACTACTGGGCGGGCGACTCTGCTGCCGGGGACACCACCGGAGAGGGTGTTGGCGGCGTCTGGTGGGTGGTCGCTCCGAACGGAGACAAAATCGCCAGCTAGAGACCGCAATCCGCCCTCTGGCAGACGCCGTACCCATCGACATCACGAAGCGGATGGGTACGGCGTCGGCCGGGAGCGGGCAGAATGGATGGGTGTATGTACTGGTGCGGCAGACAAGTGGTGGCGACGTGCTGGTCGATACGCTTGACGATGTCGGCCGTTCTATTGAGGCGGCCCGCCTCACCCTGACCGAGTTTCGGTCGTTTGTGTCGTCGCTCGAAGCCAGCACTCATGAATCGGCCACCGGTGACCGGGCCGCACCCCGCTGGGTCTGGGAGGACACCGCCCGTATCTACCCGATGCTCCTGGAGGCCGGCATCCGTGTTCAGCGCTGCCACGATCTCCGTCTGTGTCACGTGATCCTGAAAAATTCCGCGCTGACTATGACGAGCGAGCTCGCGCTGGCGGCGCCAGGGCGCTGGGACATCGCGAGCGTTGGCACGACCGACCGAGCAGAGCCCTTGGCGACACTCTTTGAGTTCGACGCAAACGCGGATTCTGATGCCAGCGGTGAATCCGGCACGGCGGGGGAGTTTCGTCGGCAACTCGACTCGGTGTCGGCCGCTTTCGAACCGGGGCGCCTCCGGCTCTTGCTCGCCGCTGAATCCGCTGGGGCGCTCGTGGCCGCGGAGATGCGGTACGCCGGGCTGCCCTGGCGCACCGATGTGCATGAACTCCTTCTCACCCGTGAGCTGGGGCCGCGGGTCGCGCCCGGCCTCCGTCCGGAGCGTCTGGAACTGCTGGTCCGGCGCATCCGCTCAGAACTCGGTGATGCCACCCTCAACCCGGACTCCCCCCAGGAGTTGATCAAGGCACTGCAACGGGCGGGGCTCTCCGTTTCCACGACGCGTGCGTGGGAGCTGAAGAAGCTCGAACATCCGGTCATCGAACCGCTTCTGCAGTATAAGAAACTGTCTCGGCTGCTCAGTGCCAACGGCTGGATCTGGATGGAATCCTGGGTAGTCGACGGCCGATTCCACCCGGACTACATGCCGGGGGGTGTTGTGACGGGTCGCTGGGCGACCCGTGGCGGAGGAGCCCTCCAACTACCCAAGCAAATTCGTGGTGCCGTCGTCGCCGACGACGGCTGGAAACTGGTCGTGGCCGACGCTGCCTAACTCGAACCGCGTATTCTCGCGGCGCTGGCCCAGGACATGAGTATGGCCCGGGCGGGTCGTGGCAGCGACCTGTATGCCGGCATCGTGGCCAGCGGAGTCGTCGAGACCCGCGATCACGCCAAGGTCGCTATGCTCGGAGCCATGTACGGGGCCACGACCGGAGAAAGCGGCCGGCTCATGCCCCGCCTGGCCCGCGCCTATCCACGGGCAATCGCTCTCACCGAATCAGCGGCTCGTGCCGGAGAGCGTGGCGAAGTGGTGACGACCCGACTCGGTCGGTCATCACCGATACCAGGACCCGGCTGGCGCGCGGCCCAGGTTCTGGCTTACAACGCGGCTGCAACGGCGACCGATGAGCGACGCGCTCGCAGCCAGGCGCGCGACTGGGGACGCTTCACCCGTAACTTCATCGTGCAGGGCAGCGCCGCCGAGTGGGCGCTGTGCTGGATGGCTGAGATTCGCCGGGAGCTGACGGCTTTGCCGAGCCCGGATCCTTGCATTGAGCATTCGAGCGAAGCGCGCCCGGCAACGGAGGCCGGCCTCAATCCTGTGGCTCCGCGCGGCACCATGGCCGCGCAATCTTCGAGGCTGGCTCCGAGTGCCCGCGCGCCCTTCGACGTCTCGCCACATCTGGTGTTTTTTCTGCACGACGAGGTGATCGTGCACACCCCAGCCGCGCAGGCGGAGGCCGTTGCCAACATCATCGTGAATGCGGCCGAGGCTGCTGGTCGGTTGATGTTCGGCGATTTTCCGGTTGATTTCATGCTCACCGTAGCCACCGTCGATAATTACGCCCAGGCCAAGTAGCCCAACTGCGGCACGGTTTCACTGAGACGGCGTTGAAACGTCGTGACCGTCCCATCGGTCGAGCGTGTCGAGCCCCACCGACGGTCACAGCCAGCCTGAGCGCCGCCTCTATCCTCACGGCGCGGATATGGATGGGCATCCTTTGACCCATGGCGGGAACAGTGGTTTCTTTGCTGGGGTGCGCGAAGAGGCGGGCCTCGCGTGCTGTGTGCACGTGGGGCCCGCCTGGTTCCTGCGAGGGAGTTCTGGGGTGGTTAGTGGGGGTGGTTAGCCTTTTTTGA
>NZ_SOGT01000016.1:0-127943 GCF_004403345.1 Cryobacterium lyxosi
GATCAAGAGTCATACGGACCGCTCGTTCGCGAACCTCTGTTGGGTGTTTCTTGGGCATATCCGAATCCTTTCACCAGAAAGAAAGCGGCAGGAAATCAGGGACGGTTCAGTTCGCACTCTCGAAAACGTGGTGCTGATGACGCCAGAGCAGATTCACGTCAACTCGTTCATGTATGAGCCAATCCTGGACATGTCCGACGATCACCTTCGCAAACTTCTTGGGGACGTCAAGAAGCTGAAGTGATTTTAGCGTTACCCCGCCCTGTTCATGCTTGCAATTTCCAGGCAGTAGCCCATAGTGAAAAGCCAGCAATGCCAAGGCTTACTTCCCGCGACTACCTCATCCACCGTCAATTTCTTCGCGAGCAATGGGAAGAGCACGACGGTGCCGCTTTTACTGATCTACCGATGCAAGAACAACGTGACCTTCACGACTATTACGCTCCAGCGGTTCCTTTTGCTGAAAAGGAGGCCCTGGCACATCGAACCGCGATGACGAAAGTCTTCCCGTCGCTCCCGCAGAAAGCCGGCCGGGCATATCAAGCCATTCAGGCAGCGGTTGATGGAACACCGAATCAGACCGTCGATACCTACCGCGACGAGACCACGACAGTTGAGCTCATCGCAGGTAAGCGGCGGCCACTTCGGGTAACGGGTGTCGCTCGCCCGAAGATTGATCACTACCGACTTGCTCGTGTGCTGCTTGCACTCGAAAGGCAAGACACGGATGGAAAGCTACTTGCCCGGGCGAAGAAGATCGGGCGTCGTCGACATTGACGGTTAACCTTCTAGAAGAAGTTGCGCACTTCGAAGTTCAGAACTGAGCTCCAGAAGGTCTGGGCGTTCGACATAGAGTTTGCGGAGCACTTCAAGCGCGATCTGGATGGCGCGTTCGCGCTGGGTCCATGCCTCTTCAGGCTTTGGCTCTTTTGCGCCATGAACCAATCGGCTACGAGTTTCGTAGAGATTCTTCAGTTCTTTTTGGAGTTTGGCGCGTTCGTCACTACTGCCAGGTTCTAGGAGCTTAGCGATGGATCCAGTGACACGAAACGTAGTTTCGGTACTAGTGCCGAATGCGTTCTCCCACACCACTACAGCATCAATGAAGGCATCGGTAGCATCCCAGCGTTGTGAGACGGCACCGAGAATTCGCTTCATGGCGATGTCGAGTGATTCGGGGTGCTTCTCCTGGATAAGCGCGTGGAATCGTAGAACCTCCTTGTCCTGGCCTGCCTTTAGCGCGTAGCTCGCAGGAGTGCGCGGGTCCATTTGCCAGTTGGACAAGCCTCCTGGTTGTGTCGGATCTGCGATGTAACGTGATACCTCGCTGGTCGCGAGGAGTTCCTCATCTGTAGAGGCGAGCAGGATACTCAGACGTGCACGATCGATGCGTCGTTGCAGGGTGCGATGGGATTCTTGAATTCGAGCGCTGTACTTATTCCATACTTTGATGAAGTCGTCTGGTTCGCTCGGATTGAATGCCGAAACTTTTAGGAGTTGGATCGGAAAATTGGTGGTGAATACGCTCGAAACACGGTCGGCCTCATTGAGGAGCAAATTCTTTTCGACTGGACGCACACCGCGGAGTTCGTCATCGCCGAACTTCAGCACAGTGTCGTCTTCGATGCGTAGCCCACTGAACCCGATGATGGCCGGCACCTCGACCGGCTTCATCGTGGCAAGCGTACGAAAGGCTTCCACTGATGATGGGATCGCGGACATCAAGCCGCGTTCGTTGAGCGGCGATCCATCGAGCTGAGCGTGCACTGCGGCATTGAAGATGATCGCATCAATGATCGAGATGAGCTGCTTGCTACCGCCTTGTCCGCTACTCAAGATCCAGTTTGCCTGTATCTGGAGTATTACCTCATTGATCGAAGTAGCTTCTTCAATCGACGGAGTATTTGGAAAAAGCGCTTTGAGCTCAGAATCTGCCATGAACGTTTTACAGGCTTCGACGGCTTTAGGGTGAGAAAAAATACCTGCAGTGGTGCTCATCCAAAAGGCGCGTGGACCGTGCTTTGGAGGAGTGAGAAGCAGGCTTGGCCACACGTCATGAGCAACTTCGCGTATGGCCTGGACGACGGGGTCCTTGCCACTCGGGATCTTTTTTGCGTCGCCACCAGCCATGCGGTGCAGGTAGTTTGCGAGGCTTCCGCCTAACTCTTTGCGATAGTAGGCAAAGCTGCTAGAGGCTGTGAATGTGAAGTCGACATCGCCATTTCCGCTGTACGGAGTCTGATCGATTGCAGTCTGGAGTAGAACAACGTATTCGGCGCGCGTAGATTGCAGGGCTTCGAGGACCGGCTTATCTTCGGGCAGAGCGAAGACGTACCGAAGAAATGGCTCACCATAAGCTCCAATAATGCGGTGTGTTGCTTGTTCCGATAAGTCCGCCATGTCTGTTCCTCATTGTGACAGTTTCGTCAGACATTTCAAGCTGGAGGTTCCATTCCGTAGTTCTAATTTCTCTGCCTGGGTGCCTTGGGTCGCATCGCAACTCCCCTTCGATGCAGCGCTCGAAGCATCGCACCATGCGACAGCCCGTGTTTCTCTTCCAATTCCGCCATCGTCATTCCGGCCTCATAGTCTCGAGCCATCGTCTCATCTTGCTCCGGCGTTACGACCTGCTGACGGACGACGACGTTCCGCTCACGAAGCAGTCGGAGGAGGGCAGATGGCGCAACGCCAAATTCGCTGGCAAGTGTTCTGGCGCTTTCGCCAGCTTCGTAGCGCCGCACAATATCCTTGATCTGTTGAGCGCTGAGTCGCGATGAGAGTCGATGAAGTTGGAACTCCGCGGGCTCACAGGGGGTATCTCGTAGGCCTTGGGGGATAGCCAATTTCCGCAATCCATCAGGGGTTAAGGCGAGATCCGAATTGTTTGACAAGAGGTCGATAATGCCAGCTTTAGCCCCTGAGTTTCCGCGGAAACCAGGGGTATTTCTTGTTTCCAGACACACCGTTCACAGCCCAAAGTGCCACTTAAGGTACCAAAACGATCTGCAGCCGCTATTTTGGCGGCAGCTGTTAACGCCGACCCAAAACAGGGCCAGTACTGACGCCGAACCCACTACGGGACGCGTGATTTGTCGCCAGAGGTCCGCAAGCGCCCAGGCGACGTGCGTGCATGTCTCGCCACCAATGCGATCGGATTTTATAGACGAATCTTCCAAGGTGAAGCCAGGGACGACGAAGCGAATGGACCCATGAACAAGCACTTCGTTGTTGGAGCGGGCCTGATCGGCCGTCCGCTCCACGAACGCCTCGCGGCGCCCGGTGACCATCGCGACCCACTCAGGCGCTACCACCCTGGTACTGGATGCCAGTGATCCGGCCACCTGTGCGCAAGCTGCAACGGATGACTCGACCATCTTTGTCTGCACGAATCCGCCATACACCGACTGGGCCGCACAATGGCCGCCCCCTCATCGATGCGGCTATCGCCGCCGCATCCGCCACGGGCGCCCGGATCGTCGTGATGGGCAACCTGTACCCGTATGGGTCGCCGACCGGCGCAATGTCCGAACACTCTCCCGAGACGACTACCGAAGTGAAGGGACAGATTCTCCGGGCTGGATGGGCGAAATACGCACCGCCCACGACGCCGGTCCATCCGCGCCGTCGAGGTGCGCGCCAGTGACTACGTCGCGCGGCATACGGCTCTCCGCGACTCAAAACGAAATCCAATAGACACCGAGCGAACCCACTGCGAAGCGGGCGACTAGGAGCAAGACGATGACCGCTATTGCGATGGTCAGCCAGAGCCACCATCGGTGGCCGGTATTCGCGATGGCCAACGCGATGAGGATGGGTACGGAGAGATACATCACGGACACGACCAGTAGGGGAGCGGCGAATCCAAGCGAAGATACGCCACTGACTGTGGCGATGACGGCCACCGCAGGGATCAAGGAAATGGCTGTGGTGATGGTTCCGATTACTCCGACCGCCCAAGCAAGCACGAATTGGATAGTGCGTGTGAGTCGCTGTTTCTCGGCTATCACTTCGTTGTTACCTTCCGCATGCTGGTTGTTGATTTGAGTAAGGATGCACAGAATGATGGGGTCAGCGTCGACTTGCCCGAGGATGCCGGCGTCGTTGGCGATGCCATAACTTCCTGCACCGGTCTTATCCGCGCACTCGTATGCGCCGGTCAGTCCCGCGCGTGTACGGGGGCGCAAAGGGGCACCTCAGTGCATTTCGGCCCGTTGCCGCAACCAGTCCATGGCCAAAATGCTTGCGTTCAGAATTGAAACATGGCCGTCTCGTGGCCGGGTCCAGAGTTCGGCGTTGGGGAGGTGCTCGAGGAGCCACTGGGAGTGGGAAGGGGGGACGATGCGGTCATCGCCACCGTGTGCGAGGAGTACGGGTATCCGGACGCCTGACAGATCAACGCCCCATGGTTTCACGAAGGCAAGATCGTCAGCGATCAGCCCCTCGGGGCCAGCTGCTGTCGCGGCGCCTGCGTCTGCGTTGAGTGATGTCCACTCCGATTTCAGCGCGGCGTAGTCTCGCGAATTGAAACTGTCTTCATCGAAGTTGGAGGTTCGTTCGAAGATTACGCGGGCATCCTTTCCGTGTTGCGCCGCACGCAAAGACAGCCCACCGCCTGCCATTCCGGCGAACCAGTTGAAGTCTGTCGTGAAGGGCGCGAGACTCGCGAACGTTGCTACAGCCCACACCCTGTCACCCAGAATCGCTGCGCAGGCGAGGGCGTGTGGCCCGCCCCCGGAAGCACCTATGACCGCGATCTGGTCGATGCCCATCGCGTTGATGAGCTGCTCGACGTCGGTTGCGGCGTTTGTGACGGTGCGACCGGGTTGAGCTGACGAGTCTCCGTAGCTTGGTCGTGCGTATGAGATCCAGCGGATGCCGCGCAGCGCCGCTGCTCGCAGGTGCGGTTCGAGGGCTGCTCCGGTTTGAGGCGAGCCGTGGTGCCAGACAACGGTTAGGGGAGCGTGAACTCCGTTGGTGCTGTCGTGAACGTCCAGTGTTCGCCCGTCGGTCAGGGTGATATGCATCAGCGTCTCGTTTCTGCCAGGCGTTTGCCCAGGTAACGTTTCTCGGCCTCTGATGGGGCCAGTTGAAGTGCTTTCTCGTATTCGGTTGCGGCTTCGGTCCCTCGACCCATCCTGCGCAACAGGTCGGCGCGTGTCGCCGGGAGTAGGTAATAGTCCTCCATGCCCCGAGAGGTTACGAGCGCGTCGATAAGGCGTAGGCCGGCTTCTGGTCCTTGGGACATGGCCACTGCGACCGCGCGATTGAGTTCCACGACCGGTGAGGGATCGATGAAGGCGAGAGCGTCGTACAGTTCAGCGATGCGCGCGAAGTTAGTGCTTGCAGCATCCGAAGCCTCGAGGTGGCAGGCGGCAATGCGGGCCTGCAGTTCATACCTACCTGCTCGCGGTACCAGCAACCGAAGGATGGTGAGGGCCTCGGTGATGGCATCCGGGTCCCACAGCGATCTGTCCTGCTCTTCGAGAGTGACGACATCTCCGACAGCGTCGGTGCGAGCTGCGGTACGCGCGTGATGCAGCAACATCAGGGCGAGGAGCGCGCGAACTTCACCGTCGTCGGGCATCAGCTCAACGAGCAGCCGGGTGAGCCGGATTGCTTCACGAAGGAGAGAAATTCGGATGAGATCTTCCCCGCCAGTAGCGGAGTACCCCTCGGTGAACAACAAGTACAGCACCGCCAGCACACCGTCTCGCCGTTCCGGCATGAGGTCGGGCGGTGGCACACGGTAAGGGATACCGGCGTGCCTGATCTTTGCCCTGGCACGCACGAGTCTTTTATCCATCGCCGGTTCGGTCACGAGAAAGGCACGCGCGATCTGTGCGGGAGTGAGGCCCGCTACCGTTCGCAGCGTCAGGGCAACGCGGGCATCGATCGGAAGTGCGGGGTGGCAGCAGGTGAAAATGAGACGGAGACGATCGTCGATACCTGCATTAATGTCCGGATCGGGCTCGACCGGTTCGTCTGCTTCGACGGCAACCCGCCGAAGCGCGCGGTCTTCGGCGCCAGCATGCCGAAGCAGGTCGATCGCCCGCCTCTTGGCCACCGTGGTCAGCCACGCGCCAGGATTGTCCGGAATGCCACCTTTGCGCCAGTCAGAAAACGCCCTCACAAACGCATCCTGTGCACAATCCTCGGCAAGGGCGAAGTCGCCGGTCATTCGAATCACAGTGGAGATGATGCGCGCAGTTTCCTCAGAAGAGGCACGAACGATAGCATCCGCTACTCGATCGGCCACATCGGCCTGATCTCGATCTGACCGAACTGGGCCATTGGATGCCTCGCTGCGATCTCAATCGCCGCGTCGAGGTCGCCGCACTCGATCACGTCGTATCCAGCGATCCACTCCGTCGTTTCAGCGAACGGCCCAGCAGTGACGCTGAGCCGTCCACCACGCAGTTTTACCGTGGTCGCATCGTTCGCCGGGCGCAGACGGTCGCCGTGGCGTCTGGTGCCCCCATCAGTGGTTTCGGCTACCCATTCTTCGATGGTGTGAACAGGTGGTTCGGTCGTCGGCGCCGTCGAGTCTGTGCAGATGAATAGCATGTATTCCATAAGTTGGTCCTTTGCTTGTCGTTGTGTGAATTCGACGTACGGGATGAGCACCTCAGGACAGCGCGTCAAAACGCGGTGTCCTCATAGTCTTTCGCTATACGTCGCAGTAAGAAATACATCCCTGAAGGAGTTCCTCTTGAAGTACATGATTTTGATCCACACGAGTGCAGCCAGCGACCTTGCGATCCGAAGCGAAGCCCTCGCTGAGTTCGAAGCCGCCCACGGCGCCGTTATCGGCGAGCTCTCCACCACCGGCGAGTTGATCGACACGCACGAGCTGGCAGTCCCCGGCGCGAAAGTGGTTCGCACTAACGGCGGTCTTTCTGTCACCAATGGACCATTCGCGGAAACCACCGAATGGGTGGGCGGGTACTACATAGTCGACGTCGCAAGCGAAGATCGCGCGATCCAGATCGCTGCACGTTTCGTTGAAGCCCGCTACGCGGCGGTTGAAGTGCGCGCCTTCGCTTTGCCGCCGCTGTAGCGACTTGAAATCGTTCAGTAGGAAGTCATCAAATCAGCCGGCCAGCGTGCGGACGTTGGCGAACATGCCGGCGGAGGTAATGGTCATCGCCTGTGGAGAGACCCTTTGGTTTCTCGTCTGGAAGTGGGAAGCCTCCGTGTTTAAAAGCAATCAAACAAGAGCTTTCATCAGGTCCCACGCGCGCTGTATCGGTCCTCGCGATCGGGGACAGCTCGTTAGGTCGTCGAATGAAATGTCATGAGGAACCTTGTCGATGAAACCAAGGGTGATGAGCGCGGAACCCGGGAAGTGCGTCACGCGAGGTAGTTGCCCAGAGCCTCGAGCAGGCCCCGGGTACCTTCCTTTCGGCCCGGCCCATCCGCCCAGAACTGGTCGAAGAAGACGCCGTCCCTATCGTGCGAAGTTAACGTGGATCGTGCCACTCTCGGCCACTTCCGTTGTCACCTTGTGAGTGAGGTCGAGGCTGGGCAGGTCGTCCCACAGTTGAGTGCCCCGGCCGAGGAGGATCGGGGCGACCATGAGATGCAAGTGATCGACCACGCCGGCGCGCAGGAAGTCGCGCGCGGTGCCGACTCCACCGCCGACGCGCACGTCCAGGCCGCCGGCAGCCTCGGTCGCCTCCGCGAGCACGTCCTCGATTGCGGCGTTGCGGAAGTGGAACGTTGTTCCGCCCTCCATCGGGATCGACGGACGCGGTGCGGTGTGGGTGAGGACGTAGACCGGGGTGCCGAACGGCGGCTGGCCACCCCACCAGCCTTTCCAGTCCGGATCGTCGGGAAACGAGTGCAGGCCGAACATGGTCGCGCCCATGATCTCGGCGCCGACGCCCTCGAAGAACGCGGCGGCGTAGGAGTCGTCGATGCCGGTCGTGCCGTTGCCGCTGGTGTCGTCGAAGACGCGCTCGTGGAAAGTGCGGGTCGCGGCGTAGGCCGCAGTGAGGCGCCCCCAGTCCTCACCCATCGGATTTTCGGGGGCGTGGCCGGTCGTCGAGGTAAAGCCGTCCAGCGAGATGAACAGGTCGATGCGAACGCGGGTCACGTCAGGTTTCCTTCGGAGTGGTACGGGTCATGTGGATGCCGAGCCGGTCGGCTTGGTGTTCGGCGGGGGTTCGTTGCTCGCCGAGTCATAGGTGTAGGATGTCGAGGGCGCCCGGTCGCAGGCTCACGATGCAGACGCGCCCATATGCTTCTGTGACGTGACCAGTCCCGCGTTCTCGAGGACGCACAGGTGCTGCATGAGCGACGGCAACGCCATCGAGAACGGTGCCGCGAGTTCGGACACGACTGCTGGGGGGACTTCGCCAACCATTCCACGACGGCCCGGCGCGTCGAATCCGCGAGAGCGCGGAGCACGGCATCGAGTTCGTCGTGATACTTAGGCACATACCTCATTATTTTAGAAGGGCAGGGATTCGTCAACCGGCTCACGGCAGGAACGTGTCTCGCGTTTGAAGCTTCTCCGGAATTGATCGTTTAGCACCAGTGTCATTTTCCGTACTCGACTGCACAAATCATCCACACCGACGTCGACCCTTGCTGCCGTCCTGTATGAAGAGCGTTGAATGGGGCTTTCAGAGAGTGACTGGGCGCAACAGCCGCACGTGTCCAAAGGAGTTTGCTGGTCGCCGCGACAAAATCGAATAGTTGAAATCGGTAGTCTTATTGCGGCGAATGCTTGCAAGGGAACCCCCGACAGGTGACCTTTTAATGACCACCCGTTTCGGAGGCCAATTAGCCGTGACAACGACAGACGTAGAGGTGCTGTACGCCGCTGAGCGCGACCGATTCGTGGAAGATCTCGTCGGTCTCGATGACGCATCCTGGCAGACGCCGAGCCTGTGCCGAGGGTGGACAGTGCGCGACTTGTGTGCGCACCTGCTCATGCCCTACGAGCTAGGATTTGGCAGCTTCATTGTCGGTCTCGCGCAAGCGCGCTTCAACTTCGACAAGTTCGCTTATCGCCGGGCCAGAACTGACCGACGAACTGGCGCCGAGCTGACGCGCTTGATCACGAAGACCAGTGTTGCCGGCTTCGCGGTCCCCGGCGCGGGAGAACTCGCCCCTCTGGCACACCTGGCCATTCACTCCGGAGACGTTCGTCGGCCGCTCGGCCTTGCTAATCGGATTTCCCCTGAAGCGGGCTGGATGGTGCTCAATGACCTGACGAGCGGCAGGCACTCGGTCGGTGACGATCTCCTGCGTGGACTGCGCTTCCAAGCCACCGACACCGATTGGTCGCTGGGTGGAGGACCCGAAGTCAGTGGCGATGTCGCTACTCTTCTCAGCGCACTCAACCGCCGTCGTGCGGCCGCGGCTGACTTGGCGGGCGCCGGTGCAGACGAGTTCCGGTCCCGCTTGGGACGGGTGAGCGGACGCTGATGCACGTCGAGCGAATCGGAATCCTGCACAAATTTTTGTTCGCGAAATTAGCTGGCGCCTGACTTGTGTCGACTCCGGCCGAGAGTGCCGCTATGAGATGTGCTCGCGCACGGCGACGCGAAGGTCGAGGAGCTGTTGAGTGTGTACGGGAACGTGGTCCTCAGCGAGCCCGTCAATGAGGCTTGCAAGGGGGATGGGCTGGTCTAATATGAGCGCGTCGTTAGACAGCAGGAGCGCCGGGACCAGCACGGAGTAAGTTTGGTCGCTGAGTTGATCGGCGATGTCGCACAGTATCGTGGCTTGATTTCGAACGTGGTCTAGCAAGTCAGACCTACCCGAGTGGGCGGCGATGATCCGGTCCAGGTTCCAGGAATCGAGAGAGATCCGGTTGTCGAAGCTGGGACGCGAGCCCGAAACGACTCCGAGCGCAACCGCCGCGATGGCGGCATCCACACTGAGGAGATGAGCCAATATCTGATCGGCGTTCCAACCCTCGTAACGATCTTCGCCGAGATCGGGAATGGATGCCGTTTCGAACAACTTTTCATAGGCGCTTCGAAGGGCTGTTGTGATCATGAGGTTCTTCCTCTACGTCTTGTTTTGTCGGCCGGGATCAGCGTCTTGGCGACGCTGCATTGCTTCGGCGATCTGGGTGATCCGCTGTAACCGTGCGTCCCACGATGCCCCGACGGTGGAGAGCTGCGCTACCGCGCGAGCGAACTGTGCATCGTCCAACCGGTAGCACATCTCCCGTCCGATGGGCGCGGCATGCACCAAGCCAACACGGTGCAGTACCCCAAGGTGCTTGGCAACGGCCTGACGCGTCACGGGAAGTTCGTGGCTGAGGCTGGTTGCGGTGCCACCGCCAGCAGCCAAGAGCATGTCGAGCATGCGCCGCCGGGTCGGGTCGCCGATCGCAGACCACAGGTCATCGTCGATTACCGCAGTCATTGGGCGGCAACCAGTTGCCCGAGATAGTCGCGAAGGCTGGCCAAGTGCATAGTCCAGCCGACGGAGTGCTCCTTGTATTGTTTCTCAAGAACGGCAGCCTCCCAACCTATTTCGCGGAATCCCACCTCGGTAAGACGAACCACGGTGCCAGTGCCAGACGGCACGAGTTCGAAGGTCACCAGTAACGAGTTAGCAGGGGTCGCGACCTCACCGAGGGGATAAACCCAACGGAAGGAAAACAAACGAGGCTGTTCAGCATCAACCACGGTGATGGAAACGACCTCCACCTCAGCTTTGGCTTTGTCTCCCCAAACAAGTTCACCGACAGTACCTGGGACAGGCTCCAGGAGCGCCTCAGCATGCCACCATTCCCGGATGTGCGCGGGACTGCTGATGACTTTGTAAACCACCTCGGGCGAGGCGTCGATGCGGAACTCGCGTTCGATGCGTCCGTACTCCATTTTCGTCCGACCTTTTGCAATGTTTGGTTGCACGTCACCATAACGCCGCGCACCCGCTACGCGCAACCGATGGTTGCTTGAGTGAGCGGAAATGCCGGACGCTATCGACCACGCGAGCGCCCGAAAGAGGAACCTTCCACGGGCATTCCCGCGCCGTTACGGACTTCGTCGCTGTCAACGATCCTGAGTGTCGCGTTTGCCCGGCCCGATATAGTGCCCGAAGATCGGGGGCGGTTTCTAGGGGTCGGCGTAAACAGTCGACCGTGCCCCGGCAATGGAAAACCACGAGCGCAGCAACGACGGGTGATTCGAATGGAGCCAAGCCTGATCTCGGATTCGATCGGACCGTCTGGCATATCCCACGAGTAGGCGACCCGGTTCATTCTGCAACAATCGCGCCCGGAGTGCATCCGCAAAGTGGCTTTGCGCAAACTGGAGGACCGTGAAATGGTTGAACGCACAGTGGTCATCATTGTGTCCGTGCCTGCGGAATGGGGGCGTTCGGTAAGATCGCGAACACAACGCTCGTTTACCTTCGTGCTGGGGCCGAGGCCGGACCGGTCGGTTCACAGCAGCTGGTATATTGACCAACCTTGAGGAGTCCACCATGAATGCAGCCATGCCGGTGATAGTTTTTGATGTCAATGAAACCCTCTCTGACATGTCTCCGATGGAGGATCGCTTCGTAGAAGTCGGTGCTCCGGGCTACCTGGCCCGCATTTGGTTTGCATCCGTGCTGCGGGATGGGTTCGCCCTTGCCGCGTCTGGGGGCAGCGTGAAATTTTCCGTGGCGGGCGCGGAGATCCTGCGAACTTTGTTCCGCGATGTGGCCCTGACCAGCACCATTGACGAGGCAATAAACCACGTACTGGAAGGCCTCGGAGCATTGAAGCTGCACCCGGACGTCGCAGACGGAGTGCGAGCGCTCAAGGATGCCGGATGTCGCCTCGCAACCCTCTCCAACGGGTCCGCGCAGCTGGCCCAGAACATGCTGACCACGGCGGCGATTCGGACTGACTTCGAGGCCCTTCTCACCGTCGAGGATGCCCCGCACTGGAAACCAGTCGGTTCCGCCTACCGGTACGCGGCGGAGGTTCTCGGAGTTCGACCGGCCGACATGCTCCTGGTCGCCGTGCACCCCTGGGACATCCATGGGGCAGCCCAGGCGGGCCTGCGCACCGCCTGGCTGAACCGAACCGACGCACTGTATCCGAACTACTTTGCGATACCGGATTACACCGTTCCAAATCTCAGCGAGCTCGCCGAGCGCCTCCAGGCTTAGGACTCTGCGCTCGGTGGGTGAATTTGACTGTGTCTGGACACGACGACGCACATCCTCCACGCTCTCACCGAGCGGAAGAGCAGGGTATCGACGTGGATGAACACACGGCGTACATCGATCGAGAACGGGTGAGTTACGCCGCGATTTTTTTTGACCTTCGGGGCGTGCCCAGCCCCGGTCGGGTAGGAAAAACCGTCGTCGTACTCACCGCGACGCCGTCGTCGCGCTCAAGCCAGGGTGGAGATTCTGGTTATGTACAGCACGGAATGTAGGCACAATGAACTATGGACTCAAAGCAGGAAAAGAATGCGGTCGACGATATGGTTCGCCGGCTTGAGGTCAGGTACGCCGATTTACCACCGGATCGGGTGAAAGCGGTCGTGACGGCATGCCACGCTTCCCTCTCCGACAAACCCATCCGGGACTTCATCCCGGTGCTGGTTGAACACGCAGCCCGGTCGCAGCTGCGCGCGGAGCGAACCGCACCTCCACGAGCGGCGTAGCGTCGATTCGCTCTAGCGCATGGTCTTACCCACGTCGCGCGCCCAACTTGACTTTCGACGAAGCACGAACGTGCCCCCAGAGTTGGGCGAATACCTGAGCGGCCTCAGTGTTCGGTGCGTATGTTCCGATCGGGGCGCGTTCGGTGCCCATCCGTTCGATCACGACGGTCGCGGGAACGACGAGGTCGATCACCTCTGGGTGTTCGCGCGGCAACGCCTCTGCGGTAAAGCGGTGCACAAGTTTGCGGCGGTCCACCATCGAAAGAAATGCGAACACTTTGGGCGGCCGGTCCGATGCCGCGATGATCTCGTTGACTTGGGCCAGTGAACGTAGTGAAAGCGGTGACGGTCCAAGGGGGACCACGGCAAGGTCGGCCGCGTGGAGTGCGTTCTCCGCCACGAGGGACGCCCCGGGCGGGCAATCGAGAATCACGACATCGTATTGGTTCGAGACCGACTCCAGCACCTTGGCGATACGCTGCGTCGACTTTTTGGCTGAGTCAAGGAACAGGTCCAGATTTCGGTAGGTATCATCCGCCGGGAGCACATCGAGGTTTTTGTACGCGGTCGGCCGGATGACAGCATCCACGTGGCTTTTGCCCCGAATGAGAGAATCCACGCCGCCTTTGACCTTTGCTTTGACGTTGAGGAGATACGTCGCAGCGCCCTGCGGGTCCAGGTCCCACAGCAGCACTCGGCACTCATGGGACGCCTCCCAGGCGAGATTGACCGCTGTCGTTGTCTTGCCGACCCCACCCTTGGTGCTGTATATCGCGACCGTCTTCATGACCCCATCATAGAAGTCAACCTCGCGGCGTCGTGGGCCGGCGCAGACTCGACACCGTGCCGCGTTGGAGGCGCTTATAGCGGCCAGGTACGTGTGGTGATTTCAGCAGTCTACGAATCCAAGACTCGTCGTGTTCCCGGTCTGGAGCTTCGACAGAGCCGGTGAGAGACATCTTTGCTGTGTAATAGGCTGATAATTGCCATCAATTTCTCATGAAATACGCAGGTGATGTTCACCCTGTGTCGGCACACACATTCATCTTGGGGAGATAACGACATTCATGTCGCTTGAAAACACGCCGCCGACCACGCCACCGAATCCATTTCAGGCGGGATCGATACCGACTGCACCAGACCAGCCCATAGTGAATTCAGCGTCTGCTCAGCCCGGAGACACGCGGGCCAACCCGTATGCTGATCCGGCCAGGCAGCCGCTCGCTCAGCGGCCGAGCGGGCCGAACGCGTTTTCCACGATCGCGCCGAGCGCGTGGCGGGGAGCCGTCGCATCCGCTGGAATCGGGTACGGGGCAGCGTTTGTTGTCGCGCTCCTGACCGTTGCCCTGACTGGGCTTCTCAGCGGCTGGGAGATGTTCTCGGCTGGCTGGCTTGTCTCCGGTCCCGTGCAGTTGGTTGCAATGGCAACGTTCGGCCAGCTCGGAGCGTCGGCAGAAGTTGAGTACATGATCTCCTTCGCCGGAAATGTCGCTGTGGGAGTACTGCCGCTGCTGGTACTTGCCGCTCTATTGGCCGGCAACTACCTTTCCAGTCGTTTCGTGGGGCGCGGCGTCTGGCAAGGCTCCTCGGCCCTCATTCTGTCGGCCGTGTCCGGGCTCACGCTCGCCATCGGGGTGACCGTGCTGGCCGCGGTGCTCCCAGTGCAGTTCCACGATCTGCAGTTGGACATTCCTGTCGGCTCAACTTCCGCGGCATCCGTCGGTTCGTTCTTCGGCGCGCTTATCCTTGGATTCACCGTCTCCTACGTGGCCCGGCTGCAGGCCACGGACGCATGGTCGCGTCTTCTCGTTCGCGCAACCTGGCTACCACGGGGCACCGCGCGCATCGCGGGCCTGCACCTCGGCGCGTTCATCGCCGTGCTGGCGGTCGTGCTCGCTATTCTGACCCCGCTGTCCGCGGCCGACGAATATGTCGGAATGCTTCCCATATTTTTGCTTACCCTCGCCATCAACGCCGTCGTGATCGGCATGTTGGGCGCCTTCTCCGTCGATCTCGGCGACCTGGATCGGGTGCTGGCCAACCTGGGCGGCGCATCCAACGAGCAGGCACAGCAAAACCTCACCGTATTCAGCGACGGAATCACCGGCTATATCTGGCTCATCGTGCTGCTCGCCCTGATTCTGGCGGTCGTCGCCTCGCTATTGCTGGCCGTTCGTCGCAATCGAGTGCGCCCGGCGCCGTTGTCGTGGCTGGCCACCATCGTTACCTACATGGTCTTCGGTTTAGTGCTGCAGCTTCTTGGCAGCGCTCTGTTCACGGCGTCGATGACTGCACCCGAGAATGCCTCGACGTCGGGAATGTTCGGACCCGCTGCGTGGACCTTTCTGATCTTCGCAATCTGGGGTGCTGCTATCGAGGCACTGACGCGCTTTGTCGCACCGGTTATCTTGGCCTATGCGACGCCGGGGGTAATCGGCGCCCTCGTCAAGCTATCCGGTCAGGAACGCCTGTTGCCCCTTGTGCCGACGGCACCGCTCATGCCGGTCGGCACCGTCGCAGCCGGCCTGGCCGTTCCTGCGGCAGGGACGGCTTACACCGTCGAACCCGCCACTGGCTATCCCGTCACTGGCTATCCCGTCACTGGCTATCCCGTCACTGCCGATATCACCGCGGCCGGCCAGCCAGGTGCGACACCCCTCCCGTTCGCAAGCAGTACCTTGACTCCGGCCACCGCGAAGCGAGTGAAGATCGGCGCCATCGTCGTCGGTGCCGCTGCGTTGCTCATTATCGCGGCAAGTGTGGCTGGCGGTATTGTGCGTTCCTCGGTCTTTGGCCCGCAGAATGTTGCGAACGCCTACCTCGACGCGTTGGAAAAGGGCAACGCCACGACGGCTCTGAAGCTGCTCGGGTCCTCAGCGGATGCCGGTGACGGCATGCTCTCCAACGAAATCTTCGGGCTGGCGACGGATCGCATCGAAGACGCCGCTATTTCAGAGGTCACCATCACCGAGAATGTCGCCCAGATCGAGGTGCACTTTAAACAGGGCGGCGTTTCTGATTCTTCCGTGCTGAAGCTCACCCGCACGAGCACCGACTGGCTGATTGCCGATAACTGGTCCATTCTGAACGCCGAGCCTGGCCAGATCGACGTCTACACACCAGCCAAACTGGATGATGTGTCGCTCGAGGCGAACGGTATGTCGGTCGGTACAACGAAGAACGACGGGCTGACCCTTCCGGCCTTTCCCGGCACCTACGAAGTGACCATTCCAGCCACGGACTACTTCGAAGAATCATCGGTGACCTATGTCGTGAGCGGGCTGCTCGGGGGGTATGGAGAGTTCGAATCGAGCGATGACGAGTTTACGGCCGCCCCAACGGCGAAGTACGAAGCCGCTGCCCTGGCAGCCGTGAACACGCTCATCACGACCTGCCTCGCTGCGGGAGATGCCGCATCTGACGACTGCCCATACATGGGGTACATCTCTTCGTACTACTCCAACGTGGTCTACACCCTCGTCACAGCGCCCGACCTCACCGTGGATCTGTCGTACGAGGATGGTGGCTTGACGGTCTCCACCGACACTTACGGTGTCGTGACTATGGAATACGACGTGAACTACGGTTTTTCTGCCGAGGTCCGCCATGAGACCACTGAGAATCACCTCACGATCACCGCTCAAGTCAACGTCGTCGACGGCAAGGTCGTGGTGACCTCGATCTACTAACCGGGTATCAGGGCATTCGACGTTCGGGTTCGGCTTGCGCCGAACCCGAACTTTTTTGCCCGCGGCAGGCATTTTCGACCACCCCCGATCAGAAGACATATGAGGGTGTCTCATGATATAGATTTAAACCAAGCGAATTCACGGTCGGCTCGCAGCATTAAAGCTTGGCAAACGAGCCGGCCCTGTGTCGTTGGACTGAACTGCAAGCTGTTTTACTGCACTAATCGCATCTGGTGGAGCGATAGATCACGGAGGGTGTGACCGACATGACAAAACCCCGCGGTGAGGACGACTCCCGAACGTCAAGTCACGACGGAATGAGCGCTGAAGAGCCGACTCTGACCAGCGACGACTATTCGGATGCGCAGAAGGATGTCGCCGACAAAAACATGCTGGAACAAACGGTGAGCCTGCAGCATGCCATCTTCAACAGCGCTAATTTTGCGTGCGTCGCTACCGACGCCAAGGGAGTCATCCAAATCTTCAACGTGGGCGCGCAACGCATGCTCGGTTACGCGCCTGAAGACATAGTGAACACGGGCGTGCCGGGAGACATGCACGACCCAGACGAGATCATCGCTCGTGCTGCCCAGTTGAGCGCCGAATTCAGCACCACAATCCAACCTGGCTTTGAAGCCTTGGTCTATAAGGCCAGCCGGGGAATCGAAGATATCTATGAGCTGACAACGATTCGAGAAGATGGCAGTCGCTTTCCGACAACGGTGTCGGTCACGGCGTTACGTGACGGCAACGCGGAGATCATCGGATATCTGTTGATCAGTACCGACGACACAGCGCGCAACCAGGCATCGATGGCCCAATCTCTCCTTGACCAACGACTGCGTGATCAACAGTTCTACACTCGGTCGCTCATCGAATCGAACATCGACGCGCTTATGATGACCGACACCAGGGGGGTTATCTCTGACGTGAACCAGCAGATGATCAAGCTCACTGGGCGCACCAGGGACGAACTCATAGGCGCCCCGTGCCGCAATTTCTTCACGGATCCGTGTCGGGCGGACGCGGCCATCAAACGTGCGCTGACCGAGAGCAAGGTGAGCGATTACGAACTGACGGTGCGCTCCATAGACGGCGATGAGACTGATGTGTCGTACAATGCCGCGACGTTCTACGATCGGGACCGAGTGGTGCAGGGTGTTTTTGCGTCGGCCCGTGATGTGACCGAGCGCAAGCGCTTCGAGCGAGCGCTGCAGAAAACGAACATCGAGTTGGAACACGCCAGCCGCATGAAAACGGAGTTCCTGGCAACGATGTCTCACGAACTGCGCACTCCCCTGAACGCCATCATCGGCTTTTCGGAGGCTCTCAAGGACGGACTCATCGGAGAGATCACCGCAACGCAGCGTGAGTACATCGGAGACATTTATTCCAGCGGACACCACCTTCTGTCGCTGATCAATGACATCCTCGATTTGTCCAAAGTCGAAGCGGGGGTAATGGATATTGAGCTGGAATCGGTCGATGTGCAGTCGCTGTTGGAGCAAAGCCTGTTGATCGTGCGAGAAGACGCCCTAGCTCATGGACTGCACCTGGTATTCGACGGTGCGGAGGATCTGGGGATGCCACTGCTCGACCGACGCAAAACCAAGCAAATCGTCTATAACCTGTTGTCCAATGCCGTCAAGTTCACGCCTGACCTTGGTGCGGTCACGCTCACAGCGAGAAGGGTGCCGCGCAGCGCTGTGGGTAAAATCGTCGGCACCCGACCGGTGCATGATTTTCCACTTCCTATGAGTGACGTCGATGATTTTCTGGAAATTCGCGTCGACGATACGGGTATGGGCATCTCACGTGAAGATCTATCCAAACTCTTTCTCGCTTTCAGCCAGATCGACAGCACCTTGGCGCGCAAGTTCGGAGGGACCGGACTTGGTCTCGCCACGGTCAAGCAGATGGTGGAGTTGCAGGGAGGCACGGTTGCTGTAGCCAGCGAGACCGGCGAGGGATCCAGTTTTGCCATCTGGCTTCCCCTGGGCGCGACCGATGACTTGGCGCCGGCTTGGCCAAGCGGGGAGCAGAAAAAAACGAGTTCCAACGGAATGTCGGAAGCATCGGAAGCATCGGAACCGGCTGCCGGCCCGGACGCCCAGTCGATAGCTTCGGCGCACCGCGACCCCGGTGGCGCGGTGAGTGCGGGGGGAAACGAAAGGTTACCTACTGTCGGCGAATTGGTGGAAGCGGCGCCGGAAGGGGCCCTCAACGGCGAAAACGGCGAAAACGGCAAAAACGAGGGCGACGAGGTTGCGTCCACGGGGCGGCTCACAAGCGACTCTGCGGTCGAATCCCCGGATACGCCAACACAGATTCTTTCCGATGTGGCCGAGAGCCTTCAGCAAGTGCCCGCAGGCGAGGAGCACACCGACAAGCACGTTGTTCTCGTTATTGAAGACGACGCCAAGGGGGCCGAAGTTCTTCGGCTTTTGTTGGAGGCTGAAGAGTTTCGGGTCATCATCGCTCGGAGTGGTGAAGAGGGGTTGGACCTTGCACCGAAACAACGTCTCAGCCTCATAACCCTCGACATTCGTCTGCCGGGAATGAACGGTTGGGGTTTTTTGATTCGCCTGCACGAGTTCTCGGATCTTGCCGCCGTTCCGATCGTGATCATTGCGGGCGACACCGATGTGAGCCTGGCTTTGACGCACGGCGCGGCCGCCGTATTGGAGAAGCCGATCACCCGACAGGCGCTGCAGCAGTCGTTGAAAGCGCTCGGCCTCAGCCCTGACGCCCGGCGCACCCGATGCGTTCTGGTTGCCGACGATGACCCCGAAACTGTCGACGTGATCGCACGCTTTCTGACCCGACCGGATTATGTAGTTGAACGCGCGTTCACAAAAGATGCGGCCATCGAGATGGCGCAACGTTTGCACCCTGACCTGGTGTTGCTCAATCTCATGATGGAAGGGTTTAGCGGCTACGAGGTGGTGTTGGCGTTGCAAAGCGATGAGAGTACCGAACATATCCCCGTGTTGATCGTGTCTAGCAAGCCACTCACCAAGCAGGAATCAGCGGCGGTCGACAGCGATCCGACCCAGCCGGTGCGCGTGCTCGGTACGGACAACTTCAACCGAACGTCCTTCATTGCCGAGGTCAAACGCGCTTTGCAGTCGGGCGGACTTCGCGACGACCCGACGGGTAGGTAGCGATGTGGCCAGAATTCTTATCATTGAAGACAACCACATCAACATGAAGCTCGCCACGCTGCTGGTGCGCCGGGCTGGCCACTCGACGTTTGAGGCCGTCGATGCTGAGAGCGGTTTGTTGCTCGCTCGGGTTGAACTGCCAGATCTGATTCTGATGGATATCCAGCTACCGGGAATGGACGGGTTCGCCGCTACCGCTTTGCTGAAGAGCGATCCCGCCACCGCCGAAATTCCGGTGATCGCCCTGACAGCGATGGCCATGTCTCGGGATCAGGACCGGGCGCGTCAGGCTGCTTGTGACGCGTACATCACCAAGCCGCTGCGCTATCAGGAACTTCAGGACGCGATCAACTGGCTTTTGCCGCGGGCTGACGATGAGGACGCGTCTGAGGAAATACCTTCAACAATAGGCAACGTTTCGAGGCCGAAGGAGTCGTCTTCCGGCTTCTCGGCGAGAGACTGGTCAACAGTTGAGGATTTTCCCGCAGGGACACGATCGACGACACTTCGCGCCCCGGATGCCACTCGTATTCTTGTGGCTGGAGGTAATCCGACCAATCAAAAACTCATTTTGTGGCAGCTGAAACTACTCGGATACGAGGCTGACCTCAGGGACAACGGCGCTCTGGCCCTCGCGCTGTGGACAACGGGAGATTACCACCTAGTGATCACTGACCTCCAAATGCCACAGATGAACGGCTTCGAATTGGCCACGGCCATTCGAGCGGCAGAGGGGCCGGGTGTACATGTGCCGATCCTGGCTATGACAGCCAGCGCGGTGCGCGGCGATGCCGACCACACCCGCGCGGTCGGCATGAACGACTACCTCATACGCCCGCTGCACCTAGCCAAGCTGCGGGTGGCTCTCTTGAAGTGGTTGCCCCGGGAATCCGACCACGAGCAGTGACCCCTGCATCGGTCCGCACCGCCAGGCTGGGCAGGACCAGCGTGCAGCGTGCAGCTCGACGGTTCGGTTGAGCGACTCGGCCAGGGTACGAGCCACTTGTCGGTCAGTCGTGCTCGGGCTGGCGCCGGCTCCGGTCGCAGCTTCGCAGTCGACGGCAGACGCGGCCCGGCAGGCCTGAGCGGGAATCGATTGCATGGCCATGAAACGTGCGACGCCCACCATGGCATGCGTGAGCAGGTCGGCCTGCCCGTGTCGAAAAACCCGGGCAACATCATTCTCGGCTCATCGATGGTGGATGATTCGGTACCGATGATGGCAGCGTTCTTAGTGTTGAAATAGTTGAAGAAGGTGCGCTGGGAAATGCCACTCCGGCTGCAGATCATATCCACGGTGACGTTGTCGCAACCGTGTTCCAGAACGAGGCTGACGGCACTTTGTTTCACTCGCAGCATCGTCTCATGATGCTTGTCTTCACGAGTTTGCGGGCGCACGGGAACCTGGGTGCGTGGGGTGGGGGTGTCGGTCATGCCTCGTCCTGTTGCTTGGTATGGCGCTACTCGTACCGCAGCGACTCGATCGGGTTCTGCTTTGCGGCCCGCTGGGCCGGCAGGGTGCCGGACAGGAAGGCGATCGCCATGACCAGCAGAATGACGAAGCCCACAGATGCCGGCTCAAACAAGAGGATGTTCAATCCCGGCAACCCGGAGAGCAACCCCTGCGACAGGACGGCGCTCAAGGCGGAGCCGAGCCCGATCGCCACACCGGCACCGATAGCGCTGCCGAGGAATCCGATGACGACCGCTTCGAGGCTGAACAGGGTGTAGACCTTGCCGCCGCTCATGCCCATGGCCTTCATCAGGCCGATCTCACGGGTGCGCTCCTGCACGCTCATCAGCAGGGTGTTGATAATGCCGAATGCCGCCGCGATCAGGGCAATGACGGCGAAAGCGTTGAGTACCCCCACGATGCCGTTGATCACCGTCTGCACGGCGCCCAGCTGATCTGCAATGGTGCGCGCGGTGTAGTTCTGTGTGGCGAGGTCGGCCTTGAGGGCGGTGACAGCATCCGCTGACAGGGTTGTGTCGAAGTGAGCCACGGCCACGCCGTAACTCGTGACGGCGGTGGCGATGCCGCCGGACTGCGCGTCGGCCAGCTCGGCTATCAGCGCGTCGTTGGCTCCGGCGCCCGCAGCAAGCAGGCTCTCGAGCGATACGCCGACGACGGTGGCCTGCACGGTGTGCTTCGCTCCGAGAATGTCGGTGATACCAATCGACACGGATGCCCCCACCGCGTCGTCCGCCGACGCGAACCCGAGCGGGGTCACGAAGGTGTCAGGCAGCACGAGTTGCGCGTCACTGGCGCCGCCGTCGAGTTGCGCACCAGCAGTGAGGTCGGCCGTGGTGACGGCGGAGGTGGCGTTGATGCTGAACTCGTACTGCGAACCGGTGCCGTACTCGATGTAGTCGGGCTGAACAGCGCGAATCGGATCGACCGACACAATGCCGGCGGTCTCGCCAATCTTGGTGAGGTCGGAGTCTGTCAGCGCCTTGGTTGTCGTGCCGGGCGGACCCTGTCGGCTGGAGACAGATGCTGAACTCTTCGGGTCGTACTTGACTGGGCCGTCGCCGGCTGTCGTGGCGTCAGTCGCTTGCGTGATGATGAACACGTCGGGGGAGCCAAGGGCGCCCACCTGAGCGTCGACATACTGGCTGACGCCGGCGCCGACGGCGTTGGTGAGTGTGAGAGTGAAGGCTCCGACGAAGATGGCCAGAACGGTCAGCGTCGTGCGAAGCTTGCTGCGAAAAGTGTTGGAGATCGCGGTGGCGACGAGGTCCTTGGCTCTCATGCTGCGCCTCCGGTGGTGGTCGGTGCTTCGGGGGTGTGCAGCGCGTGCGCCCCGGTGTGCGTCGGACCGGCGTGAGACACGACCAGTCCGTCGCGAATATAGATCTGGCGGTCGCAGCGGGCGGCGAGTTCCTCGTCGTGGGTGACGATGACGAGCGTGATGCCTTGGCTGCGATTGAGCTCGAACAGGATATCTTCGACCACGGCGCCGGTGGCGGTGTCAAGGTTTCCGGTGGGTTCGTCGGCGAAGATCACCCGTGGTGCATTCACCAGGGCGCGACCGATAACGACGCGCTGCTTTTGCCCGCCCGACAGGGTCGTGGCCTTGTTACCGGCTTTGTCGGCCAGTTCAAGCTGTTCGAGAACTTCCATGCCGCGGCGGCGACGTTCCTTGACGCCTATGCCGGCGATCTTGAGCGGCAGAATGACGTTGTCGAGCACGCTCACGTTGGGGGTGAGAAAGAACTGCTGAAAGACGAAGCCGAACTCCTTGTTGCGCAGCTCGTTGACCGCGCGCTTGGAGAGCGACTTGGCGTCTGTGCCGGCAACCTGCAGCGATCCTTTATCGGGCTCGTCGAGCAGGGCGAGCAGGTGCATGAGGGTCGACTTGCCGGACCCGCTCTTTCCGACGATCGCCACGGTCTCCCCGGGCGCGATCTGAACGGATACCCCTTTCAGCGCGTCGAACCGGCTCGTACCCGAGCCATAGGATTTTTCCAGGCCTTGTGCATCAATTACCCATTCGGAGCCCATCGCGCATCCCTCGCCCCTGGTGACCTCGCAGGCCACATGTGCAGTTACTGCACTCTAAATTGCTGTTACTGCACGTTTACTGTCAGCGGGCCGTTTTCACAAGGATGCTGCGCCCCTGGTCGGTCTACAGGTCAAGGCTGTCGCCCGGTTCGAGGGGAAAGAACTCACCGCCGCTGAGTTGGGTGACATTCTGGAATCTCGCATTGGACAGGTCTTTCCCGGCGCGAGAGAGCAGCATCTCATGGGTGGGAAAGCTGCGCTTGGGCTTGATCGCGAAAATGTAGTCCATCGCCTCGCTGATTTTCATCCATGGTGCCGCGGCCGGAACGGCGAGCGTGCCGACCTCGACCCCCTCGGGAATGGTGAAAGCGTCGCCGGCGTAGTACAGCTCGTCATTGACGAGAACTCCGACGTTGTCGATAACCGGGATCGATTCATGGATCACCGCGTGGGTGGCTCCGAAGAAGCGCAGGGTGAACGGGGCGACTTCGATCACGTCACCGGCCTGCACCGTCGTGACTTCGAGATCAGCGTTGAAGGCGGCAATGGCGCGCGTAACGCCGGCCGGCGCGAAGATGCGCAGATCGGAGTTCATTTCGATGATGCGGCCCAGTTGTTCCGGGGTCCAGTGGTCGGCGTGTTCGTGGGTGATGACTACGGCCACGGTGCCGGCCGTGTGCGAAAGTGCAGTGGTGAACGAACCTGGGTCGATATAGAGTTTTTTGCCGGTGAGTTCGATGATCAGGGCAGCATGCTCCAGCTTGGTCAGTTTCATGCCCTGAGCTAACCCCGATTCGAGTCGTGGCGCAACAGCATCCACTTTCTTGACTGATCGGCAGCCGTCACGGCGCGCCGCGTGCGCTCAGTTTGGAAGAGCACTCCTTCATGTGGCATACTCGGAAAGTTGCAAAAACGGCCCCATCGTTTAGCGGCCTAGGACATCGCCCTCTCACGGCGGTAACGCGGGTTCGAATCCCGCTGGGGTCACCATTGCCCGGTCGCTTACTCTTCACAGGTGCCGGGCCTTTCTGGTCCACGGCGTCAGTGCTCCTGTATAGGCTCGTAGGCATGGCCACAGTCATTCTTGTGCGGCACGGTCGCACCACAGCAAACGCCACCGGTATGTTAGCCGGACGAACTCCCGGGGTCGGGCTCGACCAAGTGGGGCGTGAGCAAGCCGCCCGCACCGGGGAGCGGCTTGCTGCGGTTCCACTGGTTGGTTTAGTCTCGAGCCCGCTGGAACGATGCCAGCAGACCTCGGCCCTGATCCTGCAGCATCAGACGGGCTCCCCGGCGACGACCGAGGATGCGGACATCACGGAGTGCGACTACGGGCAGTGGCAGGGCCGATCGCTCAGCGAGCTTGCCCTGGAGAAACTGTGGCCGGTCGTGCAGGCGCAACCGTCAGCCGTCGTCTTTCCCGGCGGAGAATCGATGGCGACCATGCAAGCCCGGTCGGTCGCCGCCATTCGGCGCCACGACGCACGGATCGAGGCGGAATTCGGGCCGGACGCCGTGTGGGTGGCGGTCAGCCACGGCGACATCATCAAGTCGATTCTGGCCGACGCGCTCGGCATGCACCTGGACCTGTTTCAGCGCATTTCTGTCGGTCCGGCCTCGGTGTCGATCGTGCGCTACGGGCCCCACCGTCCGAACGTGTTTGCCACCAATACCGACTCCGGAGACTTGTCCTGGCTGCGCTCGAGTGCCCCGGGGGCCGACGCGCCGGTGGGCGGTGGGCCCGGCCACGATGCGCCACAGGCCGAGCACTCATAAAATGTTCACATGCCCATAATCGTTCACGAATTCGACTGGCCAGATCGTGTTGTCATCGGCACCGTCGGTGTGCCCGGATCACGCACGTTTTACCTTCAGGTGCGTAGCGGCGCTCAAATCGTCAGCATTGCCCTGGAAAAACAACAATCCGCTCTGCTCGCGGAGAAGATCGACGAAATGCTCGAGCAGCTCATGACGCACGACGGCAACCCCTTCAGCGTGCCAACGGCAACGCCTATCGAACTGGTCGACAACGACCCCCTGGAGCAGCCCTTTGATGAGCAGTTCCGCACCGGCACGATGACCCTCGGCTGGGATCCGCGCACTGCGCAGGTCGTGATCGAGGCTTTTTCGCTGACGGACAGCGGGGTCACCGACGAGGATGACTTCGACGCGGCCAGCCTGGAGTCGACGGAAACGCTGCTTGTGCGTATCCCGGTGGGCACCGCCCAAGCGTTCGCGATGCGCACCCGCGAGATCGTGGGGGCCGGTCGACCCATTTGCGCCTTGTGCGGTATGCCCATCGATGCGGACGGACACGTCTGTACCCTGCCGGATGACCGCTGATTCCGATGGAGCTCGACCTCGATTGATGCCCAGTGCGAGCTCCCCGGCCGCTCTGGTCCTTTCCAGGTGGTGCTGCAGAGCTGACGACAATCGCAGACCCGAGCGTTGAGCGCGGGGTTTAGCTGGCGCAGAGGCGCCAGAGAGAGGTGACCTCGTTCGCTCGCACCGCGTGCAGCGGGTCGTTCGTGTCGCGCGCTCTCGAGTGTCTGGCGGGCGCTTCGAGTGCACCGATCACGCGCAGGCCGGCCGCATCGATCACGTTCAGAAGGTCGCCGCGGGAGCGCAGCCCCACCAGCTCAGCGAAATCGGACAGTACCAACCAGACCTCACCGTTTGGCTCCAGATGGTCGAGCACGCCGGCCAGAAATCCCTTGAGCATGCGAGATCCAGGGTCGTAGACGGCCGCATCGAGCAGCGAGTGTGCGGTCGCCGGAATCCACGGTGGGTTGCAGACAATAAGATCGGCCTTCCCCTCAGGAAAGAGACTGGTCAGTTGAACCTCAACCTGCCCGTCGAGTTTGAGAAGCGATACCGTCTCTCGAGCGGATGCGACCGCACGCGACTCGATATCTGTCGCGACTACATGCGGCACGCCCCGGGTTGCGAGTACCGCTGCGAGCACCCCGGTGCCGGTACCGATGTCGAAGGCAAGCTGTGGCGCGGCGAGGGGAGCGCTCGCCACGAGATCGACGTACTCGCTGCGCACCGGGAAGAATGTGCCGTAATGCGGATAGATGTTGGCGTTCAACGCGGCAACGGGAATGCCTTTGGTCCGCCACTGATGGGCGCCGATCGTACCGAGCACCTCGTGCAGCGACACAACGGATGCCTCGGTGATGCTGCCGTAGGCGGCGACCGTGGCAGCGTGAACGTCCGGCGCACGGCGCAGCCCGATTGTGTTGCCGACAGCAAGCGGAACGAGAAGCAGTCCGAGAATCCGGGCTCGGTGCGACCTGTTCTGCCGATAGCGGTAGAACAGGTCGGCGGTGCTGCGCTCGGTGTGATCCGGGCGAGGCCTGGTGCGGTGTTCCAGAGCCGTCAGAATTTGGCGGGCGTTCTGAAAGTCTCCGTTCCAGAGCATTGCGACGCCCTGCGAGGCCAGCCGGTAGGCCGCATCCGCTGTGATCGTGTCGTCGACCGGCTCGACTCGTTTCGGGGCCGGTGCGCCGTTAGCTGATCTCCACAGGGCGGTGACCGGTCGACCAAGGTCAGACCAGTTGATGTAGTCGGCGGCCGTCATCGAACCCGGTGCATAGTCATAGCCAACAAGCATAGGCCGGGTTCGGGCCGGCGCTGGGCGAAGGTGCGAGCGGGGCCGCCACACTGATAGGATTTTGCGAGCGAAGGGGAGTATCCCTCTGGGCCCGATCGGGTTCTATGTCGCGATCGTCAATACGGGCCGCACTGGCGGGGCCCCGGTCGCGGTGGTATCGATTGGTTCCGTTTGGGCGCTATCGGTGCGGGAGAGACTTTCGGGTTCTGCCATCCCCGATTCCCGTTATTTTCTTGAAAGGCCCCCGTGGAACTCGCCCTCCCTCTCTGGTTCGAAGCTGGATCATTGGTCGTTTTGACCCTTATTCTGGTCGCTGACCTGCTCATCGTCTACAAGCGCCCGCACGTTCCGAGCATGCGCGAGGCTGGCCTCTGGGTTGCGTTCTACGTTGGGCTCGCGCTCATTTTCGCGCTCTTGATGCTGGTTCTCGGTGACGCTGAACATGCCGGTCAATTTCTTGCCGGCTGGCTGACCGAGTACAGCCTGTCGATCGATAACCTGTTTGTCTTCGTAATCATCATGGCCAGGTTCTCCGTGCCGCGAAAATACCAGCAGGAAGTGCTGATGGTGGGAATCATCATCGCTCTCGTGCTGCGCGGAATCTTCATTCTGCTCGGCGCCCAGCTGATCGAAAGCTATGCCTGGATCTTCTACATCTTCGGCGCGTTCCTGTTCTATACCGCCGTGAAGCAAGCGTTCTCCTCAGAAGCAGAAACGGAAGAAAAAGAGAACGGCGTCATTCGTCTGCTCCGCCGCAGCATTCGTATCTCATCAGAATTCGACGGCTCCAAGGTTCGCACGCTGGTCGACGGCAAGAAGATCTTCACGCCGATGCTGATCGTGTTCATCGCGATCGGCACCACCGACCTCATCTTCGCCCTCGATTCCATTCCAGCGATCTTCGGCATCACAACGAGCCCGTTCATCGTGTTCACGGCCAATATCTTTGCCCTCATGGGCTTGCGCCAGCTGTACTTTCTCCTCGGCGGCCTGCTCGAACGTCTCGAATACCTCAAGTACGGCATCGCGGTCATCCTCGGCTTCATCGGCGTCAAGCTCGTGCTGCACGCGATGCACACCAACGAGGTCTTCTTCATCAATGGTGGCGATCCCATGTTGTGGGCGCCCGAGATCGACACCTGGACCTCGCTCGGCGTGATCATCGGCAGCATGGCCGTGGCCACCGTGGCGAGCCTGATCAAGGCTGGTCACGATGCCAAAAAGCGTGGCATCACGCTGGTCGAGGAGATTTCGGTTAACGCCAACGAATGACTGATCGAGGCCGGGCGACGGCAAACGGGGGGCTTTCATGACTGTGCACCGGCAGAGCATGATGGAGCTTTCCAGTGCTGTCGCCCGTTTCTCTTTCAGCGAGCGCACCGATGTCGGCAGCGTGCGCAAGGTCAACGAGGATAGCGTGCTCGCGCAGTCCCCAGTGTTCCTCGTGGCCGACGGTATGGGCGGCCACGCCCGGGGTGAGGTCGCCAGCCAGACCGTACTTCGGGTGTTCGATGAGCACATCGCCCGCGATTCGCCCTCGACGCCGGAACGTATCCTCGACGCCATCCACTCTTCGAATGACGCCGTACGCGATCTGAGCACAGCCGATGACTACGGCACCGCAGTGTCGGGCACCACCCTCGCGGGCATCGCCTTCGTCGACGCCGGTGATGACGTCGGCTACCACTGGATGGCCTTCAACGTTGGCGATTCCCGCGTCTACACCTGGACCGACGGTGTTTTGGCCCAGTTGTCCATCGACCACTCCGCAGTGCAGGAGATGGTCGACGCTGGCCTGATTTCGGTCGACGACGCCGAGAAACACCCCGAGCGCAACGTCATCACCCGGGCGATCGGCGCCGACGAGTTTGTCGATGCCGACGTCTGGCTGTTGCCGGCCCTCGGACAGCAATCCTTTTTGATCTGCTCCGACGGGCTGACCAAAGAACTTGATGATGCGGCGATCGCGGAGGTTTTGGCCAGGGACATCGGCCTGGATGCCGCGGGGCGCAGTGTCGCTGACATTCTCGTCGACGAAGCCATCGAGCACGGCGGACGCGATAACGTCAGCGTCGTCTACGTGGAATCAACGTTCGACTGACCGGTCGCGCAAGCGTTCGCGAGCCGAGCGGCTGGGCGAGGTGTTAGCCTGAACCCATGGTGCTGAGCCGACTTCTTCTGTGCCGCGACGAGTCCCTGTCCTGAGGCCTCCCTCGTCGCGGCGTTCAGCGTGGCTGCCATCGATTCGTGAGGAAGACGCTCAAAATGACCAACGTAATACCCACTTCGCAAAAACACTCCGGCACCGGCCTTCGTACCCTGGCCGAGAAGGTCTGGGACAAGCACCTCGTCACCAAGGGTGAGGACGGTACGCCAGACCTGATCTATATCGACCTGCACCTGCTGCACGAGGTCACCAGCCCGCAGGCCTTCGACGGCCTGCGCCTGTCCAATCGAATGCTGCGTCGGCCCGATCTGACCATCGCGACCGAGGACCACAACACGCCAACGCTCGCCATCGACAAGCCGATAGCGGATCTCACCAGCCGCACGCAGATCGAGACCCTGCGCCGCAACTGCGCCGAATACGGTGTGCGCCTGCACTCGCTCGGTGACATCGAACAGGGCATCGTGCACGTTGTCGGCCCACAGCTCGGCCTGACCCAGCCGGGAATCACCGTGGTGTGCGGCGACTCGCACACCTCCACCCACGGTGCCTTCGGTGCCATGGCGCTCGGTATCGGCACGAGCGAGGTCGAGCACGTCATGGCCACCCAGACTCTGCCGTTGAACCCCTTCAAGACCATGGCCATCACCGTCAACGGCAGGTTGCGCACCGGGGTCACCGCAAAAGACATCATCCTGGCCGTGATTGCCCGGATCGGCACCGGCGGGGGGGCCGGTTACGTGCTCGAATACCGTGGTGAGGCCATTCGAGCCCTCTCCATGGAGGGGCGCATGACTATCTGCAACATGTCGATCGAGGCCGGCGCCCGCGCCGGTATGGTCGCCCCCGATCAGGTCACCTACGACTACCTTGACGGGCGTGCCCACGCGCCCCGCGGTGCCGACTGGGACGCTGCCGTGGCCTACTGGGAGACCCTGGCTACCGACGAGGGCGCCACCTATGACGCCGAGGTCATCATCGATGCGAACGATCTCGAACCGTTCGTCACCTGGGGTACCAATCCCGGCCAGGGCGTGTCCCTGAGTGGAGCTGTGCCGAATCCCGCCGAAATCGTCGATGCCAACGAGCGCTCGGCGGCTGAGCGGGCTTTGGAATACATGGATCTCGCGGCGGGCACCCCGATGAAGGACATCCGGGTTGATACCGTTTTTCTCGGCTCCTGCACCAACAGCCGGGTCGAAGACCTGCGCGCCGCCGCTGAAATCATCAAGGGCAAAACCAAGGCCGAAGGTCTGCGCATGATGGTCGTTCCCGGTTCTGCCCGGGTACGCATCGAGGCCGAAGCTGAGGGGCTCGACCAGATCTTCCTCGACTTCGGTGCCGAATGGCGCTTCGCCGGGTGTTCGATGTGCCTCGGCATGAACCCAGACCAGCTTGAACCCGGCGAACGCTGCGCGTCGACCAGTAACCGCAACTTTGAAGGGCGACAGGGAAAGGGCGGGCGCACCCATCTGGTGTCGCCGCTCGTCGCTGCCGCCACGGCCATTCGCGGCACGCTCAGTAGCCCGTGGGATCTCGACCAAGCTGGAGACAAGTAACCATGCAGAAATTCACCACCGTCACCGGAATCGCGGTGCCGCTGCGCCGTTCCAATGTCGATACCGACCAGATCATTCCAGCCGTGTATCTCAAGCGCGTCACGCGCACCGGCTTTGAAGACGCATTGTTCGCGGCGTGGCGCCTCGACCCCGACTTCGTCATCAATAAAAAGGAGTACCAGGGCGGTCGCGTACTCATCGCCGGGGCCGACTTCGGCACCGGCTCCTCCCGCGAACACGCGGTGTGGGCCCTGCGGGACTATGGCTTCGACGTGGTGCTGAGCCCCCGGTTCGGCGACATCTTTCGCGGAAACGCCGGCAAGCAGGGACTGCTCGCCGGGCAGATCAGCGAAGCGGATGCCGAAACCCTGTGGAATTTGGTCGAGTGCGCCCCCGGGGTGGAGTTGACCGTGGATCTGGTGAGTAAAACAGTGCGTGTCGGGGACCTGACCGTGAATTTCGAAATCGACGATTACACTAGATGGCGGCTGCTCGAAGGTCTCGATGACATCGCGCTGACCCTGCGTGACGAAGCGCGGATCAAGGAATTTGAGGGGACGCGAGAGTCGTGGTTGCCCCGCACTCTTCCGGCGCTCTCCGCAGGTTCGGCCCGCGTCAATTTGCAGTAATTTGTATTGCACCAATTTGCACTAGGACAGGTATTTTGTGAGCACTCTCAGTGAAGCCCGGCGTGATCAAGAGGCGAAGAATCTAAACGAAGCCAGGCAGCACGATGACGCGAACGAGCGGGGGAGTGCTCAGAACCACGGGGCATCCGTTGGCCTCACCGCCGATAAAATCACCATCCGCGGTGGTATTCCGCTGGTCGGTCGCATCGAGGTGAAGGGGGCGAAGAACCTCGTCACCAAGGCCATGGTCGCCGCCCTGCTCGGTGAAACCCCCAGCGTTCTCAAGGACGTTCCGAACATCAGTGATGTTCGGATCGTTCGCGGCCTGCTTGAGGTGCACGGCGTCAATGTAACCGAGGGTGATGAGCCCGGAACCCTCGTGCTTGACCCGGCAAACGTGGAAAGCGCGCACTTCGCCGCGATCGACGCCCACGCGGGTTCCTCGCGTATCCCCATTCTGTTCTGCGGTCCGCTGTTGCACCGGCTCGGCGAAGCCTTCATCCCCGACCTCGGCGGCTGCCGCATCGGCGACCGGCCGATCGACTTTCACCTCGAGGTGCTGCGCAAGTTTGGTGCTGTCGTCGAAAAGCAGCCCAACGGCATCCGTATGTCGGCGCCGAACGGTCTCAAAGGCGCCAAGCTCGAACTGCCGTACCCGAGCGTGGGCGCCACCGAGCAGGTGCTGCTCACCGCGGTGAGGGCCGAAGGTCTCACCGAGCTCAAGGGCGCGGCAATCGAGCCTGAAATCATGGATCTCATCAATATTTTGCAGAAGATGGGCGCCATCATCACGGTCGATACTGACCGGGTGATCCGCATCGAGGGCGTCGAACGCCTGGTCGGTTACAATCACCGCGCCCTGTTCGACCGCAACGAGGCTGCCAGCTGGGCTGCCGCAGCACTCGCTACCGACGGCGACATCTTCGTCGGTGGCGCCCGGCAGGCTGAGATGATCACGTTCCTCAACGTCTTCCGCAAGGTCGGTGGAGCTTTCGACATCTGCGACGACGGCATCCGCTTTTATCACCCCGGCGGTGACCTCAAGCCTGTCATCATCGAAACGGGCGTCCACCCCGGCTTCATGACGGACTGGCAGCAGCCGCTCGTCATCGCGCTGACCAAGGCACACGGAACGTCGATCGTGCACGAAACGGTGTACGAGCAGCGGTTCGGCTTCGTCGACGCGCTCGTCGAGATGGGCGCGACAATTCAAATTCACAAGGAATGCCTCGGTGGGCACACGTGTCGATTTGGCCAGCGCAATTTCAATCACTCGGCCGTCATTACCGGCCCGACGAAGCTGCACGGCGCCGACATCGTCGTGCCCGACCTGCGCGGCGGTTTCAGCCACCTGATCGCGGCGCTTTCGGCCGAGGGCACATCAACGGTCAGCAACGTGGGAATCATCAGCCGCGGGTACGAGAACTTCATCGGCAAGTTGCGGCTTTTGGGGGCGGACTTCGATCTCGAAGGATAATAGGCGCGTGCCTGAAAATAACGACGTGTCCGTAGCTTCCGGTTCATCTTCACCGCGCACCCGAATTCGTTCGGAGAAGAGCAGGCCCAGCGCGTTCTGGATCCTCGCCGGGCTGATTCTGCCGGTCATGAACCTCGCCGCCCGGTACGAGATCATCGACGCTCACAAGTTTCCGCGCAGTGGTGCGTTCGTGCTCTCACCCAACCACTACAGCGAGATCGACCCCGTGGTCATGGGAGTCGTAGCGTGGAAGTTGGGGCGGCTGCCTCGATTCCTGGCGAAGGCATCTGTTTTTGAAATTCCCGTCTTCGGTGCGGTGCTGCGCAGGTCCGGGCAGATTCCGGTGCAGCGCGGCGGTTCGGTGCGCGGCAGCGAACCGGTCAAGGCCGCCCAGCGTCTGGCCGAGAAAGGTCAGATCGTCGTGGTGTACCCGGAGGGGTCACTGACCCGTGACCCTGACTTGTGGCCGATGCGCGGCAAGACCGGAGCCGTTCGCATCGCGCTGGAACAGGGCATTCCCATCGTGCCGGCCGCCCACTGGGGCGCCCAGCACCTGATGGAACGATATTCCAAGAAAATCAGCCTGTTTCCGCGTAAAACCATCACCGTGAAGATCGGCGACCCGATCGACCTCTCCCAGTTTCGCGGGCGGAGTCTCGACACGGCGACGCTCAACGAGGCGACCGCAGTCGTGATGCTGGCCATCACCGCGCTGCTGGAAGACCTGCGCGGCGAGAAGGCCCCGGCTAAGCGGTGGAACCCGGCGGAGCACAATCAGAGAGAGACCGGTCGTTTTGAAGCCTAGAACCGCCCAGTTGCCGAAGATTCAGCCAGGCACCCGGGTGGCCGTTCTCGGCGCGGGCAGTTGGGGAACGACCTTCGCCAAAATTCTCACGGATGGCGGTGCCGACGTCGTTCTGTGGGCTCGCCGCCCCGAACTGGCCCGGGAAATCTCTGAGGCTCGCCGTAACAGCGATTATTTGCCGGGGGTGAACCTGCCGGTGGGCCTGCGCGCCACGAGCCGTCTCGACCTGGCCCTGGCCGGCGCCGAAATGGTTTTCGTCTCGGTTCCGAGCCAGTCGCTGCGCGAAAATCTCAAGCAGGTCGAGCCGTATCTGGTTGCGAACCCGATAGTGATCTCGCTCATGAAGGGTGTCGAACGCTCCACCGGCATGCGCATGAGCACGGTGATCGAAGAAACGCTGCGCATTGACCCCGATCGCATTGCCGCGATCAGCGGTCCGAACCTCGCGCTCGAAATCGCCAAGGAACAGCCCACCGGCGCTGTCGTCTCCTCGGTGAGCCTCGAAACGGCGCAGGCCGTGGCCAAACTGGCCACCAATCGCTATTTTCGCTCCTACGTCAATACCGACGTCATCGGCACCGAGTTCGGTGGGGTGCTGAAGAACCTGATCGCGGTCGCCATCGGCATCGTCGACGGTGTCGGCTACGGCGAGAACACCAAAGCCTCGATCATCACCCGCGGCCTGGTCGAAATGACCGACTTCGCGGTCGCCTACGGCGCTCAACCGGAGACGTTGGCCGGCCTGGCCGGGCTCGGCGACCTCATCGCCACCTGCCAGTCGCCGCTGTCTCGCAACAACACGGCCGGGCGATTGCTCGGCCAGGGTTACAGCATCAACGACGTCGTCAAACAAATGCAGCAGACTACCGAAGGCCTCGCTTCGGTGAAGCCGGTTCTCGAACTGGCCCGTGCCAAGGGCGTCGAGATGCCCATTGTCGAACAGGTTCGCCAGGTGCTCGACGGCACACTCAATCCCCGCGACATTGCGCCGCACCTCACGACTGACTCCGGCGAACCGCAGGGCGAAAGGACACTTGACGATGCACAAGCTCACGGTGGTGCTTCTCTTTGGAGGGCGTTCCAGCGAACACTCGATCAGCTGCGCTACGGCGGGGGGAGTGCTGGCAGCCCTCGACCCTGAGCGCTACACCGTCATCCCGGTCGGAATCACCCGGGACGGCGCGTACGTACTCGAAGACAACGACCCAGCCAAATTCGCCCTCAACGCGCAAGCATTGCCCGTTGTCGCCGACAATGGCACCCGGGTGCGCTGGCCGCAGAGCGCATCGAGCCGGGAAATGACCGTTGTCGATGCGTCCGGTGAGCGTTCACTCGGTTCTGTCGACCTTATATTCCCAATTTTGCATGGACCTTTCGGCGAGGACGGCACCATTCAGGGCATGCTCGACCTGCTCGACCTTCCGTATGTCGGGTCAGGGGTTCTCGCATCCGCTCTGGGGATGGACAAGCACTTTGCCAAGACCGTCTTTCAGCAAGCAGCCCTGCCGGTGGCGCCGTGGCGCACCCTGATAGCGGATGACTGGGCGCGGGATCCCGCCCTGGGTGACGCGGCCCTCGAACAACTCGGCTTGCCCGTCTTCGTGAAGCCGGCCCGGGCCGGGTCGAGCGTCGGCGTCAGCCGGGTAGCGACACGAGACCAGCTGGCCGAGGCCATGACGGTCGGTCTCGCCGAAGACAGCAAGGTACTCATTGAATCCGGGCTCGTCGGACGTGAACTCGAGATCGCCGTGCTGCAAGGACGCCCGGGGGAACCGACCCGCGCCTCCGTGGCCGGCGAGGTCGTCGTGACGGGCCGTGACTTCTACGACTTTGCCGCGAAGTACCTGGATGCGCCGGGAGTCGAGCTGGTCTGCCCCGCGCCGCTATCAGCGGCAGAACTGGCTGAGGTACAGCGGCTGGCCATTGCCGCTTTCGAGGCGATCGGCGCCGCTGGCCTGGCTCGGGTTGACTTCTTCCTGACGGAGACCGGATGGGTGATCAACGAGATCAACACCATGCCCGGGTTCACAAGCATCTCGATGTTTCCCACCTGCTGGCTGGCCAGCGGCTACACCTACCCGGAGCTGGTCGACGAACTCATCTCTGTGGCCATCGCCCACGCCCACCACGGCTCCTGACCGGCCTGCCGAGGGATCTCGCGCACCACCGGCGGGTCACCGACGGGTCGTGAACCAGGGGATCACGGGGCGGTTGTGGCCCCTGGTGTGGGCAGCTGCACGTCTTCGGCGCCGACACAGGAACCGGTCGCCGGCACATACGCGACCGCATTCGCGACGTCGACGAGCGCCGTCGAGCCGCTCACCGCTTCGGAGTCGACCACGATTTCGATGGCCGGGTCGCGCCCATAGGTCGTGTAGCGGTAGGTCGGGGCGGCGGCGTCATCTTCGATCCAGTCGATGCCGTTGATATTCAGGCATGGCAGAGTCGTGGGCGCCGGCACGGGAACACCACAGTGCAGCAACACAGCGGCCGGGTCGCCCCAGGCTCCTGTTGACTGGGCGTTCGTCTCCCGGGACTCCTGATCGGCGACGGTGGATGGCAGGTGCACGATCACGTCGGCGCAGGCCACGTTGGTGGCGTCGGCGGCCGGGGTCAGGGGTACGGCAGTGGCGCAGCCGGCCAGCAACAGTGAGGTCGCCAGCACGGCGGCGGCGGCGGCGAAACGACGGGGAGCGGTGCGCAGGAGCAGGAGTGGGTGAGACATCGTATTCAGGCTACCGTTTCTAACATGACCACTGCTGCGGATGCCCCGCTTTCACCTCCGCACTCCGCCGCCACCGAAACTCTCGCCGACCTCAGCGAGGGGGCCGTGCTGGCGCGGATCTTTCCCCGTCTACCGACGGCTTCGGCCCAACTTCTCGGCCCGGGCGACGATGCGGCGGTCATCTCGGCGCCTGATGGGCGGTTTGTGGTGACGACCGACATGATGATTCAGGGACCCGATTTTCGCCTCGCGTGGTCGTCACCGCACGATCTTGGCTGGAAGGCCGCCGCCACCAATCTTTCCGACGTGGCCGCGATGGGCGCTCGCCCGACAGCTTTGGTCGTGGCGATCGCCGCCCCGCCGTCGACGCCCGTTTCGGTGCTTGAGGGCCTTGCCGACGGGCTGCGCGACTGCTGTGAGGCTCTCGCCCCCGGCTGCGGGGTGGTCGGCGGTGACCTGTCAGCGTCAGACGCCCTCACCCTGGTTGTGACGGCCTTCGGCGACCTCGAGGGCCGAGCTCCCGTTCTTCGCTCGGGAGCGCGGCCAGGGGATACAGTGGCGCTGTCCGGCCGGCTTGGCGACGCTGGAATCGGCCTCGAACTATTGTTCCGTCTGGGCGTTGATTCCAACGGAGTACCCGACCTGGCCAGGGCCAACGCACTCAAACTCACGCATCCCACCGAAGTGGCCGCCCAGCTCACCCCCGTACCGCCGATTGCAAGTGGCCCGATTGCAGCGCTCGGCGGAGCCACGGCCATGCTTGACGTCTCCGACGGACTTGCCATCGATGCCGGACGCATCGCGCGGGCCAGCGGTGTGGGTATCGACTTCGACTCCAGCTGTCTGGGGGAGCGGATCGAGGTCGCCCTCGGAGGCGGGGAAGACCACGGACTTCTCGCCACCTTCGCACCCGACCGTGTTCTGCCGCCCGCCTTTCGCCGCCTCGGAACGGTCGTCGCGGTATCCGCTTCGAATTGGGGCGCCATCACCGTCGACGGTGTTTCACACGACCAGGGCGGCTGGGACCCGTACCGAGGCTGGGACGGTGCGGCCGGCTAACTGAAACGGATGCTGCACGACCAGTGACGGCGCCGGTAGTACTACGGCGCCGGCTGCAGGGTGGAATCGGCGTACCAGACGGTCGTGTCGCCGTAGTCCTTGCGACGGTCGAGTGCGAGCCCCGGGCCCCATTTTGGCTCGGGCGAGCGGGAGCTGCGCTCGAGCACCACGAGCGCGTCGGTGGCCAGCAGGGGAGCCAATGCACTCAAATTGTGCCCGAGTTCAATCTCGCTGAGGTCGTAGGGCGGGTCGATGAACACCACGTCGAAGCCCTCTTTGGTAGCGGCCAAGAACGACTGAACCGCCTGGGCGGAGACGGCGATCTTCAGGTCAGTGCCCTTCGGCGCTGACCGTTGCACGGCCTCGGCGTTCCTTCGACACATGGCCGCCGCGCCGTAGCTGTTCTCGACGAGCGTCACGACGCGGGCGCCGCGACTGGCGGCCTCAAGCCCCAAAGCTCCCGATCCCGCATACAGATCCAACACGCGCATGCCGTGCAGGGCATCCCGTGAGTCGAGCGCCGAAAAGATGGCCTCGCGTACCCGATCACTGGTTGGCCGTGTACCCGACTTCGGAACAGCCAGGGAGAGAGAGCCGGCAAACCCGGTAATAATTCGCATCATAACCCTCCCGAGCCTAGCCGCCCCGCAAAGAACGCCCCGCAAAGAACGCTCCGCAAAGAACGCTCCGCGCAGATAAACCTGCGGCGGAGGCGTGGGTTGTGGTGACTGGGTCACAACACCATGTCAGTGGCCCGGTTTACGATGAGTGCATGACCGGTTCGAGCGCTGCCAGTGGCCCCGGATTTGATGGTGTTGCGCTTCCGTCACCCCAGCTCGAACCGCTGACGCTCGACACCCCGTTGAAGAAGGCCCTCAGCCCAGCCCAGGCGACAGCGCTCGCGAAAGCCTTCGGATTTCAGACCGTCAACGATCTGCTCAGCCATTACCCGCGCGACTACGCCGACCGCGAAGTACTCCGGCCCCTGAACCAGCTCACTCCCGGCGCCAACATCACGGTCATCGCCGACATCATCTCTGCGCACGAAAAACGCATGTCATCCCGCCCGGGCACGATCGTAGAGGTGGTCATCTCCGACGGGGGAGGTCAGTTCACCCTCACATTCTTTGGCAAGAACAGCCAGCAGTGGCGTCTTGACCAGCTGCGACCCGGCCTGCGCGGCAGTTTCTCCGGCAAGGTGCGCATGTACCAGGGTCAGAGCCAACTGGCCAACCCGTCGTACAAGACCTTCGAAAGCGAAGAAGAAGAGGCGCGCGACGACCCGGCCCTGAAGTTGAAGCACAAGCCGCTCATCCCCATTTATGCCGCTACGGCCGCCGAGACCAGTTGGAACCTGCAGACGATGATCGACCAGGTTCTCCGGCGCCTCGGCACCCTGCCCGATCCTGTTCCCGAGGACCTGCGGGTCGTACACAGCCTGCTCGACCACACCCAGGCCATCCGCTGGATTCATAGCCCTGACGATCCAGAACAGTGGATGGCTGCGCAAGAAACGCTGCGGTTCACCGAGGCCTGGGTACTGCAGTGCGCCCTCATGCAGCGGCACAGTCTCGCGCGGGAACGCCGTACCCAACCCCGAGTGCCAACGCCCGGCGGCTACCTCGAACGCTTTGATGCAGCGCTGCCCTTCGTGCTGACGATCGATCAAGAAATTTGCGCGGTCGAAATCGCCGCCGACATGGCCCGGTCCGGCCCGATGAATCGGCTGTTGCAGGGCGAGGTCGGCTCGGGCAAGACCGTGGTTGCCCTGCGGGCCATGCTCGCCGTAGCGGACAGCGGCGGCCAGGCCGCGTTGCTGGCACCGACTGAGGTGCTCGCCGGGCAACACCTGCGGTCGATCACGACCCTGCTCGGCCCGAATCTGGCGGCCGAACTGATGCCGACCTTGTTGACCGGAAAACTGCCGGTCGCGCAGAAACGCAAGGCCCTGCTGCGCACGGTCTCTGGCCAATCGCGCATTGTGATCGGCACGCACGCCCTGCTCAGCGATACCGTGACCTTTTTCGACCTCGGTCTGATCGTGATCGATGAGCAGCACCGGTTCGGCGTCGACCAGCGCGAAACACTGCGGCTCAAGGGGGCGGAGCCTCCCCACGTTCTCGTCATGACGGCAACGCCGATTCCGCGCACCATTGCTATGACCATGTTCGGCGACCTCGACGTGAGCACCATTCGCATGCTGCCGGCCGGGCGCCAGGGAATTCGCAGTGTTGTCGTTCCCATGGGTGAGAACGGGGCACTGTTCGGGCGCGTCTGGGCGAGTTTGGCGCAGGAACTCGCCCTGGGGCGTCAAGGTTTTGTCGTGTGTCCGGCGATTTCTCCGGCAGAAATCGAAGACGAGGCCGATTTCGCGCCGCCGCCGGGAGACGATCCGCGCCCGCTGTTCAACGTCGAAGAAGTCCTCGAGGGAATGCGCGGTGTCGCGTCCCTGGCGCCGTATCGTCTCGAGGCACTGCACGGGCGCATGACGAGCGAGGAGAAAGACCGCATCATGCGCTCTTTTGCCGCCGGTGAGATCGATATTCTCGTCGCCACCACCGTCATCGAGGTCGGTGTCGACGTTCCGAACGCCTCCGCCATGGTCGTGCTCGACGCAGACCGATTCGGTGTCTCCCAGCTGCACCAGTTGCGCGGCCGGGTCGGACGCGGTGGAGTGCCAGGGCTGTGCCTGCTGGTAACTAATTCCCGCGCGGGGTCCCCGGCCCGTCAGCGCATCGGTGATGTCGCCGCAACGCTCGATGGCTTCGTACTCGCTGAACTCGACCTCGCCCTGCGCGGGGAGGGCAACGTGCTCGGTGACATGCAGTCCGGTGACGGCTCGAAACTGCGCTTTCTGCGGGTGGCGGTCGACGGCGACATGATCGCCGAAGCTCGACAAGCGGCCTACCACTTGGTCACGGGGGATCCGGGCATCCGCACCAACCCGGCGCTGCGTGATGCGATCGCGCGCCGCCTGAATGATTCCGAACGCACCTGGCTCAATAAAGGCTGATTATGCCGACGCAAAGCGGATACATCGGGCAGCGTTCCGTCAGTGTGTGGCAGTAGGGTGTGACCATGCGCAGGATCGCCGTTGTCCCTGGATCATTCGACCCCGTCACTCTGGGCCACCTGGACGTGATCGATCGCGCGGCCGGCCTGTTCGACGAGCTTCACGTTCTCGTGGTGCACAACCCTGACAAATCGGCGCTGTTGCCGATCAATCAGCGGGTATCACTGCTGGAGCAGGCCATAAGAGAGGCTGGGCTGCCGACCAACATCGTGGTCGCCAGCTGGAGCATGGGATTGCTCGTGGACTACTGCATGGATGTCGGTGCGAGCGTGCTGGTCAAGGGCATCCGCTCACAGGTCGATGTGGCCTACGAGACGCCGATGGCGATCGTCAATCGCAATCTGGCCGCCGTCGAGACAGTCTTTCTACTGCCCGATCCGGCCAATGCCCATGTCTCCAGCTCTCTGGTGCGCCAAGTGGCCGGCCTGGGCGGTGACGTCTCACCGTATGTGCCGCGAGCCGTTGCGCAGTATCTGGAGCGGTCGCGGGTATGAACCTCAAACCGACTCGCTCTGCCTCGCCGACACAGGGAGTGTCGGCCGGCAACCTGCGCGAGTTGCACGATGCGGGGCGCGCGATCATGCGCAACGTCGAGACGGTCATTGACGGCAAGCACGAGGCCGTGCAGATCGCGCTGACCGTTCTGCTGGCCGAGGGACACCTGCTCATCGAGGACGTTCCCGGTGTGGGCAAGACCATGCTGGCCAAGGCGCTCGCCCGCTCCGTAGACTGCACGGTCGGGCGAATTCAGTTCACCCCCGACCTGCTGCCCTCCGACGTGACCGGGGTGTCCGTGTTCAATCAGGCCGAACGCCGGTTCGAGTTCAAACCGGGCCCGGTCTTCGCCAACATCGTCATCGGTGACGAGATCAACCGGGCGAGTCCGAAAACCCAGTCGGCACTGCTGGAGTCAATGGAGGAACGCCAGGTCACCGTTGACGGCACAACCTACCCACTGGCCCTGCCGTTCACCGTTATCGCGACTCAAAACCCGATCGAGATGGAGGGAACGTACGCCCTTCCGGAGGCGCAACGGGACCGGTTCATGGCCCGCATCTCCATGGGCTACCCCGACTCCGACTCGGAGCTCGCGATGCTCGATTCGCGCGACACCAGCAGCCCGCTCGCTCTGATCTCGGCCGTGGTGTCGGAGGAGACCCTGCGCGACATGATGCACACGGCACGAGCAGTCTTCGCCTCCGTGGCGGTCAAGGAGTACGCGGTTAATTTGGTGCGCGCCACCCGCGATGATCGCGACCTGCGTCTCGGTGCCAGCCCGAGAGCAACGCTCCAACTCATCCGTGCCGCGAAAGCCCAGGCGGCGTTGAACGGTCGCGACTACGTGCTGCCCGACGATATCGACGCGCTCGCCGTGGCTGTTCTCGGCCATCGGCTGGTTCCCACCAGCCGGGCGTTGGGTCACCATCACCAGGACAGCGGCCCGGTGATCGACGACATCGTGCGTCGAATCCTTGCTGACACGCCGGTGCCGGTCGGTGTCGCGGCATCCGATCAGGTTCCAGCGCACCCGTTCAAAGCGGCGGCGTCCTCATCGTTGCCGCCCGTGCCCGCCGCTTCGATGCGGCCCCTTGGGTCTACCGGGCAGTCGTAGTCATGGCGCCTGGGGTGAGAGATACCGGGCCGGCGAATGCCGACTGGTACACGCGGCTGGCTGCCCGATTCGCCACGCGTCTCACCCGGCGAGGCTGGGTCATTCTGGCCGCCGGAGTTGTATTGTTCGCCAACGCTGTGCTGGTGAACAGCCGTGACATGGTGTTCGTGGCCAGCCTGTTGACCCTGGCGCCGCTCGTGGCAGCCGGTTACGTTTCGCTCCGCCCCGCCCGAGTCGAAGTCAGCAGGGTCTTTCGGCCGCCGATCGTGTCGGTCGGCGGTGAGAGTGTGGTTTCACTACAGTTGCGCAACCTTTCGGCGACACCGCTCAGCGGTGCCTGGTGGGCCGACACCCCGTCACCCGGCGTTGAGGCGCCGGCTGCGGCCATCCTTCCCCTCGTGAGCCGGAACGGCGCGACCGGTGACACAGTGCGTCTGGAGTACTCCGTCGTGCCACGCAACCGCGGCGTCTATGACGTCGGCCCGCTCCGGGTGTCACGTCAAGACCCGTTCGGCCTCGCGCACAGCGACCGACAGGCTGGTTCGCCCCACGACTTGACAGTGACACCACGCGTGACGCCGCTGCCAGGCAGCGGCGTCGCCCAGTCCAGCAACGACGGCTCGATTCGAGAGCTGTTGCGTCAGGCCACCCCTACCTCCGACGAACTCATCGCCCGCGAATACCGCCCCGGTGATGCCCTGCGCCGCGTGAACTGGCCAGCCACCGCCCGGCACGGGCAAATCATGGTGCGGCAGGAAGAGCAACGCAGCAATCCGGAGGCCCGCATCGTGCTCGACACGACCCTGGCCGGCGCGGCGGGGCTCGGCGCCGGGCACGTTCCACCGCATCTCGTGACCGGTTTTGAACTCGCGATCGAGCTGGCGGCATCCGTTGGTGTGCATTTGCTCGACGCCGGCTACCGTCTCGAGGTGATCGAGCTGGGCGCCAGCCAACTCCTGCCGGGCAACCAACAGACCCTGGGCGGGATGCACGGCGACGTGCCCGCCACTTTTCGTGCTCCCGGCGGCGACCGCGCACTGCTGGAAGCCCTTGCCGGTGTGGTTCCCGTACCGTGGCCTACCCGCAGCGCTCGACTGTCCGCCGAGCGCCGCGCACCGGTGCGTGCCGCCCTGCGTAACGCAGAGCTATCACTTCCGACATTCGCGATGCTCGTGAGTGTGTCCGATGCGGATGTCGAAGACCTCGTCGCCCTCGTACGTCACTGCGCGCCCGCTATAGCGTTGGTGCAGCGCACCGTGGGAGTGCAAGCTCGCGAACGCCTGCAGGCCGCTGGCTGGCGCTGTGTGGAGCTTTCTGGCGCCAATGACCTGGCGGACGCATGGAACGACGTGAGCGGGGAGTGAGGAGCCGACCATGACTAGTCTGTCCACCAAAGCGACGACGAATTCGGATCTCCTTCCCCAGGCGCGCCCGGGGCGCCCGCTTGGGAGGCTTCGCGGTCGCCGCGGCGGGAGCAGGGTCGCGCCCTGGCCGCTCGCACTCAGCCTGCTGTTGCTTCTGCTCGTCTCCTGTGCGGCGCTCGCACCTCTGCTGCGCGGCAACGCCTGGTGGTGGGTCTGTGCGGCAGTCGGGTGCGCCGTATTGCTCGGCGCGGCTGTGTTTCGCCGTCTTGGAGTGCCACGCCCGTTGGTTCCGGTGGCGAACAGCGCTGTGCTGATCGTCACGATGACACTAATGTTCGGCGGTGGGACTGGTCTGTTCTGGCTCATTCCGACACCGCAAACCGTCAGTACTTTCGCCGGGCTGATCGACGCTGGAGGGGCTTCGATCGCGCAGCAGAGCACGCCGGCCGAGGTGACCCTGGGCATCCTCTTTCTGCTGGCCGGCGGCACCGGACTGATCGCGATTCTCATGGATTTGCTGGCGGTGACCCTGCGCTGGCCCGCCATCGGTGCAGCGGGTGCACTCGTGCCATTGTCCGTGCCGGGCTTCATCATCGATGATGGGGCTGATATTGCCGCGCTTGTGGCGGCGGCAGTTGCATTTCTGCTGTTGCTGCGGGTCGACGTTTCTGGTCGTCGTGCCCAGGCGACGACGCATCGTGTGACTGGGCCGCGCGTGCCTCGAACGTACCGGTCGGAGCGGTCGCGCGGCCGCGGGCCGCAGGGCGGCGCACTCCTGGTGGGATCCCTGACTATCGTGGGTGCCTTGATTTTGAGCACGGTCGCCCCGGCTTTCACTGCCGGCGGGCTCGTGACGGCCCGGACCGGTGGATTGTTGTTCGGCAGCGGGGTGAGCCCCATGATCAATCTCGGACAGGACCTGCGTCGCCCCAAGGCCGGGCCGGCATTTCACTACACCTCGACCGGCACGGAGCAGCCCTATTTCACCCTACTCACCCTTGACGAGGTCATCGGTTCGACCTGGACGGCACGCGTCGATGAGGCAGACGTGCGCAATACCGTCGACGCTATTCAGAAGCCATTCGGGCTCGATGCCAATGTGGAGACGGTGGAAGCGTCGACATCGGTCGTCATCGACGGCGTCAACAGTCATTGGCTGCCCGCGCCGGCACGTGCAAGCAGCATCGAGGGTCTGACCGGTCGCTGGTATTGGGACAGCCGTACCCGGGCGATCGCGAGCGTCTCGGCGAACACTCTCGGTCAGGAATACACGGTGTCGTCAGTGGAATTGAAACCCACCGCCGAACAACTGCGACAGTCGAGCAGCGACTATCCCGCGAGCGTCGTGGGTAATCTACAACTCCCGGTCGAAGCGCCGCCGATCATCGGGGAGACAGCACGAGAGGTGACGGCGAACACGACGTCGAACTATGACGCTGCTGTCGCAATTCAGAACTATTTACGCAGCAGCGTTTTCAGCTACGACACCGACGCGCCCGTTGAAGCCGGTTACGACGGTGGCGGAGTGGGGGTGATTGGAATGTTCCTGCAGGAAAAACGCGGCTACTGTGTGCATTTCGCCTCCGCCATGGCCGCGATGGCACGCACCCTCGGTATTCCCTCGCGGGTCTCCCTCGGCTATCTGCCCGGCGTTAAATCGCAGGATCTCGAGCAGGGACTGGGGCAGTACAACGTGGATTCCCACGACCTGCACGCCTGGCCGGAGTTGTACTTCGTCGGCGTCGGCTGGGTGAAATTCGAGCCTACGCCCGGCCGCGGCACCGTACCCAACTACGAGCAGGCAGTCGTTGCCGGCACACCGATCACAACACCCGATGAGGCCCGCGCCACGAGCGGCCCCGCCCTCAGCCCGGACCGGTTAGCGAACGATTCCGCTCTGGAACGCGGAGCCACAGCGCAGAGTGTCGAGTCCAGCAAACTGCTCGGAATCCTCGGACTCAGCACGCTGGGACTGCTCGTGTTACTCCTTCCGGCGGCAACCAGACGGATGCTGCGTGGTTCGCGGGTGCGCCGTATCCGCTCCGGACGAGCCGGTGCAGGCCTCGCCTGGACCGAGCTGCAGCACACCTGCCTCGATCACGGCATACCGGTGCCGGTCACCGAAACCCCCCGGGTCTTCGCGGGCCGCCTGGAACGCCTTCGAGCCGTCGATCCTGTGCAGAAGGAAGCACTCGCGCGGGTACTTCTGGTTCTTGAACGCTCGCGGTTCGACCGGTCGCAGGCGTCGTCAGAAACCCTCGCCGACGACCTGACCCTGGCCCTCCGCGCGGTGCACGATGGTGCGAGTGTCGGCATCCGTTTTCGGGCAATATTCGCTCCTACCTCGCTGTTCGCCACTCTGGCTGCGGTGCTGCGCGGAGAGCGATGGGCCCGCACGATCGCCCCCTGAACACAGCGTCCACCCAGAGCGCGTAGAATTTACGACCGTGACTAAGTTCAAGAAGACTCCGTACACGGTCGACGTGCGTGACCTCATCAACCGCCCGGGTACCATGCACGAACGCCACCTCGACATTGAGGTTCCCGACGACCTGGGTGCTGGCCTCGTAGTGGTGAAAGCCGGTTCGATTCTGTCGACCGAGCTGCGGCTCGAGGCGATGCACGAGGGAATCCTGGTCAGCACCGACGTGTACGCGCGGGCACTCGGCGAGTGCGGCCGGTGCCTGAAAGACATCGACCTGCCGGTTCGAGTTCAGTTTGCCGAGCTTTTCGGTTATCCTCAGGAGGAAGCCTTCGAGTTTGAGATTCTAGACGACCATGTCGATTTGGAATCTCTGCTTCGGGACGCGGTAGTGTTAGCACTTCCGTTCCAGCCGGTATGTCGGCGGGATTGCCCAGGTCTTGACAGTGAGACCGGTGAGCCGCTTGACGAATTGCCCGAACTCGTTTCCGACGATGCGCTCGATCCCCGGTGGTCAGCGCTGGCGGGGTTCACGGCTTCCACAGACAAAGACATGGGTGCGACCATCCATGTTTCAGACAGCAGAGAAGAGAAGTAGTCATGGCAGTTCCGAAGCGCAAGATGTCGCGTTCCAACACCCACTCGCGTCGCGCGCAGTGGAAGGCCACGCCTCCCACCCTCGTGAAGTCCATGGAGGGTGGCAAGGTCGTCTACAGCCTGCCGCACCGCGCCAAGGTTGTCACCGACTCCACCGGCACCCCGTTGTTCATGGAATACAAGGGCCGTAAAGTCGCTGACATCTAAGTCACTCCTTCTGAAGAGACCGGAACTCGGTCGATGAAGGTGTATAGATGAAAAGCGTGCGTACCGAGCGGTCGCCCCTGTTGGCGACCCTCGGAGTGCAGATTGAGCCGGTGATTCTGGAGCTTGCTCTAACTCACCGGTCATTTGCGTACGAGAACGGTGGTATTCCCACAAACGAGCGTCTTGAATTCCTTGGCGACTCGATTCTGGGCCAGGCCGTCACGGTGATGCTGTACCGCACCTACCCCGACCTCGACGAGGGTCATCTGGCCAAACGCCGGGCCAGCCTGGTGTCCACGGCCGCCCTCGCCCGGATCGCCCGAGGTCTCGGACTGGGCGATTACATTCGCTTGGGTCGCGGTGAGATTCTCACCGGTGGGCGCGACAAAGCGTCGATTTTGGCCGACACCGTTGAGGCGCTCATCGGGGCCACTTTTTTGGATGCCGGTGGCGAAGTCGCCACTGCGTTCGTGCTGCGCCTGATCGAACCCCTGTTGGCTGAGCCTGGTCACTTCGGTGTGTCGATGGACCCGAAAACGAGCCTGCAAGAGCTCGCCGCCAGCGCCGGCGTGGGCATTCCCGTCTACACGCTCGAATCCAGCGGTCCTGATCACTCGAAGATTTTTGTCGCGACCGTAGCGATCGGTTCCGCCGTGACCGCCCAGGGAGTAGGTCCGAGCAAGAAGTTCGCGGAAATGGCCGCGGCGCGGGACGCCATCGACCAACTGAACGCGCTCTAAAGCCTTACGAAATGCCGGAACTTCCCGAGGTCGAGGTCGTGCGTCGTGGTCTTCAGCCGGCGGTCACCAATGCTGTGGTCACCGGGGTCGAGGTCTTCGATGAACGTTCTCTGCGCCGGCACGCTCCCGCGGGCGGGGCGTTCGCCGAGCAGCTCGTTGGGCGGCGAATTCTCGCAGCGGTGCGTCGCGGCAAGTTTCTGTGGCTGCCGCTCGAGAGCGATCGGGCACTCGTCATTCACCTCGGTATGAGCGGCCAGGTGCTGCTGCGGAACCCGGGGGCGGCCGATGATCGCATGTTGCGCATCCGCTTGACGCTGGAGCACCCGAGCCGCGGAGAACTGTGGGTCAATTTCGTCGACCAGCGCATTTTCGGAAGCATGGCGGTCGACACCATGGTGGCCACCAGCGACGGGCTTCCCGGCGGCTATTCCGGTATGGCCACAGCGCATGCCGTCTGGCAGGACCACATTCCCGGACAGGTTGCGCACATCGCTCGCGACCCGATCGACCCATCGTTCTCGGCCCGTGCCTTCTTCACTGCGCTCGCCCAGAAGAAAACCGGCATTAAGCGGGCGCTGCTCGATCAGAACCTGATCAGCGGCATCGGCAATATTTACGCGGACGAAGCGCTGTTCGCCGCGCGGATCCACTATGAGCAGCCCGCTGCGTCGCTGTCGCGCGCCAAGGCGACGACGCTGCTGGCGGCCGTGCGCACCATTTTGCACCGCGCTCTGGCCGAGGGCGGCACCAGCTTCGACGCCCAGTATGTGAACGTGAACGGGCAGGCCGGCTACTTTGCACACAGCCTCGAAGCGTACGGACGGCAGGGCCACCCGTGTTCGCGCTGCGGCACGCTGATCGTGCGCGAACAGTTCATGAACCGCGGCTCGCACTTCTGCCCGCACTGCCAGCGGTTGACTCGGCCGCGCCCAGGCAGCGAAGGCCCGCCACGCTGAGCTGGGGCGACGCCAGCACGCGGGTTTGGAGTCGAGCTCGACGTTCGGATAGTGGGGCTCGATCGTAGCGAATTTCTTCGCATCGACGACGTCATGGAGCGCGGCCAGCGCGTCAGGGTCGAGCCAGCTGGGCGGTAGCCCTAAGCGAAATGACGAGTTCTACGATCGAGAAGTACCTCATTCTGCGCCACAGTGATCCGAGCGACCGAAGTGTTCACGCCACACTGTGCGATCAGCGGATGTCCCGGCCAGTGTCGGCGGGTCACGGTAGCGTTGAATCAATGCCGAGACGAGCATTCGCGGCCGACAACCGAAAGGGTTTCTGTTGTATTTGAAGAGCCTCACCCTCAAGGGCTTCAAATCGTTCGCGCAGCCGACGACGTTCGCTTTCGAACCCGGCGTCACCTGCGTTGTGGGCCCGAACGGCTCGGGCAAGTCCAACGTCGTCGACGCGCTGGCCTGGGTAATGGGCGAGCAGGGCGTGAAAACCCTGCGCGGTGGAAAGATGGAGGACGTCATCTTCGCCGGTACGTCCACCCGCGGTCCGCTCGGCCGGGCCGCGGTCATCCTCACCATTGACAACACCGACGGCGCCTTGCCGATCGACTATTCCGAAGTCACTATTTCGCGCACACTGTTTCGCAACGGCGCGAGCGAGTACGCCATCAACGGGCGCAGCTGCCGGCTGCTCGACGTGCAAGAACTGCTCAGTGACTCTGGCCTGGGCCGGGAGATGCACGTCATCGTCGGGCAGGGTCAGCTCGACGCTGTGCTGCGTGCGAGCCCGGAGGAACGCCGAGGTTTCATCGAGGAGGCCGCTGGCATTCTCAAGCACCGGCGTCGCAAAGAGAAGACCGTGCGCAAGCTTGATGCGATGCAGACCAACCTCACGAGGCTGAGCGACCTTGCCGGGGAGATTCGGCGCCAGCTCAAGCCGCTCGGACACCAGGCCGAAATCGCCCGGGAAGCGCAGACCATCGCTGCCATCGTCCGGGACGCGCGCGCCCGCCTGCTCGCCGACGACGTCGTGGCGCTGCGCACCGCACTCGACATTCATGACCGCACCGAGAGTGAACGGCACACCGAGCGGATCGTGCTCCAGGAACAGCTCTCGCAGAAACAGGACCGCGCGCAGCGGCTTGAGCTCACGCAAATCGGTGATGCCGTCGACCGGGCTCGCCGCACCAGTCACGGACTCGAGTCGGTGCAGGAACGCCTGCGTGGACTGTTCACCCTCGCCAATCAGCGACTGGCCCTGCTGGGATCGCAGGCGGAGTCGACCGGACTCGTATCGAGTGTCACCCCGACCATGCTGGCCGAGGCCGCCGATGAGGTTGAGCAGTTGCGTGCGGGCATTGGGACAGCCCAAATCGCCTCAGACACCGCGCGCGAGCAGAGTGCGGCGGCCCGGTCGCGGCTCGACGCGGTCGACGAAGACATCGCGGCGCAGGCAGCACTCGTCTCTCGCCATGACCTCGAGATCTCGCACCTGACCGGCCAATCGGAGGCGGCGGCGTCGCGGCTCACTGCCGTGCGCGGTGAGCAGTTGCGGCAGCAGAATGCGCAGGGCGACGCGATGGACCGCAGCCGAAAAGCACAGCAGCAGCTCGACGAACTGCCAGCGGACGTGCCCGCCGGAGAACCCGACTCGGGCGACCTGTCCGAGGCTTTTGAACTGGCGCAAACCGCGGTGCAGCACGTTGAGGCCGAGGTGGAGCGCCTTCGCGATGACCTCCACCGGCACGAGCGGGAACGCGACGCCCAGGCAGCCCGACAGGGTGCGTTTTCCCTCGCGCTTGATCAGAAAGATGGCTCATCGGCGGTGCTCGCCGCGCAGCTAGCAGGTATTCGCGGCCTCGTGGCCGACCACGTGCGGGTGCAGCCGGGGTTCGAGGCGGCGATCGCTGCCGCGCTCGGTTCCCTCGCCGACGCCGTGCTTGCCGATAACCGCGACGCCGCACTCGCCGCGATCATGCAGGCCGAACGCGACGACTACGGGCGGGTCGAACTGATCGTGGCCGATGCCGATGCCGATGCCGATGCCGATGCCGGTGACCCTTCAGCGCCAGTTGACGAACTGCGCGCGCGGGTGGGCATCCGCTGGGCGAACTCGGTCATCGACGGCCCGGCCGGCATACGGGGGCTGCTCGCCCAGACCGTCATCGCCGACGATCTCGCCGTCGCCAGCGCCGCACAGCTGCCGAACGGTATCACCCTCATCACCCTCTCTGGAGAGGTGCTGAGCCCGTGGGTCGTACGCGGAGGGTCCGGCGCCAGGCAGAGCAGGCTCGAACTCGTCGCCGAACGCGATACCGCCGCCGAGAAACTCGCGGCCGTCACCTCGCAGATCGAACGCGTGCGGTTCGACTTCACCGAACAGCGCACACTGTTGCAGGCGCACAAAGAGCAGTCCGTCAGTGCACGGGCGGCCCTGCGCGCCTGTGAAACGCGGCTCGCCACCGTGACCGAACGACGTGGGCGACTCCTGGTGCAAGCAGACGCCACCACCGCCGACGTCGATCGGGTCTCTGCCGCGTTGCAGCTCGCAAGCAGCGCCGTCACCGAAGCGGAGGCCGTCGCCGCACGGGCAGCAGCTGCCCTCGACACCGCCCGGTCACGGCCACGGCCCATCCTTGACGTGACCCTGCGCGACGCGTTGCACACCGAACTTGAAACCGCCCGCGAGACCGAGATCGAGACTCGGCTGCAGGGGGAAACCGCCCGCGAGCGGGTGCGCGCTGGCGAAGCGCACGTCACCACTCTCACCCATCGTCTCGAGGCCGACCGCACCGCCGCTGCCGTCGCGGCTCGCCGCGCCGTCGTTCGTCGTCGCCAAGTGGATGCCGCGTCCCGGGTCGCCACGGCACTTCCGGCTGTGCTCGCCGCGGCGGATCGCTCCGTCGCTGAGGCGAGGCTTCAACTGGCGAGCGCCGAAACCGAACGGGCCAGCCAGAACACTGAACTTCAGCAGCTGCGTCGTGACGAGAACGCCCTGCGCGAGCGGCTCGCGTCGATCACCGAGAAGGTGCACGGCCTCGAACTCGAGATCTACGAGAAGAAACTGCAACTCTCGGCCCTGCTCGAACGCGCCGGAAGCGAACTGGGGCTCACCGAAGACGTGCTCGTCACCGAATATGGGCCGGACCAGGTCATTCCGCCTGACGGTATGGGTATCGGTGCAAGCATCCGGGACAGCATTCGGGACGAAAGCCACACCAGCGATGACGGCGCCAGCGAAGACGGTGCCAGCGACGGTATGCGCTTCGATCGCGCCGAACAACTGAAACGGTTCGCGGCTGCTGAACGCAAGCTCGGTCAGCTCGGCCGGGTCAACCCGCTCGCCCTTGAAGAATTCGCGGCACTCGAGCAACGGCATCGGTTTCTCACGGAGCAACTCACCGACCTCACCGAGACCCGCAGCGACCTGCTGACCATCATCGCCGACATCGATGAAAAGATGCAGACCATCTTCTCCTCCGCATTCGATGACACCCAGGCGGCCTTTGCCGAGGTATTCCCGGTGCTGTTTCCCGGCGGCAGCGGCAGCATCTGGCTCACCAACCCCGATGACGTGCTCACGACCGGCATCGAGGTGTCGGTGAAGCCGGCCGGTAAAAAGATCGAACGACTCTCCCTGCTCTCGGGTGGCGAACGCTCGCTCGCCGCTGTGGCGCTCCTGATCGCCATTTTCAAGGCCCGCCCGAGCCCTTTCTACATCATGGACGAGGTCGAAGCGGCCCTTGATGATGCCAACCTCGGCCGGCTGTTGACCATCTTTGAAGACCTGCGCGAAACCAGCCAGCTCATCGTGGTCACGCACCAGAAACGCACCATGGAGATAGCGGATGCCCTCTACGGTGTCAGCATGCGGCAAGACGGGGTGAGCGCCGTCGTGGGCCAGCGCATCGGCGCCCGTGCCGATCAGCGGGAGCGTGCCGCGGCGTCCTGACCGCTCGGGGTGTGCTGGGAGTTCGGTGTTCGTGGACTGATCGGTGTTCCCGAACTTCTCAATGCTGGACCAGCCGCGGCCGCCAGAGCGCATCGCTTGGGTGTGAACTGGTTTCGTGTTGTCTGCTGACCTAAACTCGAAATCATGCGCATTATTCGATATGACGCTCTTCGGCCCGTACGTACCCTGGCAAAACGGCGGCGGCACCAGCCGCGAGGTGGCATCTTTCCCCGACGGCGCGGTGGACTTCGACTGGCGCATCAGCATCGCCGACGTGACCGCGGCCGGCGACTTTTCTACTTTTGCAGGGGTAGACCGCATCCTCACGGTGATCGAAGGCGAGCTCATGGTTGTGACGGTCGATGGTGAAGAGCATGCCATGGAACAGTACCGGCCATTCCGGTTTTCCGGTGACAGCGTTACCAGCTCCGCCTTGCCGGTCGGCGATATAAAAGATTTGAACGTGATGGCGCGACGGGGAGCGTTCAAGGGCTTTCTGTCGATCGTCGAGCTGTCGAAGAAACGTCCCCACCCGGTGTTCAGCGATCAATTCGCCCTGCTGCTGAAGGGCAATGCAGTCGCGACCGCCAATGGTGAGGAGGCCAAATTGAGTATCCTCGACACCGTACGCGGCGACGATCCGGCCCCGGAGGTGCTCGGCCGGGGATTCCTCGCCGTCATCACGTTGGAAGCGGTTCCGGCCTGACAGGCTATTCGGTATCCGTGATGTGAAGATTAGCAGTTGCGAGGCGACAGCGTTTTCCGATATCGATGATTCTGGTGCCACGGACAGCAACGGTGTCGACTAGATCTCAACCGGCCCGTGCCATGGAGGTTTTTGCGACCAACGTGCGGTTCGTCACGATGAGCGGCAGATTCGACGGATCGATACGTCGTAGTGAAGAACCCGGTGCAAGGTGATCATCGCCGGGAGAACATGACCGCGCGCGCTCGCACGGTCATGTTCGGCATGTAGTCGATTTCGCGTGTTGACCGGCACGCGTAAGTACCCAGTCCGACCTACTCGGCCCCCTGTGGTGGCAGTGCGGAGATGACGGGGTGGTCCTTGGCGAGGACGCCGATTTTGGCGGCTCCGCCGGGGGAGCCGATGTCGTCGAAGAATTCGACGTTGGCTTTGTAGTAGTCGGACCACTGTTCGGGCAGGTCATCTTCGTAGTAGATGGCTTCGACCGGGCAGACCGGTTCGCAGGCGCCGCAGTCGACGCACTCGTCCGGATGGATATAGNGACGCACGGAAGAGCGATCACATACGTCATAGGGCCGACAACGCTTCCACACGAGAAATGGCGACCTGTTCGGCCCGGGAAATGACCTTGATCCGCTCCCGGCCGGGGGTGACCAGATCCTGGCTGCCGAGCAACTGCTCGTGCACGTCGAGGGCGCGCCATCCAGCCCAAGTGGTGTACTCCACGCCGCGGTCCGTGAGCAGCGCCAGAATCATATCTGCGCCCTGATCGACCGTTGCACGGGATACGAGCACGGGCAGGTCGGCCACAAGCCGGGTCACGGTCTCGAGGGCATCGCCCTTGGTATGACCGATGAGGCCGACCGGACCGCGCTTGATCCACCCGGTGGCGTACAGTCCCGCGATCGCGTCGCCGGCTGCGTCGAGCACCCGCCCGCCGTCGTTGGGAATGACACCGCGAACGGCGTCGAACGGTACCTCGGTGAGCGCGCTGCCCCGGTAGCCGACCGCGCGATAGACGGCCTGTACCGGGTAATCGACGACCTGCCCGGTCGCCCGCACCCCGCCGTCTCCGGTGTGTTCGGTGCGTTCAAAACGGATTCCTTCTACCCGACCGTCTCCGTACACTTCGACCGGCGCGTGCAGAAAGTGCAGGTGCAGGCGACGCGAGGCGCCGAGGGGAGCCTTGGTGAGCCATCCGTTCAGCGTGCGGGTCATGATCTTGACCTGGTTGTTGCTGGCGACGAGCTGTTCACTGTATGAGTCGGGCGTGAAATCTTCGGCATAGACCACGAGGTCGACATCGGGGATGTCGGCGAGTTCACGCAGTTCGATCGGGGTGAATTTGACCTGTGATGGTCCGCGACGACCGAATACGTGCACGTCGGTGACCGGAGACCCGGCGAGGCCGGCGTAGACCGACGCGGGAATGTCGGTGGTGAGCAGGTCGTCGGCGTGCTTGGCGAGAATGCGGGCCACATCCAGGGCGACGTTGCCGTTGCCGATGACCGCCACGTCGGTTGCGTCGAGTGGCCATTCCAGCGATACGTCGGGGTGCCCGTCGTACCAGGAGACGAAGTCGGCGGCGCCGAACGAGCCGGGCAGGTCGATGCCGGGAATGACGAGTGGGGCATCGAGAATGGCGCCGGTCGCGAAGATGACCGCATGGTAGTGCTCGCGCAGATCGGCGAGGTTCAGGTCGGTGCCGTACGTGACGTTACCGATGAAGCGGATCGTGCCTGCGTCGAGCATCTCCTGTAACGACTTGACGATGCCCTTGATGCGCGGGTGGTCGGGGGCGACGCCGTAGCGAATCAGCCCGTACGGTGCGGGCAGCGAATCGAACAGGTCGATGGCCACGGTGTGGCCCGCCTCGACCACGAGCCGATTGAGAATGTTGCCGGCGTAGATGCCGGCTGGGCCGGCGCCGATGATGGCAACACGCAGGGCAGAAGAAGCGGGGGTCATAACGGGCCTTTCACAAGAGAACAGGGGAGAAAAGTGGATGCGCGCGGTTCAACGCAAGCCGGCGGCCATGAGCCCGCGGCGGCGCAACAGGCGACGCTCGATCGGAGCGAAAAACACCAGTTCGACCAGTATCCCGACGAACAGAATCACCAGGATCGTTGCGAGCACGCCCGCGAGATCGGCCAGTTCGCGGCTCTGGTTAAGCATTGTACCGAGGCCGAATCCGATCGTACCGCCGGTCGTGATGATCTCTGCGGCCATCAACGAACGCCACGCGAAAGCCCAGCCCTGCTTGAGGCCGGAGAAATAGCCGGGCAGCGCGGCCGGAAGCACCACGAGGGTCGCCATCTCGAACCGGGAGGCGCCGAGTACCGTTCCGACGCGGCGAAGCTGCGGCGGAATCTGGTCGACACCGGACACGAGTCCGTTGGCGATCGAGGGAACGGCGCCCATCAGGATGACGAAGTACACCGTGGCATCGGTCAGGCCGAACCAGATGATCGCGGCTGGCACCCACGCGACCGAGGGCAGCACCTGCAGACCAGACAACAGTGGGCCGACGGCCCGTCGTACCGGGCGGCATTCAGCGAGCAGCAGCCCGATCGGGGTGCCGATGGCGACGGCGATCAGAAAGCCGAGGCCGCCGCGTTCGAGGCTCGTCGCGACTGCGAGCTGCAGGCGCTCACTCGACCATGCGCCGGCCAGGGCACCGAACACGTCGAACGGCCCGGGGATCAGGTCCGGCCGCGGTTTGGCGATAAGGATATAGACCTGCCAGGCCGCGACGAGGGCGATGAGCAGCAGAATCGGTGGCAGGACACCGTCGACGGTGCGGCGGAAAGCTCCGCGGGGCGTTTCGGGGACGGCCTGCAACGAATCCAGGCCAGCTTCGAGGCGACGAAATTCGTCGTGGCCGGGGTCGGGTGTGTGCGGTGCGGCAGGGGTGGTGTCAATTCGAGCGTCAAGCGGCATTGCGGCGGATCTCCTCTCGCAGCTGGCCAGTGATCTCGTCGCCCAGACGAGCTACCTCGGGGGATTCGATTCGGCGGGAGCCGGTATCGGTGATGGTCCACTCGTTGACGATGCGGCCGGGGCGCGACGACATCAACAGAATTCGTTCGCCCAACCGGGCCGCTTCCCGCACGTTGTGGGTGACGAAGACGATGGTGCGCCCGGTCTGGCGCCACACCCGTTCGAGCTCTTCGTGCAGCAGGTCCCGGGTGATGGCGTCGAGGGCGGCGAACGGTTCGTCCATGAGCAGCACCTTGCGGTCCTGCGCCAGCGAACGAGCCAGGGCGACCCGCTGCCGCATGCCGCCGGAGAGCTCGTGCGGGCGCTTGTCGGCGGCATCGGCCAGGTTGACCAGATCAAGCAGTTCGAGTGCCGCTGCGACCCGCGCTTTGCGCGGCACCCCGCGTAGTTTCAGAGCGAGCTCCACGTTGCGGCCGGCGGTCAGCCAGGGAAACAAAGCGGCGTCCTGGAACATGACGGCGGCTTTACCGCTCGCCACGGTCACGGCGCCTTCCGTCGGCTTCTCGAGGCCGGCGATGATGTTGAGCAGGGTGGACTTGCCGCATCCGCTCGCACCGAGCAAGCAGACGAACTGGCCGGCCTCGATCGAGAGGTTGATATCGTCGAGCACAAGTGGGCCGGTGCCGTAGCGCTTACCGAGGGACTCGATCGTGATTGCGGCTAGCTGCGCGGCGACGGCCGGTTCAGTGGTCTGCACGGGTGCTGTCACGACTGACGTGCGTGCGGGGGAGGTCACGGCGACACGTCCGACCCGGCGCCCGAGCCATCGCCGGCCCGGGTGGGCTCGCCCGGTGCGGTGACGATGCCGGCGGCGAGGGTTGCGCCGTCCTGCGGGTGAATCACGAGAAAAGCGCCCGAGCGGCGGTTCTGCACGTAGCGTTCCACGGGCAGATCGCGCGATAACCGGATGCTGGCCTGCCCGATATCGTTCACGGCCAGGTTTGTCGCCGGTTCAACGCCGAGCGTCGTCAGGTCGAGCCGACCGGTGACCTCACTGACCAGGGCCTGCACCACGGTCGTGCCGAACTTCACCAGAACTCGGGCGCCCGGAGCGAGCGGGCGCGGGTCGAGCCAGAACAGGTCGGCTTCGAGCGTGCGGGTAAGAGGCGGCAGGGTGTCCAGCGCTGCGATGATGGCGCCGCGGGCAATGTCGAGATTGTCGGCCAGCTGCAGGGCAACCGACTGCGGCGCGAAGGCTTCGTCGAGAAATACCCCGGCGAAGTCGATGCTGGTGACGGTGCTGGTGCCGCCGCCGGGTTCAACGCTGACGGTGTCACCCACCTTGATGCTGCCGCTCGCGATCTGGCCAGCATAGGCCCGATAGTCGCGGTAGGAGTCGGCGAGCTCGGGGGCCACGACGACAGCGCCCTGCGGGCGCAGTACGAGCTGCACGGGCAGCCGGAATGCCTCGGAGGCCCGCCCAGATGCGTCGAGGTCATCGATCACGCTGAGCGTCTCCAGCAGTTCAAGCAGGCTCGGCCCGGCATACCAAGGCGTGCGCTCTGAGCGGTCGACGACGTTGTCGCCGACCAATGCCGACACTGGAATCACGAGAACCTCAGCGATTCCGAGTTCGGCGGTGACGAGACGAACGGATGCCTCCACCTCTCGGTACGCGGCTTCGTCGTAGTCCAGCAGATCGATCTTGTTGACCGCGACGATCACGTGCGGTACCCGCAGCAGCGCGACGACGCTGAGATGACGGCGCGTCTGCTCGAGCACCCCTTTGCGGGCGTCGATGAGCATGATGACAGCATCCGCTGTGGTGGCGCCGGTGACCATGTTGCGGGTGTACTGCACGTGGCCGGGGCAGTCCGCGAGAATAAAGGACCGCGCGGGCGTTGCGAAGTAGCGGTAGGCCACGTCGATGGTGATGCCCTGTTCACGTTCGGCGCGCAAGCCGTCGGTCAGGAGGGCGAAGTCGATGCCGCCGCTCTCGCCGCCGAAGCCGCGTTCGGTGGAGGTTCGGGTGACCGCTTCGAGCTGGTCGGCCAGGATCGCCTTCGAGTCGTGCAGCAGTCGGCCCACCAGGGTGGACTTGCCGTCGTCGACGGAACCGGCCGTTGCGAAGCGAAAGAGGGTGCCTTCGGGAGCGGCGACGAAGTCGTTTTCGGTGCTGGCCTGGGGGTCAATGGTGAGGGTCATATGTTATTCCGTTCCCAATCCGCCGGCCGAGACCGGTCCTTCAGAGCGTTCGGCTAGTACGGCGTTGAGCAGTGTCACGTTGAACAGGCCGTTCAGGTCGCCGTCCTTGGCGGTGCCGACCTTGACCGCCTCGCCCAGTAACGCCGGAAAGGTCGTGGCGAGCGGGTCGACAGTGAATTTCACTTCGGTCAGGGCGCGAGCCAGAACATCGTCGGCGAGAGCCTTGCCGGTGTCGGCCGTGAGCTGAGCGTTGATGACGGCCGGGGCGTCGGCCGGGTTCTGGGTGAGCCAGTCCACGGCGGTGGCGTGCCCGTCGAGCAGGGCCCTCACCGTGTCCGGGTGCTCCTCGAGAAAGGCTTTGCGCACGAGCAGTACGGTGGTGGGAAAATCGCCGTTGTCCCAGAGGTCGGCTTCATTGACCAGCACGTGGCCGCCGCCTTCGAGTACAAGCCGGGAGACCCAGGGTTCAGGCAGCCAGGCGCCGTCGATCTTGCCGCTCTGGAACAGGGTGAAAGTCTGCGCGTTATCGGTGGGGGACACCGTGACGTCGCCGCCTCCGGTGGTGCTGGTTTCGTAACCCTCGTCGCCGAGCCAGGATCGCAGGGCGACATCCTGGGTGTTGCCCAACTGCGGAGTGGCGAGGATCGTGCCGGCCAGGTCGGCCGGGCTGTCGATGCCGTCTCGCACCACGAGCGCGGCGCCGCCGCTCGTGGCTCCGGCCACGATAACGGCCGACTGGCCGGCGCTTTGAATGAACGTGTTCACGGCTGGGCTCGGGCCGATGTACGCGGCGTCGATGGCGCCGGCGCTGAGTGCCTCAACGGCCGCCGGGCCAGCACTGAAAATCTGGGTGCTCAGTTTCGTGTCGCCGAGGGTATCCGCGAAGTAGCCGTTCTGCAGCCCGACGAGCGCCGCGGCGTGGGTGACGTTGTCGAAGTAGCCCAGGCGAAGTTCGGCGGCGGGACCCTGGTCGGTTGCGGGCTCGGTGCTGGCCGTGGCGGCGCATCCACTGAGCAGAAGGGACGTTCCCAGCATGAGGGCGCCCAAACGGAGCGAATTCTTCATTAGAAATATCCTTCCTTTTTGCGGTCTTCCATGGCGGCCTCGGAGATGCGGTCGTCGGCGCGGGTCGCGCCGCGTTCGGTGATGGTGCTCACTCCCACCTCGCGCACGACGTCGGAGACGGATACCGCTGCCGAGTCGACCGCGCCGGTGCAGCTCATATCGCCCACCGTGCGGTAGCGCACGGTGCGAACTTCGACGGTCTCGTCGGCTCGTGCCGGGCTCACCGGTCCGACGGCACGCCACATGTCGTCGCGGCGATACACCTCACGCTCGTGGGCGTAGTAGAGCGGGGGCAGTTCGATGTTCTCGCGTTCGATGTAGCGCCAGACGTTGAGTTCGGTCCAGTTGCTGATCGGAAAGGCGCGAACGTGCTGGCCGACGGTGTGGCGGCCGTTGTAGAGGTTCCACAGTTCGGGGCGTTGGTTGCGCGGGTCCCACTGCCCGAACTCATCGCGTAGCGAGAGGATGCGCTCCTTCGCGCGCGCTTTATCTTCGTCGCGACGAGCGCCTCCGAAGACCGCATCGTGCCGACCGGCTGCAATGGCGTCGAGCAGTGGGAGGGTCTGCAGCGGGTTGCGGGTGCCATCGGCGCGTTCCGCCAGGCGGCCGTCGGCGATGTAATCCTCGACCTTGGCGACGGTCAGACGTACGCCGTGCGCGGCGACGGTTTTGTCGCGAAACTCGAGCACTTCGGGAAAGTTGTGGCCGGTGTCCACATGCAGCAGCGAGAACGGAATCTTGCCAGGCCAGAACGCCTTCGCGGCGAGGTGCAGTACGACGACGGAGTCCTTGCCGCCGCTGAACAGCAGTACGGGGCGTTCGAACTCGGCGACGACCTCGCGAATAATGTGGATCGCTTCGCTCTCGAGCACGTCAAGTTCGGAGAGGCGGTGTGAAGTTGCGATCGTCATAGGTGGAGCCCGCATTCTGTCTTCTCGAGGGTGGCCCAGCGGCCGGAACGGGGGTCAGCACCAGCCGCGACGGGCTGGGTGCACGGGGCGCAACCAATGGAGGGATAGCCCTGGGAGAGCAATATGTTCACGGGAACTTGGTGTTCGGTGGCGTAGTCCATGAGCTCGTCATAGCTCCAGGCGGCAACCGGGTTCACCTTCACCAAGCCGTTGCGTTCGTCCCAGGTCACCAGCGGCGTGTTGGCGCGGGTGGGTGCTTCGTCCCGGCGCACGCCGGTGAACCACAGCTCGTAGCCGCTGAGCGACCGCTGTAGCGGTTCGACCTTGCGCATCGCGCAGCAGGCGTTGGCGTCGCGGGCAAAGAGTTCGGCGCCGTGCAGGGCATCCTGCTCCGGCACCGTCTTCAGCGGCAGCACGTCGACAATCGTCACCGGCAGGGCGGCAGCTACCGCGTCGCGGGTTGCATAGGTCTCGGCGAAGTGATACCCGGTGTCGAGAAAGAGCACGTCGACGCCGGGCAGCTGCTGCGACACGATCTCGGGCAGCACCGCGTCGGCCATGGAGCAGGCGACGGCAACAGAGCCAACGCCGAAATTGCGGGCGACCCAGGCCACGACCTCGGCGGCGGTGGCCTCACGGTTGTTGGCGGCCGCGGCCGCTGCGAGCTCAATGGAGCCGGCTTCGGCGAGGGCCTGAAGCTCGACGTCCGATCGACGCGGCGGCAGGTCGCGGGCGGGGGACGTGGCAGCGCGGGTCTGGCGTATCTTGGCGTTCAGATTGACAGCGCTCATTTGAGGTCCTCTTCATCGGCGCGGTGTGCCCACTGCGCAAAAGTTTCGTCGGCGCTGCGGGCGGCTAGAAAGCGCAGCACGAGGCGTTCGACGTAGTCGGTGAGGTTCTCGGCGGTGACCTTGAGGCCACGCACGGTGCGGCCGAGGCCGGCTTCTTCGCGATCGACCGAGGCGAGACCGCCGCCCAGGTGCACCTGGAAACCAGGGGTGGAACCGCCGTTGCCATCCGGCAGCAGCTGGCCTTTCAGCCCGATATCCGCCGCCTGAATGCGGGCGCAGGAGTTGGGGCAGCCGTTGACGTGCAGGGTGATGGGGTGCGGGGCCTCGATGGTGGCGAGGCGTTGTTCGAGCTCGAGGATGGCATCCGTTGCCGTCTGCTTGGTTTCGACAATGGCGAGCTTGCAGAATTCGATGCCGGTGCAGGCGACGGTGGAGCGGCGGAACAGGCTGGGGCGGGCCGATAGCCCGATCTCGTCGAGGGCCGCGATGAGCGGCTCCACGTGTTCTTCAGCTACGTCGAGCACCACGATCTTCTGGTGTGGCGTCGTGCGCAGCCTGCTCGAGCCGTAGGATTCGAGCAGGTCGGCGAGGCGGATGAGGGTTTGGCCGGAAACTCGGCCGACGAAGGGCGCCACGCCGATGTAGAAGCGGCCGTCCTTCTGTTTGTGCACACCGATGTGGTCACCCTGCGTCTTCGGGCGCGGCGCAGCGGGCCCGTCTGGCAGGGGGTAGCCGAGGTATTCGTCTTCGAGAATGCGACGGAATTTCTCGGTGCCCCATTCGGCAAGTAGAAATTTCAGGCGTGCTTTGCCGCGGAGGCGACGGTAGCCGTAGTCCCGAAAGATCGAGGTGACGCCGCGCCACACCTCGGATACTCGGTCTTCGGCCACGAAGGCACCCAGCCGTTCGGCGAGGCGCGGGGTGGTGCTGAGGGCGCCGCCTACCCACAGGTCATAGCCGATGCCGAGCTCGGGGTGGTCGACGGCTACGAGACCGATGTCATTGATCTCGTGCACGACATCCTGGCTCGGGTGGCCGGTGATGGCCGTCTTGAATTTGCGGGGCAGGTTGGCGAATTCGTCGGTGCCGAGGTACTTACGGGCGATTTCGGCGATGGCTTCGGTGGGGTCGATGAGTTCATCGGCAGCGATTCCGGCCACGGGGGAGCCGAGGAAGACGCGGGGTACGTCGCCGCAGGCCTGGGTGGTTTCCAGGCCAACGGCTTCGAGACGGCGCCAGATTTCGGGCATGTCCTCGATCTGGATCCAGTGCAGCTGAATATTCTGGCGGTCGGTGATGTCGGCGGTGTCGCGGCCGAAGTCGCGGGAGACCTCACCGATCACGCGGGTCTGTTCGGTGGTGAGCTGGCCGCCGTCGATGCGCACCCGCAGCATGAAGTAGCGGTCTTCGAGTTCTTCCGGCTCGAGGGTGGCGGTCCTGCCGCCGTCGATGCCGGGCTTACGCTGCGTGTAGAGGCCCCACCAGCGAAAACGGCCGTGCAGGTCGGTGCCGTCAATGGAATCGAACCCCTGCTTGGAATAGATTTCTTCGATACGGCCACGTACAGCGAGGCCGTTGTCGATCTGCTTCCAGACCTCGTTGCCGTTGAGCGGTTCGGTGCCGTCTATCTTCCACTGGCCGTTCGGGCGGGTTGAAGGCCGCGGCGGACGGGCTGCGGGCAACTTGGTCGCGGCCGGTGCGTTCGCGGCCACGGCCGTTTCGCTGTGCACCGTCTCGGATTCGTTCGGCACGTGGGCTCCCTCGGTTTGCGGCGCTGCCCCGGGGTTTACGAACCGGACCAACGACTCTCACGCTACTGCGCCGCACGAACGGGGGCGCGGTGAGCGGGTCATGCGCTGTCACACACTGTCACGCGGCGTCACACAGGTTGCGCGGAACCGCTTGCGTGTTCAATCGGCAGCTGGCATGCTGCGGCCTGACCGCGTCCCTCACCGCGCGGAAGGCGGCGGCGTCCCCGTAGGCTAGGCACATGGCTGAACGAACCCCCTGGTCCCTCTCTGGCGCACTGCGCGGAATGTTCGCGAAGAAGACCATCGACGCGGACACCTGGGATGACCTCGAGGACGCCCTGCTGAAAGCCGATTTCGGCCCGAATGTCACCGAAGCCGTCATCGCCGACCTGCGTGCCAAGGTCGCCAAATACAACACGACCGACCCGACCGACCTTCAGCGGATGCTGCGTGAAGGCATCGAAGAGCGCCTCTCGGTTCTCGACTCCACCCTCACGCTCTCCGATCGGCCGGCCGTCGTGCTCGTCGTCGGCGTCAACGGCGTCGGCAAGACCACGACGATCGGCAAGTTCGCAAAGTTTCTCAATACCTACGGTCGCAGCGTCGTGATCGGGGCTGCTGACACATTCCGGGCCGGCGCTGTCGAACAGCTGGCCACCTGGGCCGAGCGCGCCGAGGCGCAGATCGTGAAACCGCAGATGACCGGCCAGGATCCGGCATCCGTCGCTTTTCAGACCGTGGAGAAGGCGAAGAACGAGGGCATTGAAATCGTGCTCATTGACACCGCCGGGCGCCTGCAGACCAAGGGGGGCCTGATGGACGAGCTCACCAAGATTCGGCGGGTGGTGGAGAAGCAGGGGCCGATCGCCGAGGTGCTGCTCGTACTCGACGCGACGACCGGCCAGAACGGACTCGCCCAGGCCGAAGCGTTCATCGAGCACGCCGGGGTGACCGGGCTCGTGCTGACCAAGCTTGACGGCTCAGCCCGTGGTGGCTTCGTGCTGGCGGTACAGGAGAAGACCGGTATTCCCATCAAACTGGTTGGACAGGGTGAAGGCATCAACGATCTCACCGGTTTCACCCCGCACGTGTTCGCCCAGAAACTCGTCGGCTGATCGACTATTACATTCAAGAGACAGTGAGACCAGCATGAGCATTGAACACGATTTCTTCGGAATTCTCGGCGACGAAGACGAAGGAGAGGTGTACTGGTCGGACTCCGTCGAGCTCGGCGACCAGAGCATCGAAATCGATCTCAGTTCGCCCGATGAAGATTCGGTGGTCACCGAGGCGCTCGACATTGCTGCTGCGATGATCAGCTCGATGGAGGACCTCGACTCCCAGGTGCGCGAATCCCTCGTGGCTGACCTGTCGGCCGAGGTATCAGTGACGAGCCAGTACATCGGTGAGCAGCTCGACGAGATGGACCAGGAGGCGATCGAAAACGCCATCATCTGGGATTCCGGCGACCAGCAGATTGACTTTCTGCGCTCGCTGCGCCTGCAGCGCATCAGTTTTCACCCGCATCACGCCGGCAGCGAGGCGCACTTCGCGGTGCTCGAATATGCCATCAGTCCCGACGATTCCGACGGACTGCTCGTCGTGACGATCGACGTGCACGGCGACACCGTCCTGGTTGCCCTGGACAGCTGATTGAACGGGGCCCGGGCCCCGTCCGCGGGCCCAGTTTATAAACTGGGCCCGCGTTCATAAGGTGGGCCGCGAGCGTGCGCGGGCCGCCTATCCTGCTACCCCAGGTGCACAGCGGGCTCCGGTGCGAGCAGATCGTCCCTGCGCGGGCGTACGAGGAAGAATGCAATGGGCGCCGCCGCGAAGATGATGATGGCCGCCCACAGAAATGCGGACTGGTAGCCGCTCACGAGCGCGCCGAACTGTGCGGCCGGTGAGGGTACCTTGCCGACCAGATAGGAACTCACTGCGGCCGTGTAGAGCGCGGTGAACAGCGCGGTTCCGAGCGAGCCGCCGATCTGCTGCATGGCCGTCACGGCCGCGCTTGCCGCGCCGGCGTCGTGTTCGGCAATTCCTGACAGGGCCACGTTTTGAAGAGGCACGAAGATCAGGGCGAGGCCGGTTCCAAGCAGAATGAGCCCGGGCAGCACCTCCAGCGCATAGTTTCCGCCCACCGTGATGCCGGTCAGCCAGAGCAGGCCGGCTGCGCCGACGATCGGGCCGACAGTCATCGGAATGCGTACGCCGGTGCTGGCGAGAAACTTCGACAGCACCCCCGCACCGATCATGATCGTCGCCGTCATCGGTAGGGAAGCGAGACCGGACTGGATCGGGGTGTATCCCAGCACGATCTGAAAATAGAGCGTGAGAAAAAGCAGTCCGCCAAGAAGCGCAGCGCCGGAAAGCAAAGCGGTGAGGAAGGCTCCGCCGCGCACCTTGTCGACGATGATGCGCAACGGCAGAAGCGGATGATTGGACCGGCTCTCCACAAACACGAACAGTGCCAGCAGCACCAGCCCGAGCGGGAGGCAGACGAGCACGGGCCAGCTGCCCCAGCCATTCTCGGCCTGGGCGAAGCCGAAGACGAGGGATCCGAGACCGAACGCCACGAGAATGGCCCCCGGCACGTCATACCGGGTGTTGCCGTGTGCCTTACTTTCCCGGATCACCGGAAGGGCGGCCGCAATAGCTACGATCGCGATCGGCACGTTCACGAACAGGCACCAGCGCCAGCTCGCGTACTCGGTGAGCACGCCGCCGAGAATCAGGCCAACGGCCGCGCCACCGCCGGCGATTGCGCCGTAGAGGGCAAAGGCCTTGATGCGGTCCTTGCCGCCGGGAAAATTCACGGTGAGTAGGGCGAGCGAGGCGGGAGCGAGTAAGGCTGCGAACAGCCCCTGCAGGCCACGAGCAGCCAGTAGCTCCCCGGTGTTCTGCGCAGCACCGCCGATGGCCGAAGCGATGGCGAACCCGGCCATGCCCACGATGAAGGAACGTTTGCGGCCCCAGAAGTCGGCGATGCGCCCGCCGAGGAGCAGCAGCGCGCCGAACACCAGCGAGTAGAGAGTGACGACCCAGGTACGGTCGCCGTCACTCATGCCGAGCGCGATCTGCGCCTGGGGAAGCGCGATGTTCACAATGGTGCCGTCCAGCACGACGGTGAGCTGGGCGAGCGCCACAATGGCGAGTAGCCACCACCGGCGGGAGTTGGCCGCTGGCGGATCAGCGGAAACAGATGACGCGGCGGCCAGCGAGGCCGGGGCGGTACTGGGTGGATCGGTGCGAAATCGTGGGGTCGGCATAGGGGTCACTATACCGAACGAACTAGTTCGTTTTATTAATTATTGGTTATAGTCAACGGTATGGCACGAGGCGGAGCAGACCCACAGACCCGGATTCTCGAGGCTGCGCGCGCGGAATTCGCCGCTCACGGCCTCGCCGGAGCGCGCATCGACCGCATCGCCAAGACTGCGTCGGCCAGCAAGGAACGCCTCTACGCGTACTACTCCGACAAGAAACAACTCTTCCTCGAGGTTCTGGAGTTAAATCTGCGGGAGTTTTCGAGTGACGCTGTGCTGACTGACAATGATGTACCGGCCTTCGCGGGAGCGCTGTTCGACCACGCGATGCTCCACGGCGACCATCTGCGCATGATCGATTGGGCGCGCCTCGAAACCGACGGTACCTGGCTGCCAGCCCTGGAAGTCATGCTCGGCTACCGAGACGAACAGGTGCGCCGCATCCGTTTGGCCCAGGCCGCCGGACGGGTCGATGCATCGTGGGAGCCGGCGCAGCTCATGACGCTCGTCTTCGGTATCGCCTCGGCCTGGGTGCACGAGCCCGGCGGGATGCTGACGCACGGCGGCGGTTTCGACTCGGTGGCCATAGCAGTCCGGCGTGCCAACGTCATCCGTGCGGTCGAACGGCTGATCGCACCGAGCGCAACGCCTGCGATAAACTGACGCCACTATGGCAACTTTTGGAAACCTCTCAGATCGTCTTGCCGAGACGTTCAAAAACCTCCGCACCAAGGGCAAACTCAGCGCAGCGGATGTCGACGGCACCGTTCGGGAGATTCGCCGCGCGCTGCTCGACGCCGACGTCGCCCTCGAGGTCGTCAAGGACTTCACCGGTAAGGTTCGAGAGCGCGCATTAGGCGACGAGGTCAGCAAGGCGCTGAACCCGGCCCAGCAGGTCGTGCAGATCGTCAACGACGAACTCATCACGATTCTCGGCGGCCAGCAGCGTCGGTTGGAATTCGCCAAGAAACCGCCGACCATCATCATGCTCGCCGGCCTGCAGGGTGCCGGTAAGACCACCCTCGCCGGCAAGCTCGCCAAGTGGCTCGCCAAAGACGGCCACACCCCTCTGCTGGTGGCCGCCGACCTGCAGCGCCCCAACGCGGTCACTCAGCTCGAGGTCGTCGCCCGGCAAGCCGGCGTCGCCGTGTACGCGCCTGAGCCCGGTAACGGCGTCGGCGACCCGGTCAAGGTTGCCCGCGACGGCGTGAAGTACGCCCTGCAGAAGGTGCACGACGTCGTCATCGTCGACACCGCTGGCCGGCTCGGCGTCGATGCCGAGCTCATGAAGCAAGCTGCCAACATCCGAAAGGCGATCGATCCCGACGAGGTGCTCTTCGTCATCGATGCCATGATCGGCCAGGACGCCGTCGCAACGGCGAAGGCGTTCCAGGATGGCGTCGACTTCACCGGCGTCGTGCTCACCAAACTCGACGGCGACGCCCGCGGTGGCGCGGCCCTCTCGGTCGCGAGCCTCACCGGTCGCCCGATCATGTTCGCTTCCACCGGTGAAGGACTCGACGACTTCGAGCCGTTCCACCCCGACCGTATGGCCGGCCGCATCCTCGACCTCGGTGACATCCTCACCCTGATCGAGCAGGCGCAGGGAGCGTTCGACGAAGATGAGGCCCGCAAGGTCGCCGAGAAGTTCGCGACCGACACCTTCACCCTCGACGACTTCCTCGGCCAGATGCAGCAACTGCGCAACATGGGCTCGATCAAGAAGATGATGAGCATGTTGCCCGGCGCCGGCGCCATGAAGGCCCAGCTCGAGAACTTCGACGAGCGCGAGATCGTGCGCACCGAGGCCATCATCCAGTCGATGACCAAGCTCGAACGCACCACTCCGAAACTGCTCAACGGCTCCCGCCGCCTGCGCATCGCCAAGGGCTCGGGCTCGAGTGTCACCGAGGTCAACCAGCTCGTGCAGCGCTTCGAGCAGGCCGCCAAGATGATGAAGACCGTCGCCAAGGGCGGAATGCCCAACATTCCCGGCATGGGACCGATCCCCGGCGCCGGCTACGGCGGCAAGCCCAAGGTGGCGCAGAAGAAGAAGGGGTCAAAGTCGGGCAACCCCGCCAAGCGTGCCGCCGACAATGCAGCGATTGCCTCGGGAATCAAGCCCGTCGGTGACACTGCTTCAGCGGATGCCGCCGGCTCAGGTTTCGGCCTCGGCCTCGGCTCCGGCGCCCAGCCCGGCAAGGGCAAGGCCGGCGGCCCCACCGAAGAAGAAATGGCCGCGCTGCAGAAAATGCTCGGCCGGTAGTCCGCGCGACCCGTGCACGCGCCTCTCTCTGGACGGGGCCCGGGCCCCGTCCCCGGGCCCAGTTTATAAACTGGGCCCAGGTTCATAGGGTGGGCCCGAACCCAGTTCGAGCGCCGGACCGCCGCATGAGCCGCGGCGTGGGTGTCCGGCGGCGACCTGTGGACGGGGCCCGGGCCCGGGCCCCGTCCCCGGGCCCAGTTTGTAAACCGGGCCCAGGTGCACACGGTGGGCCCGAAGCGCATGCTGCGCGATCTGGATGCGTCCAGCCCCGGGTCACGGCCCGGCCCGGGCGCGGCCCTAGGCTGGACACGTGACTTCAACGACGAACCACCAGGTGCGCATCGGCGTGCAGATCGCCCCTCAGCACGCCGAGTACTCAAAGATTCGGGACACGCTCACGGATGTCGAGACGCGCGGCTTCGATATCGCTTTCAACTGGGACCACTTCTTTCCGCTCAGCGGTGAGCCAGGCGGCCTGCACTTCGAGTCCTGGACCATCCTTGCCGCCTGGGCCGAGCAGACGACGACCCTTGAATTCGGCGCCCTGGTGAACTGCAACAGCTACCGCAACGCTGATCTGCAGGCCGACATGGCGCGCACGATCGACCACATCAGCGGCGGACGCTTCATCTTCGGCACCGGCGCCGGTTGGTTCGAGCGCGACTATCAGGAGTACGGCTATGAATTCGGCACGCCCGGTACCCGGTTGAACGCACTCGACGACAGTCTCAATCGCATCGAGGCCCGCTGGGCCAAAATCAACCCGCCGCCGACCCGCGACATCCCCGTGCTCATCGGCGGCGGCGGCGAGAAGAAGACCCTCCGCATCGTCGCCCAGCACGCCGACATCTGGCATTCGTTCTCCAACCCCGAGGTCCTCGAACACAAGCTCGGCGTGCTCAGCGCCTGGTGCGACGAAGTCGGCCGAGATATCGCCGAGATCGAAATCTCCACCGAGCTACGCGGGCGCACCATCGCTGACGCGGACGCACTTTTCGACCTCGGCACGCGCTTGTTCACGGTGGGAATCTCCGGCCCCGTCTACGACCTGGCGCCCGCCACCGACTGGCTGGCCTGGCGCGACTCCAAGAACGCCTGAGCACGCACGCCCTGTTCGATCCAGCACGTGGATGCCGCCATCGTCAACGGACGCTTGTACGCCCACCGCGTGTTTTCCTGAGGGCTGCTGAACTCGCTGCAGCGCTCGGCGGGGAGGACCGTCATTGACACCGTCACGCGGGGCGCCACGCTGCTCGAGATCATGCTTGGAGGCCACGTCACGCACAGGGGGAGTGTTGCTTGCCGATATGACGCGGCCGGTGCTCCGAACCGGCCGTCGCGCAATGGCTGCTTAGCGTTCACCTGAATGGCCTGCGGTGCAGACCCGCTGACCGAGAGTATTAAGGCAATCCGATGAATCGATGTCTTCTGATTCACGGTCGATCCGAGGAGTCTCGATGACACGTTTGCCCCCCGCCCTGCTCCTGATCGGTGCACTTGTCGTTGCGGCGACTCATCTGACGGCCACCCCGGCGTTCGCCTCCCCGCCGGACCCGCCGGCGCTCAGCACCATCAACAGCGAGCTGGCCACGATCGACACTAAGGCCGAGACGGGTTCGGCCGGGTACTCCCGAGATTTATTCCCGCACTGGTCCACGCAGTCCGGTAGCTGCGATACACGAGAGATAGTGCTCCAGCGCGATGGCGTCGACGTCGTGACCAGCTCGACCTGTTCAGCGACCTCGGGAAGCTGGTACTCCGTCTATGACGGTGCCTGGAACTATGCGTCATCGGATGTCGACATCGACCACGTCGTGGCATTGTCTGAGGCTTGGGGGTCCGGAGCGTCGACCTGGACAACGAGCAAGCGTCAGCAGTTCGCCAACAGCCTGAGCGACGGTCAGCTCATCGCCGTCACCGACAACGTCAACGCGTCTAAGTCCGATAGGGACGCGGCGGAGTGGCAGCCGCCGCTGGCCTCGTACCACTGCACCTACGCCAAGCATGTTGTGCACGTAAAGTACGGGTGGGGGCTGTCCATGGACTCCGCTGAAAAGGCGGCGATCAAGTCCATGCTGGCAACCTGCTGACGGCCCAGACGATTTCAACGAATACGACGGTGGCAACGGCAACGGCAACGGCAACGGCAACGGCGAGGGCGTAGAGCGCGACGACACCATGACGCTGGACCGAGGATCTCGATCAGGCGACGCACGTCATCCGTCACGAGACATTCGGCGCCGGCCGCATCCAGGATGATCAACGCCCGAGTACACCCGGCTCCGAAGCCGAATCAACGCTGAGGATGATGGCGACCGGTCGCGTAGTAGGTTCGCCACCGGTAGAACGGTCAGGGCGCGAGAGTGACACCGGACGCCCGTGCGGGTGGGAAGTGTTTGCCCTCGTCGAACGTTACCGTCTAGGTCATCCATTGAAAGGAACATACCCATGAGCAAGACTTGGTTCATTACGGGCGCGTCCAAGGGCTTCGGCCGCGAGTGGACGGAAGCTGCGCTCGAGCGTGGCGACAGCGTCGCAGGCACCGCACGAAAAGTGGAAACTCTGGATGCTCTCGTTGAGAAGTACCCGGATACTTTTTTGCCGATCCGGCTCGACGTCACGGACCGGGATGCGGATTTCGCGGCCGTGCAGAAGGCAGCCGAGCACTTCGGCCAGCTCGATATCGTCATCAACAACGCTGGCTACGGCCATTTCGGCATGGTCGAGGAGTTGACCGAAGACGAGGCCCGAGCACAAATCGAGACAAACCTGTTCGGCGCGCTCTGGATCACACAGGCAGCGGTTCCGGTCATGCGCAAGCAGGGTTCGGGTCACATCATCCAGGTGTCAAGCATCGGCGGTATCAGCGCGTTTCCCACCGTTGGTATCTACCATGCGTCGAAGTGGGCACTCGAAGGCTTCTCGCAGTCACTCTCCCAGGAGGTCGCGGGTTTCGGTATCAACGTGACTCTGGTGGAACCTGGCGGTTTCTCAACCGACTGGTCGGGCCCATCCGCCTCGCGTAGCGATGAGATGGCGGAGTACGCCGATGTGCGACAGGCGGCGGCGAGTCGTCCCTCTGCGAACGATCCCGGTGACCCGAAGGCCACCCGCGGCGCGATCCTCCAGGTCGTCGATGCCCAGAAGCCGCCACTGCGCATCTTCTTCGGCAAGGCACCCTTGGGTATCGCGACCAAGGACTACGAGTCCCGATTGGCGACGTGGAACGAATGGCAGCCGGTTTCGATCGAGGCACACGGCAACTGAGTCGTCAGGCCAGCCCCCGCGATAAACGGTGAACGGCGCCTGCCCGTTGAAAATGCACTAGCTCCCGAGCCCCTGCGCGAGTTCGTGGCTGAGCGCCGCAACGACAGCGGGCAGGCTGCCCTCGTTGGCGGCAGCCACAGCGAGCTGTCGTTGATAGCTGCCGCCGTCGTCGATAATGCGGTGGAGACCCTGCAGCTCCGGCAGGCAGTCGAGCCGCTCGGCCACGGGGGAGAGAATCTCGATGAGGTGACGTACGTCATCCGTTACAAGACGCTCGGTGCCGGCCGCATCGAGGATGATCTCAGCGTCGAGTCCATAGCGGGCCGCACGCCACTTGTTCTCGCGCACGAACCACGGTTGCATGCGCGGTACGTCTTCTCCCGCGTCGAGGCGAGTGGACATCCATTCGACCAGGCACTGGATGAACGCGGCGATTGCGCCGAGCTCCTCGGTGGTGGAGACGCCGTCGCAGACGCGAATCTCGATCGTGCCCCAGCGCGGTGACGGGCGAATGTCCCAGCGCACCTCGGTCACGTCGTCGATAGTACCGGTCACCGCCATGTCGTCGACATAGCGTTCCCAAGCCTCCCAGTCGGGCAGGTCCCAGGGCAGGCCGGCCGTCGGTAGTTGCTGGAACATGAGCGAACGGTTGCTGGCATAGCCCGTGTCGACGCCAGCCCAAAACGGGCTCGACGCGCTCAGCGCCTGCAGGTGCGGAACATACGTCAGCAGGCCGTTCATGATCGGAATGACCTTGGCCTTGTCGTCGATGCCCACGTGCACGTGGATGCCCCAGATCATCATGTTGCGCCCCCACCACTGGGTGCGGTCGATGAGCTTGTGGTAGCGCGCCTTGTCGGTGATGGTCTGATCGAACCACTGCGCAAACGGATGCGATCCGCTACAGATCACGTCAACCTCGCGGCCGTCGAGAGCGCGACGCACTTCGCGGAGCTGGCCGGCGACATCCGCTACGGCGTGGCGGACGGTGTCGTGTACGCCGGAAACCAGCTCGACCGTATTGAGCAGGAGCTCGCCGGTGATCGTCGGGTGCGCCGAGCCGTCCGGGCCGCAGAGGGCGTCGAGTACCTCATCGGCGATCGGCACCAGATCGCCGGTGTTGCGGTCGACGAGGGCGACCTCCCACTCGATGCCCACGGTGGAGCGGGCGGAGCGGGCGAATTCAAGTGGCACGGGTGCTCCTTGGGTGGGCTGGTGAAAGCCGTTGAGGTTCGATTATCACAATGTGAGCAATCTCTGACAGAATGATTAGTCGCGATCCGTTGTGCCCGACCCTCTATCTCGGTGCAACGTGATCCTATAGAGCTTATGCCGAGTGTGCCCCCACGCTCACGGCCCAAGGTTCGCCAAACACCGAATCAACACTGGAGAATTGTGGCTGTCAAAATCCGTCTGAAGCGCATGGGCAAGATCCGTGCACCGTACTACCGCATCGTCGTTGCCGACGCGCGCACCAAGCGCGACGGTCGTGTCATCGAAGAAATCGGCATCTACCACCCCACGGAGGAGCCCTCGGTCATCGAGGTCAAGTCTGAGCGTGCGCAGTACTGGCTCAGCGTCGGCGCTCAGCCGACCGAGCAGGTTGCTGCACTCCTCAAGCTCACCGGCGACTGGGGAATCTTCAAGGGCGACAAGAACGCCAAGAGCACCGTCAAGGTGAAGGAACCGAAGGCTGCTTTCGTCGCTGACGAGAAGAAGAAGCCGGTTCTCAAGCCCAAGGCCGACAAGCCGGTCGCCAAGGTAGAAGAGGTTGCTGTCGAAGCAACCGAAGAGGCGTAACTGTTGCTTGCTCCCGCGCTCGAACACCTCGTCAAGGGGATCGTTGATCACCCGGACGATGTGCACGTTGCAGAAAAGAACTCTGCAAGAGGCGATGTGCTCGAGGTTCGGGTGAACCCCGAGGATCTCGGCCGGGTCATTGGCCGTGCTGGTCGCACCGCGAAAGCACTGCGCACCCTCGTTGCAGCTCTGGCCGATGGTCGACGCGTTCGCGTCGACGTCGTCGACACTGATTTCTAGTTCAGTGAACGACGCGACAGTGGACGATAGTGAGAAGGACCGCACCCAGCAATTACGGGTGGGGCGCCTGACCAAGGCTCACGGCCTCAAGGGAGCAATCAAGCTCGAACTGTTCACGGATGACCCGGGACGACGTTTCGTCCCGGGTGCCGTGTTCACGCTGCAGGTTCCGACCGGTTCGGCTTGGCACGGCAAGACGATCGAACTCGTCGAGCTGCGCTGGTACAACCAGCACGCTGTCGGTTTTTTCAAGGATGTTGTCGACCGCAGCGCGGCAGAAACGCTCGCGAAGGCGATCCTCTGGATCGACGCGGACGTCGCGGAACAATCAGATGAAGAAGACGCCTGGTACGACCACCAGCTGGTCGGTCTCGCCGTCATGCGCGATGGGGTACGCATCGGCACCATCGGTCGCCTCGAGCACATGCCGGCCCAAGACCTGTTGATCGTGAAGACGCCCACCGGCGACGTCATGATCCCGTTCGTCAAGGCCATCGTGCCGACCGTCGACGTGAAAAACGGCCTGGTCACGATCACGCCGCCGCCCGGCCTTCTCGAAGAGTTGCCAGAGGACGCGGCCGATGGTGCCGCCGCTGGCGCTGTCCCGGAAACGGATTCAGAAGGCGACTCTGAACCGGATGCTGCGGCATCCGCTCATACAAGCGACGAACCGTAACGCTCAACCGTACCGTTGCCGGTGCGCACTCAACTGGTCGAACAACGACCGGAGGGTGCGCACCGGCATGTGTGTACTGGGCGGCTACACGTTGAGGCGATAGCCGCGCTTGACCACGGTCGCGACCAACCCGGGAGTGCCGAGCGTCTGACGGAGTCGGCTGAGCGAAACCTCCATAGCGTGATCGTCGGAGTCGCCGGCCAGGGAGAGCGTGAGGTCTTCGCGGGAGACAACCGCACCGCGTGCCCGAACGAGCGCCCGCAGGATAGCGAGGGCTGTCGGCGGCAGCTGGGTGCGTTCCGCGCCGACCTGCACGATCGAACCGCGTAGCTGCACGAGTCCGTTCTGCGTCTCGACCCGTTCGATCATGTTCTGTTCCAGATGCTCGCAGACCAGCCGTATCAGCGCGCCCATCCGAAACCGAGACGGCTGGATCGGGGCGATCCCGGCCGCGATCAGCGGGGCACTCGTCACCGGTCCGACAGCGGCGGCGCACACCTGCGTCTGCAGCGCCGCGATGAGTTCCGGGTAGACCTCCATGCCTTCCGCCGCGGTGAAGAGGGCGTGCACGGCCGGGGCGCTCGTGAAGGTCACGCAGTCCAGCTGACGGGAACAAATCGCTTCGACGAGCTTGTAGACCCGTTCGTCGCTGTCATCGACGGCGATCCAGCGGTAGGGCGCAACGACGAGCACTTGCTGGTGCACCGCGCGCAACCGGTCGAGTTGCACCTCGTCGGTTGCGCCATGAACCTGAATACCGACAACGAGTCCCGGAGGATACTCGGCCAATACCTTGTCGACGAGCGAGGCGGTCGTCTCTGATTCGCTCATGCCCGAGTCGTTCAGCCCGGTGGCGCGAATGCCGCCGCGTGCTTTCGGTCCGCGTACCAGAATCGTGGTGTCGGCGAATGCATCGGTGAGGTCGGACCCGATGCCGTCGGCCTCTGCCACTTCAAACCAGCGTCGCACGCCGTAGCCGGTGGTCGCGAGCAGAATATCGGGTCGCGCGATGATCAGGGTTCTGGTGTCATCGAGCAGTGGGCCGTCCTGCTGGGAGTGGGCGATGCGCAGTGTCGGCGCGTGCATCACTTTGGCACCGCGCCGTTCGAAGGCGTCGATCAGGTCGCTCGAGCGGCGATCGCTGGTCACGCCGATGCGAAACCCGTCCAGTTGGTTCGGCCTCAAAACAGGGGCCGCCACCTCGATCGGCTCGGTCGCGCCCGGCATCGGCTCGTGCTGCCCGGGCAGCTGCGCAGCGGATGCTCCCCGCTCGCCGTTCGAAACCGGTTCGCTCCCGCTGTTCATCAGGCGGTCACCGTGAACTCGGCGGCCCGGGCCACGAGGTCGTTCGCGGCCGTGTCGCCACTGAAAGCGAGGCGTACAACCTCACCGATGACGAGCACGGCGGGGCTGCGCACGCCGGCGGCTGCGGCATCCGATAGCACGGCGGCCAGCGTGCTCACCGTGGTGCGCTGGGTGGCGCTGAAGCCGCGCTCGATAATGGCCACTGGCAGGTTGGCTGGCATGCCGTGGCGCAACAGACCCTGGCTCAGGGTCGGCAACGTGCCAACGCCCATCAGCACGACAATGGTACTTCCGAGCAGCGTGAGGCCCTCGAGTTCGTTGTCGGTGAGCGGTGCGTGGCCGCTGATCACGGTGAATGCGTGGCTGATCCCGCGGTGCGTCAGCGGGATTCCCGCCGCCGCCGGCACGGCGATCGCACTCGTGACACCGGAAATAACCGTGACGGCAATGCCGTTGCGGTGGCAGGCGAGCACTTCTTCGCTTCCGCGCCCGAACACATAAGGGTCGCCGCCCTTCAGCCGCACCACGCGTTTGCCCGCGAGGGCATGCTCGACCATCAGGTCTTCGATCCCCGCCTGTGAGACCGGATGGCTGCCGGCGCGTTTGCCGACGTCGACGAGGGTCGCGCGGGGTGCGAGCAGGGCTAGTTCGTCGTTGGGGGCGAGACGGTCGAACAACACGACATCCGCTTGGGCCAGAGCCGTCACTGCGGCGACGGTCAGCAACCCCGCGGCGCCGGGTCCGCCGCCGACCAGGGTGACTTGCCCTGCCGTGACCTGCTCGGCGCTGACCGACCCAGTCGTACCGAAATTCCGGGCTGTCATCTTCTTACTCTTTTCGAACGGGAATGCGGCTTCCACTTAGTAGAACAGTACTCGACGAGGCTCGCTCGGCCGGGGTAGCGGGTCGGATTTGGTCACGCTCCGTAACGAGAGCGATGCTCGGGTCTGGCTCGGTGGGCGCGTTCACGAAGGATCGGAATCGGCGTAGGCGCTCGGGGTCGGCGAGCGTGGCTGCCCACTCGTCTTCATAATTGTCGACGTGGGCGAGCATGGCCTGCTCGAGTTCCTCGGCCAGTCCGAGTGAGTCGTTGATGACGACGTCGCGCACATGCTCGAGTCCGCCGCCCAGATCTTCCATCCAGCGCGCCGTGCGCTGCATGCGATCGGCCGTTCGAATGTAGTACATCATGTAGCGGTCGATGTACTTGATCAGGGTTTCCTCGTCGAGGTCGGTTGCCAGCAGCTGCCCGTGCGCGGGCTGAAAACCACCGTTGCCGCCAACGTACATGTTCCAGCCGTTATCGCTGGCGATGATGCCCACGTCTTTGGCGCGTGCTTCGGCGCACTCGCGCGCGCAGCCTGACACCCCGAACTTGAATTTGTGCGGGGCGCGCAGGCCGCGATAGCGCAATTCCAGCCGAATCGCGAGCCCCACGGCATCCTGCACCCCGAACCGGCACCAGGTGGACCCGACACAGGACTTCACGTTGCGCAACGACTTGCCGTAGGCCTGGCCGGACTCGAAGCCGGCGTCGACCAGGATGCGCCAGATGTCGGGCAGCTGCTCCAGCCGGGCTCCGAACAGGTCGATCCGTTGCCCGCCGGTGATCTTGGTATACAGGTCGAAGTCCAGCGCGACCTGCGCGATGACGGCGAGTTTGGTGGGCGTGATCTCACCGCCCGGAATGCGCGGAACGACCGAATAGGTGCCGTCCTTTTGCATGTTGGCCATGGCCCGGTCGTTGGTGTCCTGGAGAGTGCCGCGGCCGGCATCGAGAATGTAGGAGGTGTTCTGGCTGGCCAGGATCGAGCCGACAGCGGGCTTGCAGACATCGCAGCCGCGGCCGGTGCCGAAACGGGAAAAGATCTCGTCGCTCGATACGAGCCCGAGCATCCGCACCGAATCGAACAGTTCCTGCCGGCTCAGCTCGAAGTGCTCGCACAGGGCGTGAGAGATCGTTTGACCTGATGCCGTCAACTCGGCCTCAAGGATCTTCTTGACCAGTGGCACGCACGAACCGCACTGGGTTCCGGCCCGCGTGCAGACCTTGAGAGAGCCGAGTTCGGTGCAGGCATCGGTGTGCTCGTCGCCGAGCACGGCGCTTCGCACAGCACCGGCCGAGACCATGTTGCACGAGCAGACCAGGGCGTCGTCGGGTAGTTCGTCGCCACCGGGAACCTCGGCACCGGCTGCGGAGAGGTACGCGGCGGGCTCGCTGCTGAGTTCGCGGCCGACCATCGGTCGCAGGGCCGAGTAAGGCGTGGCGTCGCCGACGAAGATGCCGCCGAGCAGGGTTTTGGCGTCGTCGGTCATGACGAGCTTCTGGTACAGCCCGCGGGCCGGGTCGGCGTAGACGATTTCGAGCGAGCCCGGCGTGCTGGCGAGGGCGTCACCGAAGCTGGCTACGTCGACACCGGAGAGTTTGAGCTTGGTGGCGTCGTCGATGGTCGTGAACTCGGCGCTGCCGCCGAGCAGACGGTCGGCGACGACCTCGGCCATAGCGTTGGCCGGTGCGACGAGGCCGACACAGCGGTCATTCCAGCTGGCAACCTCGCCGATCGCCCAGATGCTGGGGTCGCTCGTTCGGCAGTCGTTTCCGATCGTGATGCCGCCGCGCGCACCAACGGTCAGTCCGGCGGCGCGCGCCAGCTCGTCACGCGGTGAGATGCCGATTGCGTAGACGACCATGTCGGCGGCAATGTCGCGGCCGTTGCCGAGCTGCAGGCCGGTCACCGCGTTGTCGTCGTCGCAGAGGATGGTTCGGGCCCTAGTGCCGAGGTGAAGCTCGATGCCTTGAGCGAGGATGAGCCGACCGAGTGCCTGTCCACCACCCTCGTCGAGCTGAGCCGACATGAGCCAGCCGCCGGAATGCACGATGGCGGATTCCGCGCCGAGCTTGTGCAGTCCGCCGGCCGCTTCGAGGCCGAGCAGACCGCCGCCGGCCACGACGACCTTGGGGGTGCGGCCGAGGGAGACGGTGAGGGCGGCGAGTTCAGCGACGAGGGCGTCGACATCGTCGAGGGTGCGGTAGACCCGAATGTGTTCGCGACCCGGCACCTCGGGTACAGGAGCACTGGATCCGGTGGCGAGCACGAGGTCGTCGTAGTCGAGCACGGCCCCGGTCGACGTAGTGACGGTGTGTGCAACCCGATCGATGCTGGTGGCCCGTTCGTTGATGCGCAGCGCGATGCGCTCACTATCCCACGGTGCCGTGGGCGCAAGGGTGAGGTCGGTCATTCCGGTGAGTCGCTGGCTCAGCGCAACCCGGTCGTATGGCCGGTGGTTCTCCTCGGCCAGCACGACGATCGAGAGGGCGTGCTCAGTATCGCGGGAGTGCAGGGCATCGGTGAGGCGGTGTGCGGCGGGACCGCCACCGATCACGATGACGCGGCGCATAGTCTCCGATTCGACAATGGCGGCATCCGCCGGGCTCACTGTTGTGACGGCGTGTGTCGCGTCCCTAGCGGATGCGGAGGTGTCTGGGACAGAATACGCGGAGGCGGTTTCACGAGAAGCTGGCATCAGCATCCTTTCAAAGCGGGGCAATTGTGAGCGTAGTTCGGGGCAGTTTCCCCCTCGTGTCGCTCGTGTGTCCCGGACTGGTCGAAAGCCCCACAGCGAAGCGCACCTCGTGTGAGGCGGGTTTCACCCGGGGGAAACATGGCGGGCGATCGGTTGAAATATGGCTCGCCTACCGTGGGATCGACGCACAAACGCGACAACCCCAAAAACCAAACCCCTGGGAGCGCACGATGACGATGACACTGGCCGACACCCGCCGTACCGCTGCAGTGACCCGCCCCGCCCTGGTCTGGGAGCGTGCCTGTGCCGTAGCCGATCTGGAACCCAGCTGGGGTGAAGCCGCGCTCATTCGCATGAAACAGATCGCACTGTTCCTGCTCTCACCCACCGAGATCTACGCCGTCGATCACCGTGACCCGCACACCGAGGCCAACGTCATGGCCCGCGGCATCGTCGGTTCCAAGGGCGACCGCCCGACCATCGCCTCGCCACTGCACAAAGAGGTCTACGACCTCGGTACCGGGGAATGCTTCACCAACCCGACACTCGTGCTGAACACCTACGAAACCCGCGTTGTCGGCGGCTATATCGAGGTCGCGGTCGAGTCTGGACTGCGCGAGGCGGCATGACCTTACTCGGCGAACGGGCTCGTGCAGCACAGCACAGCATCGAGTGGCACCGCGCCTCTGGGAGGGGTGCCGAGCGGAGCGGTACCGAGCGGAGCGGTACCGAGCGGAGCGGTGACGAGCGCGCAACGCCGGCACCCGCCGCGCTCGTCGCCATCTCGCACGGCACCAACTCGGCTGACGGCCAGGCCGCCATCGCTGCCCTCGTCGACGCCGTTGCCCTCGCTCATCCCGAACTTGCCGTCAGTGGCGGTTTCGTCGACGTGCAACAGCCGGATGTCGCGGCGAGCCTCGGTGCGGTGCCCCCGGATTCCGCCGCGGTCGTGGTGCCCCTGTTGCTCTCTGCCGGTTACCACGTGCACGTCGACCTGCAACGAGAGACCAGCGCGCATGACCGCGTGACGACCGTGTCACGGGCGCTCGGGCCGGACGACCGACTCATCGACGTTCTCGAACATCGTCTGCGTGCCGACGGGTTCGACACACGGGTCCCCGGGCAGGAGATCGTGCTCGCCGCCGCCGGCTCGAGCGACGCCCGCGCGGTGCACGACTGCCGCACGGTCGGCGCCCTGCTGGAAGAGCGCCTCGGTGTTCGCGTCACCGTCGGCTTTCTCTCTGCGGCCACGCCCCGGCTGGCCTGTGCCGTCACCGGTGCCAGACTGCGCAGCGAACACGTGACCGTGAGTACCTATCTCATGGCGCCCGGATTCTTCTTCGACTTGACGCGCGTCCAGAGCGTGGGCGCCGAACTGGTGACGGCTCCGCTGCTGCTGCCGGGCGAAACGGCCCCCGCTGCTCTGGTTGACGTGGTCGTCGACCGGTACCGCGAGGCGAAAGAGCAGGCCCAGATCTTCTAGAATTTGACCATGCGCATCGATATCGTCACCATTTTTCCCGAATTCTTCGATGTGCTCGATCTGTCGCTACTCGGCAAGGCCCGCCAAAGCGGCTTGATCGAGTTGGGCGTGCACAACCTGCGCGACCACACCCACGACCGGCACCATTCCGTCGACGACACCCCGTATGGTGGCGGCGCCGGCATGGTCATGAAGCCGGAGCCCTGGGGCGACGCCCTCGATGCCATCCTCGGCACTGACCCTGCACCAGTCGACGACGGCCCCATCGTCATCTTTCCCTCGCCGGCGGGGGATCAATTCACCCAGCGGATGGCCCGTGAGCTCTCGCTCGAGCAACACCTCGTGTTCGGATGCGGTCGCTACGAGGGCATCGACCAGCGTGTCGTCGATCACTACTCGCAGCGCGGCCGGGTACGGCTTGTGAGTCTCGGCGACTATGTGCTCAACGGGGGAGAGGTCGCCGTCATGGCCATGATCGAAGCGATCGGCCGGCTCATTCCCGGCGTTGTCGGCAACCCGGAAAGCCTCGTCGAAGAATCCCACGAAGACGGCCTGCTCGAATACCCCAGCTACACCAAGCCCGCCAGCTGGCGCGGCCTCGACGTTCCGCCGGTGTTACGAAGCGGCAACCATGGCGCCATCAGTACCTGGCGCCACCAGCAGCAAATCGAACGCACCGAACGGGTACGGCCCGACCTTCTGCCGCGCACACTCTCGTAACTTCAGCCTCCAGCGAACGCCAAGGCCAGTGTCAGCCCCCATCGCTAGGCTGATCCTGTGATCATCCGCCGCGCCTTCTACCACTGGCAATTCATTGCCGCCGGAGCCCTGCCGCTCTGGCTTCTCGTCGGGTCTGCGATTTTTGGATCGGGCGCGTGGGCGGTGCTGGGCATCTTCTTCGGAGCTGTTCTTATCGGCCTCGGGCTGTTGCTCGTCGCTCTCGTCATCTACGCGCGTAAAGACGTGCGCGAAACCCGGGCGCTCTCCTACGCCGACGTCGGCGTGCTGACCCTCTGGCACGCGCTCATCATCGCCATTCCTTTTTCAACGGATGCCGCCGGCTGGCTGAGCGTACTCGTCATCATCGGGGGCCTCGGCGTATTCTGGTTTGTTGTCTGGGAGCTGTTCGACGCAGCCCGACGCCGGGTCCTGGCGATGGTCGACCTGGTGGAGCAGCAGGCGAACGGGCAATCTGCCCCGTCCTCGTCCTCGTCCACGGCCCCGCACCCGCTGCCGAACAGGCCACGCCCCCACGAGACTAAAACAGCACCGACCTTTGGCCGAAGCGCCAAGCCAGAGGTCATCGTCATCGAAGAAAAGCGCGATCGAACCTGACTCGTCGGGGCCCGCTTTGCAACGGGTGCCACTTCATGGCAGAATAAGTCCTCGTGCCGCTGCAGGACTCTGCCACAGGGGAACCTGCTCGTTGCGGCGCACATCCTCATACTGATTGCTTCGATTGAAGCACCTAGCGTAGTCGACCTGTGGCGGGTACAGAGAGCGAAACAACATGCATATTCTCGACGCGGTAGACGCCCCATCGCTGAAGAAGGATCTTCCTGACTTCCGTGCCGGCGACACCGTCAAGGTTCACGTCAACATCATTGAGGGAACCCGCTCTCGTATCCAGGTCTTCCAGGGAGTCGTCATCGGCCGCTCCGGCGAAGGCGTGCGCGAAACGTTCTGCGTTCGCAAGGTCAGCTTTCAGATCGGTGTCGAGCGTACCTTCCCGGTACACTCCCCGGTCATCGACCACATCGAGATCGTGACCCGCGGCGATGTCCGTCGCGCCAAGCTGTACTACCTGCGCGACCTGCGTGGCAAGAAGGCCAAGATCAAGGAAAAGCGCTAACTTTCGCGCTTCCCCACGATCCACGCGGATTCTTCTGAGCTCCCCATCACCTAAACTGATGGGGAGCTCAGGCGGTTAAATGACAGATGAAGTGCTCGCCTCCAGGTCCGATCGTCGGGTATCAGGGTCGAAGAAATCTCGAAGCACGACGGCGCCCAGCAAAAAGCGCAGCGTCTTGCTGTTCATCCGCGACCTCCTCATCATTTTCGTGGTGGCATTGCTCATCTCGTTTTTGATCAAGACATTTCTGATCCGGTCGTTCTACATCCCCTCCGGGTCGATGATGAACACGCTGCAGGTCGACGATCGCATCATCGTGAATCAGCTCGAACCCGAGTTGATCCCGATCTCCCACGGCGACGTCATCGTGTTCAAAGACCCGGGCGGATGGCTGCTCCCGCAGGCGGAGATCGTGCAAAATCCGATCGTCGCCGGCGCTGACTGGCTCCTGTCTGTCGTGGGCCTGTCCGCGCCCGACAGCAACGACCACCTGATCAAACGGGTGATCGGACTACCCGGCGACCACGTCGTCTGCTGCAACGCCCTCGGCCAGATGAGCATCAACGATGTTCCGCTGGACGAATCCGCCTATGTGCTGTTGCCGGCCGGTGAAACCAAGGTCTCCAAGGATGACTTCGATGTCACGATCCCGGGCGGCTCACTCTGGATGATGGGCGACAACCGTTACAACTCCAAAGACTCCCGCTACAACGGTGACACGGTCGGTAAGGGGTACGTCCCGGTCGACAACGTCGTCGGTCGCGCGCTCGTCGTGAGCTGGCCGTTGGCGCACTGGGCGTGGCTCGACGACTACCCCGACGTGTTCCGCGACGTGGAGCAAGCCGACAAAGGCTCCGAGTAGTGGCAGTGTCCGACCCCACCCTCGAGGTGGAGTTCGACCTGCTGCGCACCGGCGCACACTTTGTGATCGGCTGTGACGAAGTGGGTCGCGGCGCCCTCGCCGGACCGGTGGCTGTCGGATTCGCCGCGGTGAACGCATCCGTTTTGACCATGCCCGCGGGACTTCGCGACTCGAAGATGCTCAGTGAACCGCGCCGGGAACTGCTCGCACCGCTCGCCGTTGCCTGGGCGACATACTCGGCCGTGGGGCTCGCCTCGGCGGCCGAGGTCGATGAGTTGGGAATCATCGCTTGCCTCGGGCTGGCCGGTAAGCGTGCGTTGGCCGAGCTATATGCGCAGGGTGTCGATGTGGCCGGCAGTATCGTCTTGCTCGACGGCAGCGATGACTGGCTGAACAAGGCGCTGGCCACCCCGTTGAGCGTCGTGACGCGGATCAAAGCCGACCGGGACTGCGGGTCGGTGGCGGCGGCATCCGTTATCGCCAAGGTGCACCGCGACCGCCTCATGATCGCCGCGCATGACGACGCGCCCGGGTACGGCTGGGCCTCGAACAAAGGTTATGGCAGCGCCGCGCACATGAGCGCGATCGAGATGCTCGGGCCGAGCCCCTTACACCGCAAATCGTGGCTCAAAATCTCAGCGTAAGATGAGGTCACCATGGAAGAAGACGAAATCGAGGACTACGACCGCGAGGTCGAGTTGGCCCTGTACCGGGAATATCGCGACGTGGTTGGCCAATTCCAGTACGTCGTCGAAACCGAACGCCGCTTCTATCTCGCCAACGAGGTCGACTTGGTTCGCCGGGACACGGAACACGATTTCTACTTCGAACTGACCATGAAGGATGTCTGGGTCTGGGACGTCTACCGCTCGGACCGATTCGTGAAATCGGTGCGTGTGCTGACTTTCAAAGACGTCAACGTGGAAGAACTCGCGTCGAAAGACTTTGAACTTCCCAAGGAACTTGCACTCGACGAATAAGCAATGACTCCGGGGCCTCGGGTGGCCGGACTAACTAACCAACGATGGTTTAGGAAGGCAACCCTGTGATCCAGGACGCTGATCGTGCCCGTGCAACGTGGAGTAATCGCGAGGCTCTCGCTGAGGCGATGATCCCCCTGATCGGGCGCCTCTACCGGGACCACACCGTCGTGACGAGCGTCTACGGTCGCGGCCTGGTCAACAAGTCGGTCGTGGGCCTGCTCAAAGCACACCGGTTCGCCCGCCATATAGCGGATGTCGAGCTTCCGCTCGAAGAGACCCTGCCGATTCTGCAGACTATCGACGGCCTCAACCTCGGAGCAGCGTCGATCGACCTCGCCCGGCTCGCCCTCGGCTTTCGGCACCAAAATGGGCGCGTCACCCTGGAGGAATACCTGCGCGGTGAACTCGCCGACGTTGTCGGCCAGCACGGACTCGACGATCGCACCAGTACCGACGTCGTGCTCTACGGCTTCGGTCGCATCGGCCGGCTGCTGGCCCGCATCCTGATCGAACATGGCGGCGGCGGCCAGGGACTGCGCCTGCGTGCGATCGTCGTGCGCCGTGGTTCCGCCAACGACCTGGTGAAACGTGCCAGTCTGCTGCGCCGCGACTCGGTGCACGGCCCGTTCGAGGGCACGATCACCATCGATGAGGAGAATGACACCATCCTCGCCAATGGCACGCTCATCCAGGTGATCTACTCCGCTGACCCGGCCAGTGTCGATTACACGCGTTACGGCATCCACGACGCCATCGTTGTCGACAACACGGGCAAATGGCGCGACGAAGAAGGCCTGTCGCAGCACCTCACGTGCCCCGGCATTGCCCGGGTTCTCTTGACCGCGCCGGGCAAGGGCGCGCTGAAGAACATCGTGCACGGCATCAACCACACAGACATTCTGGCCAGCGACCGAATTATCACCGCAGCGTCCTGCACCACGAACGCGATCACCCCGGTGCTCAAAGCCATCAACGACCGCTACGGCATCATCGACGGTCACGTCGAAACGGTGCACTCGTTCACCAACGATCAGAACCTCATCGATAATTTCCACTCCGGCGATCGCCGCGGCCGCTCCGCCGCGCTCAATATGGTCATCACCGAGACCGGAGCGGCCAAGGCCGTTGCCAAGGCCCTGCCCGAACTCGCCGGTAAACTCACCGGCAACGCTATCCGCGTACCCACCCCCGACGTGTCGATGGCCATCCTCAACCTCAACCTCACCCTCGCGACGGATAAGGACGAGCTCAACTCGTACCTCCGCACCATGTCGCTGCACTCCTCGCTGCACCGCCAGATCGACTACATCGACTCGCCCGAAGTGGTCTCGAGCGACTTCCTCGGCTCGCGTCGCGCCGGGATCGTCGACGGGCTGGCCACCATCGTCACCGACCAGAAGGCCGTGCTCTACGTCTGGTACGACAACGAATACGGCTACAGCTGCCAGGTCATCCGAGTGCTCGAAGAGATGTCCGGCGTGCACGCGCCCGCCTTCCCAGCCATCCTCGCCGCCGAAACCCTCGAGCCGGTCGCCGAACCGGTGTGATCTGGACGGGGCCCCGTCCACGGGCCCAGTCTATAAACTGGGCCCGCGTTCCGGGCCCGGGCCCCGTCCGCGATTAAACGCGCGGTTCGCAGATGACCACGGGGATATCACGGTCGGTTTTTCCTTGGTAGGCACCGTAACCGGGGTAGGCCGCCACGATGCGCGGCCACAGCTCGGCTTTCTCAGCGGATGACGCGGTGCGCGCCCGAAACGGGCGCGTCACGCCCCGAATGGTCAGGTCCACGGCGGGCTCGGCGACGAGGTTGAGGTACCAGAACGGATGCCGGTGGTCACCGCCCTTCGACGCGACGAGCACGTACTTTCCGTCCTCGTGCACGGGCGCCGTCAGCAGCGTCGACCGACGCTGCCCGCTACTTCGGCCGGTCGTGTGCAGTTCGACCGTCTGCATGGTGCCGATGGTCCAGCCGAGGCGTCCGCCCGACAGGCCCAGCACCATGCGGTGCACACCGTTCATCGTTCGCATGCCGAAGTCGGTCACCCGGTCGCGCATAGTCATACGCCCAGCGTATGCCTTGGTGGGCGTTAGGTTGGAAGAATGATTCCAGCAACGATGCTCAGCGCGATCCTTCGCGAATCCGGTTCTACGCGCCCCTACGCCGACAGCCGCCCGCTCACGCTCGAGCAGATTCCGGTGCCTGCTCCGCGCGCCGGTGAGGTGCTGGTGCGCATCGAGCGGGCCAGTCTTTGCCACTCCGACCTCTCGGTCGTTGACGGCTCACGCGTTCGGCCCCTGCCGATGGCGCTCGGACACGAGGCTGCCGGCACAGTGAGCGCCCTCGGTGACGGCGTCGATGATCTGGCCGTCGGCGACCGGGTCGTGCTCGTCTTCGTGCCGAGCTGCGGCAACTGCCGAGCCTGTCTGGCTGGACGTCCCGCACTCTGTCACCGCGGCGCCGAGGCCAACGGAAGCGGCGACCTGCTGCACGGCTCGGCCGTGCTGGCGAGCGGCGACGGGGAGCGGATCAACCACCACCTCGGCGTCTCCGCTTTCTCCCAGTACGCCGTCGTGGCCCGCGAATCCGTCGTCGCCATCGACTCGGATGTTCCCTTCGACATCGCCGCCATGTTCGGCTGCGCGGCCCTTACCGGTATCGGCGCCGTGCTCAACACCGGCGCCCTCGCTCCCGGCCAGTCGGTGATCGTGTTCGGACTCGGCGCGGTTGGCCTGATGGCCGTCATGGCCGCCGCCCAGATGGCTGGCACCACCGTCATTGCGATCGATCCGCTGCCCGATAAACGGGCGCTGGCCCTCCGCTGCGGTGCCCACCACGCCGGGTCGCCCGACCAGGCGGCCGAGCTCGTGCGCCAACACGCGGGCGACGGCGTCGACCTCGCCATCGAAGCGGTCGGCAGCGCCCGGGTGATGGAGGCAAGCCTCGCCCTGCTCACCCGGGGCGGCGCCCTCGTCTCGGTCGGTCTGCCACACCCCGAACAGACCCTCACCACGCCAGCGCTGCAGTTCGCTGGGATGGGCCGGCGGCTGCTCGGCTCCTACATGGGTGACTCGGTTCCAAGCCGCGATATTCCGGCCTACCTGCAGCTGTGGCGCGACGGCCGGCTGCCCGTCGAGCTGCTGCACACCGACACCCGACCGCTCAGCGACCTCAATGAGAGCCTCGACGCCCTCGTGGCCGGCGAGGTCGTGCGTCGCCTGTTCGTCATGCACGCCGAGTAGCGTCCTCCGCAGAGTTCCTTACAGCGTCCTCCACAGCCGCCGGGGGCGCGCCCTTGTCCACCAATGCGGCGACGGTCCGGCCGGGGCGTGGCCGACCGGCCACTCTGGTTCTCGGAGGCACTCGTGGCGCGCAAAGACGAACTCGGCAAACTCGGCGAAGATCAGGCCGCACGCTTTCTGCAGGGCGCCGGCTACACGATCCTGACCCGCAATTGGCGCTGCTCAGAGGGGGAGATCGACCTCGTCGTGCAACAGGGCGCTGCCGTTGTGTTCGTCGAGGTGAAGACGCGCAGCAGCGTGAGCTTCGGACATCCGTTTGAGGCCATCACTGTCAAAAAACTGGCCCGGATGCGCCGCCTTGCCGCCGCTTGGTGCGTACAGGCCGAGCGCTGGCCGCGCCAGATCCGGCTCGACGTCATCGCGGTGATCGCCCCGGTCGGCCGCGAACCGGTCATCGAACACCTCGAGGGCGTGTTCTGATGGGCATCGCCCGCACCCACGCCGTAGCGCTGCTTGGACTGACCGGGGCGCTCATCGAGGTCGAGGCCGACATCTCGGCGCAACTGCCCGGCATGATCTTGATCGGCCTGCCCGATGCGGCACTCGCACAGGCTACCCAGCGGGTGCGTGCTGCGGCCACCAACAGCGGATGCCCGCTCACCGTTCACCGCCTCACCATCAATCTGTCGCCTGCCGCGTTGCCCAAGCATGGCGCCGGCTTCGACCTCGCGATTGCCCTGGCTTGCCTCGCCGCCGACAGCACCGTTTCCGCAAAATCGGTCGGTCAGGTCGTGCACTTCGGCGAGCTCGCCCTCGACGGTAGGCTCCGGCCGACGCTGGGCATTCTTCCGGGTGTGATGACCGCGGCTCGCCTCGGTCACACAACGGTGATGGTGCCGATCGGCAACGAGGCTGAAGCACGACTCGTGCCCAATATTCACGTCATCGGTGTCGCATCATTGCGTGACGCGGCGATCTTCCACGGCGCCACATTGCCGCCCATACCGGTTGAGCCCATCCTGGCAGCGACCGTGCCGGCCAGCCTGGCCGCCGAACCCGATCTGGCAGACGTGATCGGCAACGACGACGCCATTCTGGCCCTGCAGATAGCCGCTGCGGGCGGGCACCACGTGTTTCTGCTCGGCCCGCCCGGAGCCGGAAAAACCATGCTCGCGGCCCGGCTACCCGGCCTGCTACCCGACCTCGACCCAGCGAGCTCCCTCGAGGTCAGTTCCCTCCGCTCGCTCAGCGGCCTCGGATTGGGCGGAGCCCTGATCACCCGACCGCCGTGGGAGGCGCCACATCACACGGCGACCGCTGCGGCCATGGTCGGCGGTGGCAATGGACAGATTCGGCCAGGTGCCGCGTCGCAGGCCTCGCACGGCGTTCTCTTTCTCGACGAGGCCCCCGAATTCGCTTCCCCGGTGCTCGACGCCCTGCGCCAGCCCCTCGAATCCGGCTGGATCAGCATTCACCGCGCCAACGCCGTCGCGCATTTTCCGGCCCGGTTTCAACTGGTGATGGCAGCAAACCCCTGCCCCTGCGGGCAGTACGGCGCGGGAGACCTCAGTTGCACGTGCCCGCCCAACACACGCCGCCGTTACCTTGCTCGCATCTCCGGGCCACTGCTGGACCGCATCGACATTCAGCTCAATGTCAAGCGCATCACCGCCGCACAGCTGCGCGTCGCCACCGGTACGCAGCGGATGACGAGCGTCACCGCCCGAAAGCGTGTGGTCGCCGCCCGTGCGGCGGCGGCCGAACGGCTCGGCAGCACCCCCTGGACCCTGAACTCCCAGGTTCCGGGCCCGTGGCTGCGCGGCGCATCGACTCGACTGGCTGCGAGCACCACCGCGGGCCTCGACCGGGCGCTCGAACGCGGCGGAATCACCATGCGCGGCTACGACCGGGTTCTGCGCGTCGCCTGGACCCTGGCCGACTACGACGGCCTCACCATTCCCGGCCCCGACCAAATTGGCCACGCCCTCTACCTACGCAAAGGAATGACATCATGACGCTGTTCGGCCTCGACGAGATCCGGGTAAGCGAGCTCACCGCAGGCGTGCGCGGTGGCATTTCGGTCGACACCGCAGCAACGCCCGGCGAGGTATTCGCCCGCGCTGCCTGGTCGGGCATCGCCGAACCTGGTGATGGCACGGCCGGCCTGCTCGTGGCCAGCCTCGGCGCGAGTGTGGCCTTGACAGCCATCCTCGAGGCCTGGAGCCCCGTGCGCATCGGTGCGCTCGTGCGCGACGTGCTGGCCGATGAGCCGGGCGCGCCTGATGTCGTCTTCGCCACCAGTCCCAGCTCCGATACCTCCGAAGTGGATGCCGACACGAGCGCCGAGCTGGAACAGGCCCTCGACGCCGGGCTCCAACGCTGGCGGCCGCGGCTCAACTCGGGGGATGTCATCCGTTCGCTGCAGCAGGCGGCCCGTATCGACGCCCGGCTACTGCTGGCCACGGACACCCTCTGGCCCGCGGCGATCGATGACCTGGAGCAGCATGCGCCACTGGCGCTGTGGTGGCGCGGGGTGCCCGGCGCGCTGGCCGCGCTGCCCAACTCGATCGCTCTGGTCGGGGCCCGGGCAGCCACCGGCTATGGCGAGCACATCGCCATGGAGGCCTCGGCCGGGCTCGTCGACCGTGGTTTCGCCGTGGTGTCCGGGGCCGCCTACGGCATCGACGGAATGGCCCACCGCGCGGCACTGGCCAGTGACGGCATTACCGTGGCCTTTCTTGCCGGGGGAGTCGACCGGTTCTACCCGAGTGGCCACGACTCCCTGCTCACCCGCATCGTGGCTGCCGGGGCCGTTCTCTCCGAGCTGCCCTGCGGCGCGGCCCCCACGAAATGGCGCTTTCTGCAACGCAACTTACAATAGGTATATGTTTACACGCACTCGCGCCGCCGTCTATCTGCGCATTAGTCGCGATGACCTTGCCACCGGTCTCGCCGTCGAGCGCCAGCGCGAGGACTGCCTACGCATCGTCACAGAGCGCGGCTGGTCTCTGGTCGGCGAACCATACGTTGATAATGCCGTGAGTGCTTCTAAGCGCACGACCCGCCGCCCGGCTTACGAGAGCATGAGCGCGGCGTTCGAAGCGGGAGAGTTCGACGCATTGGTCTGCTGGGACCTCGACCGCCTGACGCGCCAGCCGCGCCAGCTAGAGGACTGGATCGAAGCCGCCGAGGGACGCGGCCTGATTCTCGTTACGGCGAACGGCGAGGCGGACCTCGCAACGGATGACGGGCGCTTGTTCGCCCGCATCAAGGCGTCGGTGGCGCGCGCCGAGATCGAACGCAAGGGTGCCCGGCAGAAACGGGCCAACGAGCAACGCCTGAAGATGGGGAAGCCTGCGCCCGGACGGCGCCGCTACGGCTACGAGTCAGACGGGCTCACGCCCCGCGAGTCGGAGGCCACGCACGTCCGGCGCATGTTCGAGCACGTCGCGTCCGGCGGCACACTCCGTTCCATGTCTCAGGCACTGAAGGCCGAAGGTGTCGACCCGGCGCCGGGCAAGCAATGGGGGCCGGGCCGCGTCCGCTATATCCTCAAAAATCCAAGCTATGGCGGGCAGGTTCGCCACCTCGGCGAGTCGCTGCCCTCGGCGACGCTGACGCCGATTGTCGCGGCGGCGCTCGCCGAGGAGGTCCGGGCGATCCTCGCCGACGATGCGCGGCGAACCACGCCCGGCCCCACGCCGCGCTACCTCGGCTCCTCTATGGCGACGTGTGGCGTTCAGGGGTGTGGCGCGGCCCTGGTAAACCGTTCCGGGGGCTACATGTGCCGGGAGAACACGGCGCACGTCTATATCAAGCGGCACCTGCTCGACGCACGCATTCGTCGCGAGGTGGCGCTCGCGTTCCTGTCTACCGGCCGCGACCTATTCGCCGATGCCCGATCCGGCGCTGTAGCCCCCTTGATAGCCGCCCTGCACAGGAATGACGAGATCGCGCGGTCCGCAAGCGACGACCGCGATGAGGGACTATTGTCGGCGCCTGTTGCTCGCGCGAAGCTAATGCAGCTACGTGACGAACGGCTAGATATTGAGTCCAGGCTCGAACGAGCGCGCAACGACCGTTCAGCGTCGTCATCGCTCGCCGAGGTCGCCCGCGAAGTGCTCGGCGACGACGCCCGCGAGGTGTCTTTCGGTGAGTTTTTCGGTCCCATGCTCGACACAGTCACAGCCCGTTTCGAGGCGCTCGATCTCGACCGGCAGCGCTCCACGGCTCGTGCGCTACTTGAGATTTCACTGTTCAAGGGGCGCGGACGTGAGCGTGTCCAGGTCTGGCACAGAGTCGCCGACATGCTGAATCCGCACGCCGAGTCGGGCGATTGACGCCGAGATGGCCCCATTGGGGTCTCTACGGCCCCTGATAAGGATTAGGGCGCCTTAGGTGCTCCAGCCGCATACGTGCGCATTTCGGCCCTTAGGCTGCTCAATGGCCGCACAGGGCCTCCTGTGGGTTCCTGTCCCCGCTCGATGCTCGCTACGCTCTCTCCGCATATGGGGCACAACTGACCGAAACGCCTGACGTCGCGTGTATCGTTCGAGGTCACTAGCAAACAAGGGGATGACATGAGTGAAGAGACCATAACCGTCGATAACAGCGACGCGATTTCGGAGAAAAAGCCTTGGGGGCAGGTAAGTAACGATCCGGATGGCTTGACCGCGTCGGACGTGCGCCCGAAAGATTCGGCGCTTGACAGTCTCATGGACTTCGTCGTCGGTTCTAATGATGAAGGGGGCGGCGTCATCGGTATCGCCCTGAGTCTCAATGGTTCTTTCGTCAGTGGCACTCTCATCGGCGAGCAGAATTGGCGGAAAGGCACCGTCGATATCTTCAGGAACAACGACGCTGAGCCTATGGCCCAGGGTCTCGAAAACGTCTTGGGCAATGAAGCGGAAAGGCTTCACGAGTTCTCGGAAAGTCGTCGAAGCGCTGAACTCCTTGGACTGACCCGGCGCTTCATTCATCTGAAAGACGCTCGGGTGTACGCCCCCGGCGTCCAGTTCAATTCAGGGTATTGGCGCGGCAGCCTGGCCGACGTCTCTGGCTGGTCTCTTGGCAGCCACCACGAGGCGACCAGCTAAAACCGTCGGCGGTCACTTCCTGATAGCACGAAGACGTCCGTGCGTTCGGCGAGCGCCGTCGCAACAACCGAGGGGGCTCTCGCACGCCGAAAAGGCGAGGCGGGGGCCTTTTCTGTGCGCCGGAGTGGCTGCTGGGATCGAAAAGGTGACGAAGTGACGGAAGTTACCCCATTCCCCATTACCTTTATAGCTTTTCTCTCTCTTTAAAAAGAACTGTAAATATGCCTTAGTTTCGTCACTTCGTCACCGGTAACTAATTTCGGGCAATCCTGAGCAGCTTCGCCACACCTGGCCACTCCGATTTCCTATCTTGCCCTGCGAGCGCTGTCCCATACATGTTTGCAGACAAATATAGATGCCTTACGGTTGGGACATGCCAAAAACCCCCATCGCTCAGCCGCTCGCGCTCCTCTACGTGCGCGTTTCCACTGGTCGACAGGCCAAGACGGGTCACAGCGTGGACTCGCAGCCCGCAATCCTGCGCGCCGCCGCCGAGAAGGCCGGTTACGCCGTCGAGGTCATTAGCGAGACGGGCTCAGGCCGCAATACTGCGCGCCCGGCGCTCGCCGCGGCTATGGCGCGACTCAAATCGGGCGCCGCGAGCGCCCTATACGCCGTCGACATCGACCGGCTCGCCCGCAGCACTCAGCACCTGCTTGAAATCGCCGCCGAGTCGAAAAAGCAAGGTTGGCGGCTTGTGGTCACCTCAACCGACGCCGATACGGACACCCACGCGGGCATGATGTTCTTTACGATGGTCGCCGCGTTCGCGCAATATGAATCCGGCATGATCTCGCAGCGCGTCAAGCGCCAGCACGAGGCACGCCGAGACCGGGGCGTTGTGTGGGGCAAGGACGAGGGGCGGCGTTCGGCGCTTCCGGCGGCCACTGTCGCCCGCATCCTCGCCCTCCGCGTTGAGGGGCTGAGCCTGCAAGCCATCGCCAACACTCTTACCGTCGAGGGCGTAGCGACGGTGGCAGGTGGCAAGTGGCATCCATCCACCGTCGGGCAGACGCTGAACAGTCCGGCAAACCGCGCACCCGCCGCTGCCTAACAGGCTCCTCCCGCGCTGGCCTCGGCCCGGCGGGCTGACAAGGGTGGGGAGGGACTCCTAGGGTGCCCCTCGCAGAATGCCGACAAGGCATAGCGCCAGACTGTTAGCGCGAGACTGAGGCATTTCAGCGCATTACCTCGGCGAGCGCGCCAGGATGCCCATAGGCATGGCCTACTCCGCCCGAACACGGTCTATTGCTGACCAAGAGAGGCCCGTACGCTGAAAGCCTGCACAACCGGGGGGTAAATTGATGGAAGTATTTTTCGTGCTGTTGGTCGTCTTCTTGGTAGTCTTCCTCTACTTCTTATTTACGGGTACGCCCAAGGGCACGAAGCCCCGACCTCCTACTCAGCCGAGCGCGCCTCCGAAAAGGTCTGCGCCTAGTAACGGCGGGGGCGCTGGGTACGTCAGAAAGAACCTCGCCCACCTGCCTCCGCAGCGCTCGGCGCGAGCGACCCCTGAAAAAGCGTCGATAGACCCGTCGATCTATCTCCACAGCGACAAGTGGGATGAACTGCTGGTGCCTGACGATCAAGGAATGCCCAATCTGTATCTCCAACGGCACAGCGACGAGCTGTGGCTAACCGAGGCCACGACAGGTCTTCTCGTCAACGTGGGAAACAGGCGTCTTCGCCGTATGGGCATCTGGACGGTGAAGGTCCGCGGCGTCAACTATCACGAGGCGGCCGTTCGGCGAGGTGCATTCCAGCCTGGGGCCCCCGTCCGCCTACTGCGGGAACCTGGGAACGAGTATGACAAGAACGCAGTCGCCGTGTACGCGGCGGAGGCCGACGAACAGTGCGGCTACTTCAATAAGGCGATGGCCGCCGGAATGGCCAAGGTCATCGACTCAGGCGCACCATTGCACGCGATCTCGCTCGCCGGGGGGTCGCCGGGCGCCCTCACCGAACACGGGCTCAACATCAAGGTCTTGGCGGCGTCTCCCGAGATAGTCGCCCACCTCTTCCGGAGAAGACCGATTTAGGGCGCCCGCATAGGCGCTGTTCGCGAGCGAGTCGTGCTTAGCGGTGATTCGGTCAACAGTCTGCCCGTTTACACGCCCTCCGTAGATGCATCTATTAGAGTTTCCTGCAAAGAAACAGATTGATCGCCGCGGCGAGTGCAGCAACGATCGTGTTGGAAGCCGGCTGGCGGTCGGGCTCGCTCAACACAGCCGGGCATGCGTCGGCGCTGGGTCGGCCGCTCGGCGCCGTGCCCGGGCCGATCACGAGCCCCACCTCGGCTGGCTGCCATCGCCTCATTCGCGAATTCGCCGCGGTGTGCGTAACCAACCCGACCGAGATGGCCGAGCTGGTTGGTGAGCGGTCGATCCAGGTGCCCCTGGATTTTTCCGACACTGATGCTGGCCCGGGCCCGATACCCCGCACGAGCGATCAGGTGCGCGTGTTCGACGCCCTGAGCGGTCGCTCGCCCCGCACGGTTGCTGATTTGTCACGCCGTGCCGGGCTCTCGACGTCGGCCGTGCGCGGCGCCCTCGGCGGCCTCGATCTCGATGGGGCAGCCCAGGAGCGGGAGGCCGGGTGGGTGCGCCGGCTGTAAATCACGGGGTGGGGTCAGTCTCGATCGTGGGTCACGCGGTCAGGGTGCCGGGGTGTGGCCGCACGGCGTACATCTTCGACTTCGAGATTGCCAGCATCAACGACAGCGCAGGCCCGCGCCACCGCGGCGAGGGAGAGCGCGACATCGGCGGCATCCGTCGACCAGTTGCTCACCGAGATGCGCAGAATATCCCGGTCGTGCCAGCGCGACCCCGACATCCAGGCTGAACCGTCGGTGATGAGCTGCTGTGTCACCCGCCGGGTGCGTTCATCGCTGCCGAAACTCACGCACACCTGGGTGAACACCACCTCGTTGAGCACTTCAACCCCCGGCAATAAACGCAGGCCGTCGGCGAGGTTCCGCGCATTCGCTGCGAGACCGTCCACCAGCGCGATCGTGCCGACACGGCCGAGCGATCGGAGCGCCGCCCAGACCGGAACCCCCCTGGCCCGGCGAGACAGCTCGGGCACCTTCTCGAATGGGTCACCGGGACCCAGGTTGCCGGGAGTACCGTCGGCCGCCATCAGATAGCTCGTGTGCACGCCGAATACCTTGCGCACGACCTCGGGCCGGGACACGATCGACACACCGCAGTCGTAGGGCACATTGAGTGTCTTATGGGCGTCCGTCGCCCAGAAATCAGCGCTGTCCAGGCCGGTCACCTGGTCACGGAAGCGCGGGCTGGCTGCCGCCCAGAGGCCGAACGCTCCATCGACATGCACCCAGGCTCCATGCCGGTGCGCCACGTCGATCGCCATACCCATCGGGTCCGATGCTCCGGAATGCAGATTGCCAGCCTGCAGGCAGACGATGGCCGGGCCGGAACCGGCGCACAGTGATTCGGCCAGAGAGGCTGGCCGCAATCGTCCTTGCTGGTCGACGTCGACGACGATGGGTGCGCCGAGGCCGAGGTAGCGCAATACGAGATCGATGACGTCGTGACGCTCCGCCCCCACGAAAACCCGCACGCGCGGCGACCCGGCCAGGCCGTCCCGGTCCAGGTCCCATCCGGCCCGGTCCAGAACCCACTGCCGTCCCGCGGCGAGGCCGACAAAATTGGCCATCGTCGCGCCGGTGGTGAATCCGACATCCGCTCCCGGCGGCAGCCCCAGCAGATCGAGAAGCCAGCCGGCGGCAATCTCCTCGAGCACGGCGGCCGCGGGAGTGGCGAAGCGCATTCCGGCGTTCTGGTCCCACGCGGTCACCAGCCAGTCGGCGGCGAGGGCGGCGGGCAGAGTTCCCCCAATGACCCACCCGAAGAACCGGCCGGAGGGCATCGCCATTAGTCCCGGTTCGGCGAAGGCGGCGAGTTCATCGATCACGTCGGCCGCAGCGCACGACGACGGGGGTAACGGGCCGGCCGAGAGGGCGGCGAGGGTATCGGCGTCGACACGAGGGCCGATTGGGCGAGAGGGTAGTGACGCAAGCCAAGCATGGGCGTGCAGCAGTGCACGGTGAAGAGCCTCGGTGTAGGCGTCCGGCTGGGCAGACATGGCGCCATGATAGCCCGCCGGTCTGCCTTTGTCGCTGGTGAGTGGCAGGGCTACGGTGACCCGCAGTATCGACAAGTGCCCTCCCCCCTCAATTGTTTGAATTTCCAGAGAAGTGGATGTCATGAGCGCACCAGTAACCGGCCACCGCAGAAGCCTCGGCCCCGCACTCACCGTTCTCACCGTCGGAGCGGTCGTACTTGACTGGAGCTCCAGCGGCGCTCGCGGCGAGGGCTCTGAGCGCTGCGAATGTGAGTCAGCCTGCAGTGACGGAACGAAATGCGATTCAGCCCACCGCGAGCACATTCACCGCAACCCCGGTTCCGACGACCACCGGCGTGCCACAGGCGGGCCGGCGACTGACGGCAGTGTCGGGTACCTGAAAACCGGTGCCGGTGGTGCTGTCTTACCGCTGGGCGGCGAATGGTGTGTCGGTATCCGGTATCCGGTGTCGCGGCATCCGCGGCATCCACAGCACCTGCAGCGATAAAAAGATCTATGCGCTGAACATCGCCTCCAACACGGTCGCCTACTCTTTCACTGTTGGCGCTTGCGGTGATCTGGTAGCCACTCCCGACGGCAAGTCCCTGTACATCGGTGGTTCACCCACACTGTTCGACATCACGGTAGCCACGATCGCGACCCGTTCCCTCGCCGAACCGATCTTCACCGGTGCCCCGGTCGGTGAACTCACCCCCAGTGCTGACCGAAAGAAGGTCTATCTGAGCAATACCGAGAACAACACCATTGCGACGGTCAGTACGGTTACCAACCGAGTACTCAGTCGCATACCACTCGGGCGTACCCCGTCGAGTCTCGCCATCACGCCGGACGGCAGCAAGGTGGGTATCGCCAATTCCAACGACGGCACGGTGTCGGTGGGTGCCCGTAGTCTGAAGACCCGACGAGAGGTGATCCATGGCAGTCGTGCAGCTGGGCCAGTACGCGCCCGCCGAGCAGATTTTGGTGCACTTGAGTGACACCCATTTTCTAGCGGATGGCGCGGCGCTCTATGGTGCGGTCGAGACCGACCAGACCGTGCACCGCGCCCTCGAGCAGCTGCACCGCTCAGGGATCCGGCCCGATGCCCTCATTCTCACCGGCGATGTGGCCGATCGGGGCGAAGCGGATGCCTACCGCCGCATTCGCGGCATCGTGGAGGCCGCCGCCGCCCAGTGGGATGCCGCCATAATCTGGGTGATGGGCAACCACGACCAGCGCAAATCGTTTCGTTCCGAACTCCTCGGCGAGGCACCCGACGATCAACAGAGCGTCGACCAGAACCCTGTCGACCAGAACCCCGTCGACCAGCTGCACGACCTCGACGGCCTGCGAATCATTGCGCTCGACACGAGTGTTCCCGGCTATCACCACGGTGAGGTGGCCGATGCCCAGCTGGAGTGGCTGCGCCAGGTTCTGAGCACGCCCGCGCGGCGCGGGTCGATCCTGGCACTGCACCACCCACCGATTCCCACACCGCTGCCGCTGATGAGCGTGCTCGAGCTGCAGGACCAGCCGCGACTGGCTGCCGTTCTGGCCGGCAGTGATGTGCGGGCAATTCTCGCCGGGCACCTGCACTATTCCACCCAGGGCGTATTCGCCGGCATCCCCGTGTCGGTCGCGGCGGCTACCTGTTACACGATGGATTTGAGTGCCCCCGACCGTGAAATGACCGGGGTGAACGGTGGTCAGACACTAAACCTTGTGCACGTCTATGCCGACCAGATCACGCATTCTCAGCTGCCGATCGGCGATTACACCGCTGTCACGCAGTTTTTCGCCGACTATGTCGGTGAACTGGCTGCCCTCTCACCCGAAGACCGCAGGCTCGCCTTTTCGCGGCAGTCATGACAACGGCGGCGCGAAACATGAGCAAGAACTGCGACACCATGAGCAAGAACTGCGACACCATGAGCAAGAACTGCGACACCATGAGCGAGAGCAACTGAACCCATGCATGTGAGCGACGACATCGACGAATTTCTGCGTTACCTCAGCGCCGAGCGTGGCTATTCCGCACACACGGTGCGTGCCTATCGCACCGACCTGAACCAACTGGCCGGCTTTGCTGGCGACCGGGGGGTGACGGCATCGGCTGAGTTGAGCCTCGAACTCCTGCGGGAATGGCTCTGGGTCGCAACCCAGGCTGGCCTGGCCCGGGCCACGCTGGCCCGCCGGTCGGCGGCGGCGCGCAGCTTCACTGCGTGGCTCGCGCGCAGCGACGATTTCGTCACGGACCCGGCGGCCCGCTTGCGCTCGCCGAAACCGGGGCGAACGTTGCCGCGCGTGATCGCCCAGACCCAGATGAGCGAACTGCTCGAACTGCTGGCGGCCCGCGCCGCCGGGGGAGAGGCACTCGCGCTGCGTGATCTCGCCATCGTCGAGATGCTCTACGCCGCGGCGCTGCGAGTCTCCGAGCTCGTCGGCCTTGATCTCGCCGACGTAGACCTGGAACGGTTGACCGTGCGGGTCACCGGTAAGGGTGCGAAGGAACGCGTGGTTCCGTTCGGCGTTCCGGCCAAGCGCGCCCTCGTCGACTACCTGCGTCAGGGGCGGAACCTAGGCGCCGCTGTCTCGCCAGACGCCGTGAAAACCGGGCCAGCGCCGGCAGCTCGATCGAACTTCGCAGTGCCCAACCTCGCAGTGCCCAACCTCGCAGTGCCCAACCTCGCAGCGCCCGCCCTCGCAGCGCCAGTCACCAACGCGTCGAACGACACCACGGCGCTGTTCCTCGGCCGCCGGGGTCGGCGCCTTGGCGTGCGCGGCGTCTACCGCCTCGTAGCCGCGTTGCTCGCCGCGATCCCCGGCACAGGTCCGGCCGGACCGCACGCCCTGCGCCACACCGCGGCCACCCATTTGCTCGACGGGGGAGCCGACCTGCGCGCCGTGCAGGAACTTCTCGGGCATGTCAGTCTCGGTACCACCCAGATCTATACCCATGTGTCGGCGGAACGCCTGAAAACCAGCTACGGGCTCGCCCACCCCCGCGCTTGACCCGGTCGAGAAAGATCGCGTTTCGTGCAGGGTTCACGGCCTCATCACGGTAATGCCGGTAACAAAATCGCGCGCGGCACGGTCCCGAGAAAGAGTAGGGGCGATATGTAAAGCCCGTGCAGTCGCACGCCCAAATGCACACAGCCGACAGGGCAATGACCGCCGCTCGCCACTGCGCCGATCACCTGTCCGGCGCGCACCCGGTCTCCCGCCGCGACAGTGGCGATCACGGGCTCGACCGTCGAGATCAGATCACCCGGCTGCGTGATCGACAGCACAGGCCGGTCAACGACACGACCCGCAAACGACACCACCCCGTCGTGCGGCGCAAACACCGCGTCATTCGTCTGCGCAGCCAGGTCGATGCCGCGATGACCGCCCGAATATAAAGACTCCGGCGCTTCGAACGCCCGGGTCACTCGGTGCGGCGCCGCGACCGGCCACACCCAGGCAGCTGCCTCCGTCGGCGCTGTACCCACCGTCCGCTCCAACGCGGCACCCGATCCAGCGACCACGAGCACGAGCACGAAGATGAGAGCGGATGCAGCCAGTGCGCGTAGGTTCTGCATGCCCCTATCCTGCCGCTCGGCGTCGAACCCGCCAGGGCATCGGGCACATCCGTGTCGGTATGCATCGTTATCGTTCCTGTGCAGGAGTCGGTCGCAGTAGTACGCCCGGCAGTGATACGCTAATCCCAGCAGCGCTTTCTGCGCTGACTACGCGTGCCCATTTGGCCGCCATGTCCAATCGGTCCCGTCTCACGAGAACATTCGCGAGCAGGGCGGACGTGTGCCGGGCACCAGGAGCGATGATCGTCCGATCATCGCACAAACCGATTGGTGCGGCTTTTTGAACCCGCACCAGAACAGGAGTCGGCACATGGCCGTCGTAACCATCCGCCAGCTGCTTGACAGCGGCGTGCACTTCGGGCACCAGACCCGCCGTTGGAACCCGAAGATGAAGCGCTTCATCTTCACCGAGCGTTCCGGCATCTACATCATCGACCTGCAGCAGTCGCTCGGGTTCGTTGATAAGGCCTATGACTTCGTCAAGGAGACGGTTGCCCACGGCGGCACCATCCTCTTCGTCGGCACCAAGAAGCAGGCTCAGGAATCCATCTCCGAGCAGGCGCAGCGCGTAGGTCAGCCCTATGTCAACCAGCGCTGGCTCGGTGGCCTCCTCACCAACTTCCAGACCGTTTCCAAGCGCCTGGCTCGCATGAAAGAACTCGAAGAGCTCGACTTCGAAGACACCGCCAAGAGCGGTTTCACGAAGAAGGAAATGCTCATCAAGAAGCGCGAGCTCGTCAAGCTGCACAAGAGCCTCGGCGGAATCCGCAACCTCACGAAGACCCCGTCTGCACTGTGGGTTGTTGACACCAACAAGGAGCACCTCGCCATTGATGAGGCGCGCAAGCTCGGCATCCCTGTCATCGCTATCCTCGACACCAACTGCGACCCCGATGACGTGCAGTACCCGATCCCGGGCAACGACGACGCCATTCGCTCCGTTGGCCTGCTGACCCGCATCATCGCGGACGCCGCAGCCGAGGGCCTCATCCAGCGCCACGCCAAGCCGGAGGCCGAAGTTGAGCCCCTCGCCGCGTGGGAAGCTGAACTGCTCCAGGCGTCAGACGCCGAGACCACCCCCGCGCAGTCCTCTGCCGAGACCGAGAAGGTCGCCGACGCAACCGTCGTCGCCGACGAGGCCGTCGTTGCAGAGCCCACCATCGCTGACGCTGTCGCTGACAGCGACGTTGCGGCCGTACTGGCTGCTGCCGCCGACGAAACCAAGTAGGGAACCCGGTATGGCAAACTTCACACTAGAAAACGTCAAGGCTCTTCGCGAGAACCTCGGCACCGGAATGGTCGACACCAAGAACGCCCTCGTTGAAGCCGACGGCGACATGGACAAGGCCATCGAGATCCTGCGTCTCAAGGGTGCTAAAGGTAACGCCAAGCGCGCTGACCGTTCCACCTCTGAGGGACTCGTCGCTGCCAAGGAAATCGGCACGACCGCGTACATGATCGAACTTGCCTGCGAAACCGACTTCGTCGCCAAGGGCGACAAGTTCGTCGTTCTGGCCGATAAGGTTCTTGACGCGATCGCCGCCGCCGGCGCGACCACGGTCGAGGCTGGACTGGCCGCTACGGCCGGCACGCAGACCGTTGCCGAGCTCATTGACGGCGAAGCGGCAATCATCGGCGAGAAGTTCGAACTTCGCCGCGTCGCCGCCGTCACCGGCGAGTCGTTCTCGATCTACCTGCACAAGACCAGCAAAGACCTGCCCCCGCAGGTCGGCGTTGTTCTCGGCTTCTCCGGTGCAGACGTGGAGACCGCTCGTAGCGTCGCCCAGCACATTTCGTTCGCCAACCCCGAGTACCTCGCGGCGAGCGATGTCCCTGCTGACCTGGTGGAGACCGAGCGCAAGATCGTCACCGAGATCTCGAAGAACGAAGGCAAGCCGGAAGCGGCGCTGCCCAAGATCGTTGAGGGACGCGTCAAGGCATATCTCAAGCAGGTCGCACTGCTCGAACAGGACTATGCCAAGGACAACAAGTTGTCCGTCGCCAAGGTTCTTGACGATGCAAAACTGACCGTGTCGGGCTTCGCCCGGTTCAAGGTCGGCGCCTAACAAAAAATAACGGAGGTCGGATTGCGAAAGCAATCCGGCCTCCGTTTTGTGTGCCCCGTGTGGGGTACGCGCCCGCACTTGGTAGTTTGATTGCACCCCCTCTCGGAAAGGCCCCGCACGACATGACTGACACGGCCAGCACACCCATGACCCAGACCAGCCCGCTGCATCCCACCACGGTCGTGAAGAAGCGACGGGTGCTCCTCAAACTGTCCGGTGAGGCCTTCGGCGGCGGCGCCGTGGGGGTAAACCCCGATGTGGTCAGCTCGCTGGCCAGGGAGATCGCTGAGGCCGCCCAGCAGGTCGAAGTGGCCATCGTCGTCGGCGGCGGAAACTTCTTTCGTGGCGCCGAGCTGTCCCAGCGCGGCATGGACCGCGGACGCGCCGACTACATGGGAATGCTCGGTACCGTCATGAACGCCCTCGCCCTTCAGGACTTTCTCGAGCAGGCCGGGGCGGAAACCCGCGTGCAGTCCGCCATCTCGATGACTCAGGTCGCCGAGCAGTACATTCCACGGCGCGCCGAACGGCACCTGGAAAAGGGCCGCGTCGTCATCTTCGGTGCCGGAGCCGGACTGCCGTACTTCTCGACCGATACCGTAGCCGCGCAGCGCGCCCTCGAAATTGACGCCGACGTTGTGCTCTTGGCCAAGAACGGCGTGGACGGCGTCTATTCCGACGACCCCCGTACGAATCCCGACGCCCAGAAGATCCACCACATCACCTATCAAGAAGCGCTCCAGCGCGGCCTCAAAGTGGTCGACTCCACCGCGTTCAGCCTGTGCATGGACAACCACATGCCCATGCAGGTCTTCGGCATGGCACCAGAAGGCAACGTCACCGCGGCCATTCTGGGCGCCGATCTGGGCACTCGCGTCTCCAACTAGAATTATTCCACCACCAATAAAGGAGTCACCGTGATCGCGGATGTTCTTTCCGATGCCACTGCGCGCATGAACCGGGCCCTCGAGGCCGCCAAAGACGACTTCGGCACCGTGCGTACCGGGCGCGCCAACCCGCAAATGTTCGCGAAAATTCTGGTGAGTTACTACGGCACTCTGACACCGCTGGAACAACTCGCGTCGCTGCAAAACCAGGAAGCGCGCACGATGCTGATCGGTCCCTACGACAAAGCGGCGCTGCGCGACATTGAGATCGCCATCCGCGACACTCCGAATCTGGGCGCCAACGTCGGCAACGACGGAACCACCATTCGGGCTACGCTGCCCGAACTCACTACGGAACGCCGCAAGGAATTCGTGAAGATCGTCAAGGCCAAGGCAGAGGATGCCCGCATTTCAGTGCGGAACATTCGCCGCAAGGCCAAAGACGAGCTCGATGCGCTCAAGAGTGAGGTCGGCGACGACGAGGTCGCCCGCGCCGAGAAAGAGCTCGAGCTGATGACCAAGAGCCACGTGGACGGCATTGACGACGCCTTCAAGCGCAAGGAAGCCGAACTTCTCGAGATCTAGGAAGCGTTCAGATGACCGAGAAACCGGAGAACGGCCAGCCGCACAGACGCGGTAACGGTGTCAGTCGCGCCGAGTTCCGGGCGCAGGTGAAAACGACGCGAGCTGATTTCGAACGTCAGGTGCAGACGACCAAGGCCGATTTCGAACGTCAGGTGCAGGCCACGCGGGCGCAACTCGATGCGACCAACGAACGTATCGCAGCGCGCACCGGGCGCAACCTCATTCTGGCCATCCTGATTGGACTTGTGCTCGGCGGCTTAATGTTGGTCAGTCTCATCATCATCAAACAGCTCTTCATGATCTTCGCGGTCGTCATTGTCGGCTTCTGCGCGTTCGAACTGGCACAGGCCCTGCGGCGTGCCGGACGTAACGTGCCGCGCATCCCCGTGATTATCTCTGCGGTCGCCATCGTTCCGGCTGCGTTCTACGGTGGGGCAACCGGCCAATGGTTCGTCATGCTCGGCGGCATCGTATTAATCGGGTTGTGGCGCCTGGCCTTACTCGTGATGGCGTCGCACCGCGCCACTGCCCGTTCCGTCCTCGGCGACGTGGGCGGTGGCATCCTGATTCAGGTCTACGTCGTCTTTCTCGCGAGTTTTGCAGTGCTGCTTGTCGCCCAGGACCACGGACAGTGGTGGACGCTCGCCTTCCTGATTTTGGTCATTTCCGCCGACACCGGTGCGTACGTCAGCGGCCTGAACTTCGGCAAGCATCCGATGGCGCCCTCGATCAGTCCGAAGAAAACGTGGGAGGGCTTTGTTGGCGCCGGATTGATCTGCATGATCGCTGGTGTGCTGCTCTCGATCTTCATGCTCGACCAGCCGTGGTGGTTCGGATTGGTCTTCGGAGCGGTCATCCTGCTGACTGCGACCTTTGGTGACCTGGCCGAATCGCTGATCAAACGCGACCTCGGCATCAAGGACATGAGTTCGTGGCTCCCCGGCCACGGCGGCTTTCTGGACCGGCTTGACTCGATTCTGCCATCGGCCGCTGCTGCCTACGCCCTCTATCTGGTCTTTGCGTGAGCGCGACCGATTTTTCTCCCGCGAACCTGGTACGAGACAATGAGGGTATGAGCACCATATTTTCGCGAGTGGACAAGAAGTCTCTCGGCTACAACGTCACCCAGGTCGATGCGTTTCTGGCTGCGGCCCGGCGCGCATACGACCAGCCTGACCTGCACGACGACGAACTCGATGCTGATACCGGTGCTCTGGAATCCGTTGACGAGATCGCCGCCGGTACCGAGACTGGGACCACGATGCCGGCGACGAGCCTGTCGGCGACCACGCTGCCGGCGACCACGCTGCCGGCGACCACGCTGCCGGCGACCACGGACGACGATCCGGGCGCCGCCAACGGAGCCGAGGCCACGCACACGCTGATCGTGAAACAGCCCGAGGAAAACGAGACCGGCACCGGTATCAGGTTGACGGCCGAGGGGATCCGCCACACGGCCTTCGCAATGCACAAAGGCGGATACTCACCCGACCAGGTCGATGCGGCACTGGAACGACTTGAAGACGCTTTCGCCGCTCGAGAACGCGATGAGGCGACCCGGGCCGGGGGAGAACAGGCGTGGATGGCTGAAGCCGAGGCCGCCGTCGAGGTGATCGTCGGCCGGCTCAGCCGCCCCCCCGGCGCCCGCTTCACGCGCACGAGCGTTTTGGCGGTCGGCTACAAACGAGTGGACGTCGACCGTCTGGCCAACAAATTGGTGAAATATTTTCGCGACGGTCGTGAGCTGACGGTCGCGGAGGTGCGAACGGCCGTTTTTCGCCCCGAACGGGGAGGATACCGGGAAGCGCAGGTGGATGTGGTGTTGGACAGCGTCGTGGACGTCATGCTCGCGGTGCGCTGATTTGGTCACCGTTACTTGGCTGTTATCAAAATTGTCGGCTAGGGTCGTCTAGTAATGGGTAGGCATCTGAAAGTAATCGACACCGTTCCGGCTGCGGCCAAGCCGATCGTTCGTCGAACGCGGCCCCGGGTCAAGCCGGCGCACTTTCTGTTCGGGTTCACCGCCGCCTGCGCGTTCGTGCTCGTCACCGTGGTTGATCCCTACTCGGGCGCTACGGCGTCACCATACTTTCAAATAGCTGGCAGTACGACCGATGACGGGCCTGCCCAAGCTGTTCTCGTTGCCGGCAGCTACACCAATACCATTACGCGTGACGGCTATGCTGTCACCGAAAAGCCCAAACCGGTGCCCATCGTGGTGGCGGTTGAAAAAAAGGCCCAGAGCTTCACCGCTCCGCCGGCTGCCGTACCCGATCCGGGCTCGGCGAAGGCTTATGCCTACGACGCCGTTGCCGGTCGCGGCTGGGGCGAAGACCAATACAACTGTCTGGTCTCGCTCTGGCAGAAAGAGTCGGGTTGGCGCGTCAACGCCCAGAACGGGTCGAGCGGCGCCTACGGAATCCCACAATCGCTCCCCGGCTCCAAGATGGCGTCGGCCGGCAACGACTGGGCCACGAACGCTGGTACCCAAATTGAGTGGGGTCTCGGGTATATCACGGGCCGCTACGGCACTCCGTGTGGTGCCTGGGGTAAGTCCCAGGCTTCGGGCTGGTACTAGGCGCAAACTGGTGCGCCGGGCCCGCTGGTGTTCGGCACCAAGCCCGCACTTTAGACTGGGATCATGGCGCGCAGCAATCGACCCCGAGGCCGCAAGGCCCAGCAGTCGAGCGACGACGACGCAGACGTTGGCCTGAATCATCTGCTCGCGGGATGGCGTCGCAGCGAAGTCCGGCGTGACGGCCTCTGGCACGTTCAGCCGGTTCCCGCCAAACAGGCGGCCAAAGCATACCTGTGTCCCGGTTGCACCCAGAGCATCGCCCCCGGTACCGCTCATATCGTCACGTGGCGCGGCGACGGGGTACTCGGTGACGATGCCGACCTCGCCAACCGGCGGCACTGGCACACTCACTGTTGGAAGATCAAGTGACCAACGGCCCCGAGAGCCCAGAAGGAGCAGCGACCGTGCCGGTTGACATTCGTGGCGGCATCGAACTGCCGGCCACCATCGAACGCGTCGAGCTGCACACGAGCGACGGTCTAACCCTGGTGGGCGAACTGGCCACCCCGGTCGGCAGGGCACCGGTGGCCACACTCGTCACGCTGCATCCGCTGCCCACCGCCGGCGGTTTCATGGACTCGCATATTCTCCGCAAGGCGGCGAACCGGCTGCCCGCCCTGGCTGATCTGGCCGTGCTGCGGTTCAACACCCGCGGTACGTCATCGCCGCGCGGTACAAGTGACGGAAATTTCGGTCACGGACTGACCGAACGAGCCGATGTAGCCGCGGCGATGGCTTTCGTCGCTAAACGCCACCTGCCCAACCCGTGGCTGGTCGGCTGGTCATTCGGCACTGAACTCGCCCTGAAGTACGGCCTGGAGCACCCGATTCGTGGCGCCATCCTGCTGTCACCCCCGCTGCACCGCACGACCAGCGAAGAGTTGGCGGCGTGGGCCGGGAACGAACGTGAATTGGTCGCTGTGATCCCCGAATTCGACGACTACCTCAGGCCGGATGCCGCCCGCTCGCGGTTTGCCACTGTACCCGGCCTGCGTTTGGTCGCCGTTGAAGGCGGCAAACACTTGTGGGTTGGCGAGACCCTGACCCGCCGTGTTCTCAGCGAGATCGTCGCTACAGTCAACCCGGGCGCCCTGCCCCTGCCGACTGAGTGGACCACCGGGCTACCCGACGCGTCGTGAGCGCGCTGTCGACCAAAGCCTCAGAGTTCGTTCTGGCGGGGGATGACGACCTGTTTGACGATCATAATGACGGACGCCGCGACCGGAATGGCGATCAGGGCACCGAGGATACCGAGCAGACTTCCTCCGGCCAGGGCAGCGATCACGACGACAGCACCCGGCACGGAGACGGCCCGACTCATGATGTTCGGGCTGAGGATGTATGCCTCGACCTGCATATAGATGAGGTAGTAGATCGCCGCGGCCAGAGCCGTCTGGGGTGAACTGCCGATTTCAGGAATCAGGCAGGTCAGCACGATGATGATGGAGCCGGAGATAGTACCGACCAGCGGGATCAAGGACAGCAGGAAGGCGATGAAGGCGAGGAGCGCCGGAAATGGCGCCCCGATGATCGACAAAAAGATGAAGCTCAGCACACCGTTCACGGAGGCTAACGCGGCCTGGCCCACGATGTACCGACCGACGGCCGTAGTGATCTGCTCGCTCAGGTCGGTGAAGCGTGCTCGCTTGGATGCGGGAACCAGCTGGTAGGTGGCTCGCTTCATGGCGTTCAATGAGGCCGTGAAATACAGCGTGAGGATCAAGATGATCAGCGCACCAAACAATCCGCTCACAAACGCCAGACCGGACTGGACGATCGTCGTGGTGATATTCGATAGATTACCGCCCAGAAAATCAGTGATCGTCTTGGTGATTCTCGACACGTCCAGCCCGGGGAACTGTTGTTGGAGATCGGCCAGGAAGGTCGACGAGTTCACGCCCCGCACCAATTCGGGAAAGATTCTGGAAAGTTTGGACACCTGGTCGACGATGATCGGCACGATTGCGAATACGACGCCGGTCAGAACACCGAGCACCGCTGCGACCACGGTCAGAATCGCAGCCCAGCGGGGGAACTTCTTCTTCTCCAGCCAGGAGACGGCCGGGTCGAGGCCGAGCGCGATGAACAGCGCCGCCCCGACGTAGATAATGATCGTCTGCAGGGTGATCACCGAGGTGATGATCAGTAAGCCCAGCCCAACGCCCAACGTTCCGACGAGTCCGAACCGGAAGGCATTTTGTATTTTCACGTAGTCGACTCCAGGGATGGGAATTACTCGGCTGCGACCCGTTCTGCCTGCGTCAAAACGCTGCGCAGACTTTCAAAGTACCCGGCCACGGCGTCGCGCTCAATTCTAATCTGGGACAGCCGGTCTTCGGCGTCCGCCACGAGGGTGCGTGAGCGTGTTGTGGCGTCGGTCACGAGAGTGGTCGCAGCGGCGTGCGCGTCCCTGAGAATGCCCGCGGCGTTCTCTTCGGCGAGTTCCTTGTTCGCCTTGGCTTCTTCGCGCGCGCCGGCATCGAGTTGCTCGTTGAGGGTGCGCAGCTCGGCCGTGCGCTCACTCGTCTCGGTAAGCTGCCTGGCGGCATCCGCCTGAAACTTCTGAGTCTGCGCCACGGCCTCCTGATGCCGGGCGAGGTGCTCCTGCTCGGCCTCGTCACGGCGGGCTTTCAGCTCGACATCGAAGTCGGCTCGTGCCTGATCGATCTCCCGGGCCAGGCGGCTCGCCTCGTGCTCGCCCTTCTTGCGCGTGGCGGTGAGCTGGTTCTCCAAATCGATGCGGGCCTGCTCGGCTTCGGCCTCGGCGTCGATTCCGGCTTGCTGGTTCTCCCGGGCCAGGTCGGCGGCGGCCTGCTCAACCTCGGCGACGAGGGCTGCGCGGCCTTGCTCGATCTCACGGGCCAAACCGGCGCGTTTGCGATCGAGCTCTCGAGCGAGATCGGTCTGGGCCTGCTCGCGTTCGACCTCCGTCACCGCGTGTGCCTGTTCGATCTCGCGGGCTAGATCGATTCGCCCTTGCTCGACCTCGGCGGCGAGCAGGGTGCGGGCCTGATCTGCCTCGTGTGCACCGTCCAGCCGCGCCTGCTCGGAATCCTTGGCCAGATCGACCCGGGCTTGCTCCGTCTCGGCGGTCAGATCGACGCGGGCCTGTTCGGTTTCGCGTTGCAGGTCAGCGCGCTGCTGGTCGAGTTCCAAGGCCACTTCGGCGCGGGTGAGTTCGGTTTCGTGGGTAAGGCCAGCCGCGATCTCACGAGCCTCGGTAGCTTCCCGCTGGGCCACTACGCGCACTTCTGCTGCTTCCCGATCGGCTTCAGAGCGGATGGCCGATACCTCACGCTTGACCGTTGCACGCGCTTCGGCGGCCTCGGTGGCGACAGCGCCCCGAATCAGGGAGGCATCGCGAACGGCATCCTGGACAACCTGTGCCTGGTCGTCCTGGGCGCGGGCGCGCACGTCATCAGCTTCAACCCGCACGTCATCGAGAACCCGACGTGCCTTCACTGCGGCATCGGACAGGGTGCGTTCGGCTTGCTCGAGAGCATTGTGGCGGAGCAGCTGCACCTCGTCGGCCGTCGCGGCGCGCAGCTTTTCGGCGTCGATATCGGCCTGGGCGATGACTCGGGTGGACTGCTCCTCGGCGACGCGAAGGGTATTCTCCAGTTTGGTTCCGAGGCCGGAAAAGGTGGGGCTGCCCACCTCTTCGATTTCAGCGTTGAGATCGTCAATGCGCGCCGCCAACCGTTTGACTTCGCGGCCGGCCTCGGCGTTTTGAGTGTTGGCCTGAATCAGTTCGCGACGTAGAGACTGGATGGCCTTGGCGACCTCATCCTTGTCGTAGCCGCGAAATACCTGGGTGAAATCAGCTTCGTCGTCAGACACTTTTTACTCCTTGCACATGGGGCCCCGGCCCTAGATGGATCATGCATGACGGGGAACACCCCCAATTTTAGTGTGCTGGCGCCGCCGCGAGTACCCGCCCGTCGACGGTGGGGCGCCGGCGCTATTAGGCACCTTTCAGAAGAAGGCAGTATCGTAGAAGGTCTGTGTCTGAGCACCTTCAGGCGCAGGAGTCAGCCAAAGTGACTGAATAATACCAACCAGCACACAAGCTGAAGGGTGATCCGTGCGATTTGTTCTTGCCATCGTGGCCTTCGTGCTTGCTGCCGTGATGATCGTTCTCGGCATCGCACAGCGAACAATCTTTCTTGAGCCCGCTTTCACTTCCCTCGCCTCTTCCGTCACGGGCGACACGAAGTACACCGTGATAGATCCGAGCGCGCTGTCAGCGTCGACGGGCAGCCAGACCATCAACGTGCGCGGAGATGGCGCTATCTTCCTCGCGTACGGCCGTTCGGAAGACGTCGCCGCGTGGATTGCGGACGACGCGTACGCCACTGTCGGCCTCAGCGAGAAATCGGGCGAACTCACCTCCACCGTCACCGACGCCGTCACCGCCGACAATGCCGAGGGCACGTCGGGTGACGCCGCCACAGCGGATGTCGCCGCCGCGATCGTGAATCCAGCCGGGTCGGACTTGTGGCTCGAGGAGTACACCGGCACGAAGTCCGTGACAACCACGCTGACCCTGCCGGAGGGTATCTCCGTGCTCGTCGCGTCGGACGGGATCGCACCGGCACCGTCCAGCATCCGTTTGTCGTGGGCGTCCGATAATTCGACCCCGTGGGCCGGCCCGCTGCTCGCTGGTGGTGCCGTGCTTCTGTTGGCCGGACTGGTGTTGTACGTACTGGCCCTGCTGCATCTGCGTCGCTCTCGCAGGCCGCGTCGCAATGTGCCCCGCGGTCCCCGAATGCCGCGTTTGCCGCGCGCACCGCGTCCGAAGGCGATCAAAGCCAGTCAGATCACGACTTCGCGGCGGGGAATCGCCCGCCGGGTGGCCATCCTTCCCATGATCGTGGTCTCCGGCCTGGCGCTGAGTGGCTGTTCGGCCGATCTGTGGCCTGATTTCAGCACGACCAGCACAGCCACAGCGACGCCAACGCCGACGCCTCAGCCCACCGATTCTGTCGAAGCTGCCGCCGAGTTGCCGCCGCCCGCCGTCACTGTCTCCCAGTTGGAAACGATCATGAGCGAGATTTCGCTGCTCAGCGCGGACGCCGATACGACCCTGAATACAGAGACTATTGCGACGCGATTCACCGGCCCGGCCCTGGAACAACGACTGGCCAACTACAAGATCCGTGCCGTCGATCCGGCAGTAGCCCCGCTGGTTGCCCTGGCGGGTGCGCCGCTCACGTTCACGCTGCCGCAGCAGACGAACTCCTGGCCTCGTGTTGTCATGACCGTAATCCAGGACGAAAACAATCCGAGCATACCGACCATGGCGGTCATCCTCAAGCAGGAATCGCCCCGCACAAATTATCACGTGCAGTATCTGTTCGCGCTGGAGCAGTCGGCGCATGTTCCGAAGGTGGCGCCCGCCATCGTCGGCGCTCCCGCCATCGCCCCCGACAACAAGTTGTTGTTGTTGCCGCCGAACGAACTGGCCGCCGCCTATGCCGATATCCTGCTGCAGGGCGAGGCGAGCCCCTCATTCGGGCTGTTCGAGATCGAGGGGGATAATTTTCGCGTTCAGGTCGCTGACCTGAACGCGGCCAAGGTCGCTGCCCTGCCGTCGACCGCTTCGATCGACTTCGCGGCTTCTGCGGGCACCGACGAGGCCGTAGCCCTCGCGACCAACGACTCTGGCAGCATCGTGGCGGTCAGTATGACGGAGACTGAAACGGTCAAACCGGTCGATGCCGGGGCTACGGTGGGCCCGGCCGCCGATGCCCTCGCCACGAAGGCACTATCGGGCATCACCACTACGGCCAAGGGCTTTCAAAACACCTACCGCGACCAACTGCTGTTCTACGTACCCACGGCTGGTTCTAGCGACAAAATCGTGCTTCTGGGCTTTGCCCAGGGCCTCATCACATCGGCGGAGCTTCCATGACGAATATGCCCCCTTTCGGATCGAACCTGCGCGGAGCGGTCGACCTCTCCTCGCTCGTGAACCGTGCCCCGGCGGGAACGACCCCGGCGGCCGACACTGGCGCATCCATCGCCGGCGGCGCTGCGGCACCCTCCGGTACCGTCACCCTTCCGAGCCTTGTTCTCGAGGGTACCGACGCCAATTTTGGCGAACTGCTCGACTTGTCTTCCCGCGTTCCCGTGGTCGTCGGGCTGTGGGCATCCCGAAGCGAACCCTCGACACAGCTCATGGTCGTGTTGGAGAAGATCGTTCAGGGCTTCGCCGGCAAGTTCGTACTGGCCCGCGTGGATATCGACTCGAATCCGCAGCTCGCACAGGCATTCCAAGCCCAGTCCGTGCCTACGGTCGCCGCCGTCATCACCGGTCAGCCGGTACAGCTTTTCAACGGTCCACTCGGTGAGGAGCAGATCACCGAGGTGCTCGGTCGCGTTCTGGAGCTCGCGGCGCAGCAGGGTGTGACAGGCACGGCCCAGGCCCAGGCCTCAGATGCAGACGCGGACGCCGAACCGGTTGCCGCCACCCCGGAGCCTCTGCCGCCGCACCACCTGGAGGCGTACACGGCCATCGAGGCTGGCGACTACGCCACCGCCCAGAGTGAGTACCGCACCGCACTGGCACAGAACCCGAACGACACGATGGCCGTTGCCGGTCTGGCGCAGGTGAGTCTTCTCGCCCGGCTGCAGGGTAAGACCATCGATCAGATTCGCAATGGCGCGGCATCCGCCCCCGACGATCTCGACGCGCAATTGTTGGTGGCCGACCTCGACTTATCCGGAGGTCACATCGAGGACGCCTTCGATCGCCTGCTGGGACTCTTTCCGGCACAGCCCGCAGCCGGCCGCAACGCGATCCGCGAGCGCCTTCTCGAGCTGTTCGAGGTCGTCGGTCAAGACGACCCACGGGTTCCCCCCACCCGTTCGCGTCTGACCGCCCTCCTGTACTGATTTCCCGAGTGCGCGCGAGTGCGCCTAGTGGCCGGCTGACTCAGTAGCACAGACCAGGCGCGCTCGAGCGGAATGCGCCTAACGGCGGAGACGCAACCATAAGCCAGCGAGGGGCGGCAGGGTCAGGGTTGCCGATGCCGGGCGACCGGCCCACGGCTCGTTGTAAGCCTCGACGGCGCCCTGGTTTCCCACGCCGGACCCACCGAAGTCGCCGGCATCCGTGTTGAGAATCTCTTCCCACTGCCCGGCGAACGGCAGGCCGACTCGGTAGTCGGTATGCGGATGCCCGGCAAAGTTGAAGAAGCAGGCGACGGGAACGCCGTGGTTGTCCCAGCGCAGAAACGACACGACGTTCTGGCCCGCGGCCCCGCCGTCGAGTAGCTCGAAGCCGCCCGGGTCGTTGTCTCGGCTCCACAGGCTGGCATTATCTCGGTAAACCCGGTTGAGCTGGGCAACGAGGTTGAACAGGCCGCGGTGCGCCGGCTGGTCGAGCATCCACCAGTCCAGTCCGCGGTCCTCGCTCCACTCCGAGCGCTGACCGAACTCGCTTCCCATGAACAAAAGTTGCTTGCCTGGGTGCGCCCACATGAAAGCAAGGTAGGCGCGCACGTTGGCGAGCTGCTGCCAGGAATCACCGGGCATCTTCGAGACCAGGGCGCCCTTGCCGTGCACGACCTCGTCGTGGCTGATCGGCAGCAGAAAATTCTCGCTGAAGGCGTAGATGAACGAGAACGTGATGTCATTGTGGTGGTACGAGCGGTACATCGGGTCGACCTGCATATATTCGAGCGAGTCGTGCATCCAGCCCATGTTCCACTTGAAACCGAAGCCGAGCCCGCCGCCGCTGGTCTGCGCGGTCACCCCGCCCCAGTTCGTGGATTCTTCGGCGATCATGATCGTGCCCGGATTGCGCTTGTACGCCGTGGCGGTGATCTCCTGCAGCAGGCTGATCGCCTCGAGGTTCTCGTTGCCACCGTACTTATTCGGCTCCCACTGCCCGGCCTCGCGCGAATAGTCGAGGTAGAGCATCGAGGCGACGGCGTCGACACGCAGCGCATCGATGTGGAATTCCTCGAGCCAGTACAGCGCATTGGCGACGAGAAAGTTGCGTACCTGCATCTGGCCGAAATCAAAGATGTAGGTACCCCAGTCCAGCTGCTCCCCGCGGCGCGGGTCCGGGTGTTCGTAGAGGGCCTGGCCGTCGAAGCGGGCCAGGGCGAAATCGTCCTTGGGAAAGTGGCCGGGTACCCAATCCATGATCACACCGATGCCGGCCTGGTGTAGCCGGTCGATCAGGTAGCGCAGGTCGTCGGGGGAACCGAACCGGCTGGTCGGTGCATAGTAGCCGCTCACCTGATAGCCCCAGGAGCCACCAAACGGATGCTCAGCCAGCGGCATGAATTCCACGTGCGTGAAACTGAGCTCCAGCAGGTACCCGACCAGCTCATCGGCCAACTCGCGGTACCCGAGGCCAGGGCGCCAGGAGCCGACGTGCATCTCGTACACACTCATAGCCTGGTTGTGGGGATCGTTGGCCGTGCGATTAGCGAGCCAGGCGGCATCCGACCACTCATAGTGCGACTCGGTGACGATCGACGCGGTCTGCGGCGGTACCTCGGCGAGCCGGGCCATCGGGTCGGCCTTCTCGACCCAGTCGCCGGACTGCGCGAGCAGCTGGAACTTGTAGTTGGCGCCGAGCGTGAGGCCCGGAATGAACAGCTCCCAGACGCCGGTGCTGCCCATATTGCGCATGGCGTGGGTGACGCCGTTCCAGCCGTTGAAGTCGCCGATCACCCGGGCGGCACGGGCGTGCGGTGCCCACACCGCGAAGGAGGTACCGGTGGAGGACGCCGTGACACCCTGGTGCTGGCGGTGGTGGGCCCCGAGCACGTCCCAGAGTCGTTCGTGGCGACCCTCACCGATCAGGTGCAGGTCGAGTTCGCCGAGCGTCGGGATGAAGCGGTACGGGTCATCACAAATCCAGGGCGGGGCGTTCTCGTAGCGGGCCTCGACCTCGTAGTCGCTGAGCCCGACGATGCCCTCGCCCTGCCAGATGCCGTGCGCGAGGTGGGTCAGCTCAACGTGCGATCCGTTAGCGAGAATGGCGAACACCTCGGTAGCGAGGGGACGTAGTGCCCGCATGATGACGACCGGGTCTGACACACCGTCTTGGACGGCGAGGTGCTGGCCCAGAACTTCGTGCGGGTTGTAGTACCGGCCGGCAGCGACAGCCTCGAGCACGTGGTCGGGCACCGGTTCGATCGGGGCCGCATGCTTCTGGATCTTCTTGGGCCCGGATTTGGGGGACTGTGCCTTCTTGCCGTCGATGTTCTTTCCCTGACCCTTCGTGCTCGTTGTGTCGTGTTTCTTATGCTTTGCGTTTTTGTCCTTGCCGCCGCTCATGCGAGTGCCCGGGCCGGATCGTGCGGCGTGACGTGCAGAATATGCACCGGTTCGGTGAAAGCGTCCAGACGCACGAAGTTATCGGACGACCAGGTCCAGGTGACGCCGGAGACGAGGTCGTGCACGTCGAAGGTGTCGCCGCGGGCAATGCCGAATCGGGTCACGTCGAGGTGCACCACCGTTTGGCGCACCGAGTGCGGGTCGACGTTGGCGACGATGATGAGGGCATCCGCTTGACCCGTTCCGGTGAAGGCAGCGCCCAGGAATTTGCTGTAGACGAGGATCGAGTCATCGTCGCTCGAGTGGATGTCGAGGTTGCGCAGCTGGCCCAGCGCGGGATGCTCGGAGCGGATGCGGTTGAGCAGCGTGATGTAGGGAGCGAGGGATTTTCCGAGCTCCTCGGCCGTGTTCCAGTCGCGCGGCCGGTACTCGTACTTCTCGTTGTCGATGCTCTCTTCCGCGCCCGGCCGAGCGACGTTTTCGAACAGGTCGAAACCGGCATAGACCCCCCAGCTCGGCGCGGCAGTGGCGGCGAGCGCCGCCCGAATCTTGAATGCCGCCGGGCCGCCGAATTGCAGGTACTCGGTGAGGATATCGGGGGTGTTCACGAACAGGTTCGGGCGCAGAAAGTCGGGGGTGTCGGTGGCGAGACCGTCGAAGAACTCCTCGAGCTCGCTCTTCGTGTTGCGCCAGGTGAAGTAGGTGTACGACTGCTGAAAGCCGACCTTGCCGAGGGCCTGCATGAGAGCTGGACGGGTGAATGCCTCGGCCAGAAAAACCACGTCCGGGTCAGTGGCATTGACCTCGGCGATAAGCCACTCCCAGAAGTCGAGCGGCTTGGTGTGCGGGTTGTCCACGCGAAAGATGCGCACGCCGAGGCTGATCCAGTGGCGCAGCAGTCGCAGCGCCTCGGCGCGGATGCCGGCGGGATCGTTGTCGAAATTGATCGGGTAGATGTCCTGGTATTTTTTCGGCGGGTTCTCCGCGAAGGCAATGGTGTCGTCGGGCAGGGTCGTGAACCACTCCGGGTGTTCCTTCACCCAGGGATGATCGGGGGAGGCCTGCAAGGCGAAGTCGAGAGCGAGTTCGATACCGAGGGAGGCGGCCTTCTTCAGAAAAAAGCTGAAGTCTGCGACGGTGCCGAGGTCCGGGTGGATGGCGTCGTGGCCGCCGTCAGACGAGCCGATGGCCCAGGGCGACCCCGGGTCGCCGGGGGAAACGGTGAGCGAATTGTTCGGGCCCTTGCGGAAGGCCTGCCCGATGGGGTGGATCGGGGGCAGGTAGAGCACGTCGAAGCCCATGGCGGCCACGGCGGGCAGGCGTTTGGCTGCGGTGCGAAAGGTTCCGCTCTTCCAGCTGCCGTCGGCGCGGCGAACGGCGCCCTCAGAGCGCGGGAAGAATTCATACCAGGAACCGACACCGGCCCTGTCGCGTTCGACGATGATCGTGCGTTCGGCCGAGAAGGAGGCCAGGCCAGCGAGGGGGCGAGCAGCGATGGCCTGCCGCAGCGCGGCATCCGCTACCGCGAGAAAACGCTCAGTGGCCGATTTGCCGGTGTCGGCAAGCGATGTGGCAGCGGCCTGGAACAAACGACGGGCGGCGATTGGGCGGCCGGTATCGCGGCCGGCCTGTGCCAGGAGAACCCCGCCGATGGTGAACATGAGCTCGACGTCGATGCCCGCCGGTATCTTGATCGCCGCGTTGTGTTCCCAGGTCGCGAAGTCGTCGGCGTACGCGCGCACCCGATATTGCCAGTGACCCGGGACGCCGAGCTGCGCCTCGATGCCGTAGCGGTCGGTACCGTCGGCCTGCAGCACCATTGGATGTCGCGTCGTGCTGCCATCCGGCGCCGTGAGCTGCAGGTCGACACCGATGAGGTCGTGCCCCTCGCGAAAAGCGGTCGCGGCAAACGGCACGACTTCACCGACGAAGGCGCGGACCGGCCAGCGATTGTCGTTTAGCTGGGGGGACAGGTCAAGAACCGGGATGCGACCCATGGAAGCGGTGAAACCGCTCCCCGCCGCGGTATCCGCGGACACGGTCGTGCGAGCAGTGCTCGATACTGCCGGCTGGATCGTCTTTTTCGCTGCTGTCTTGGCCACACCATGACCGTAGCGTGAACAGCGGCCGTGGCGCTCCCCTCCCGTCGGGCGTGCCCGTGCGCGTCGATTCCATCGGGCGTGCCTGCGCGCGTCGATCGAGGTGTCACAGATTAGTCATCCGGCACCCCTAAGGTTGACCTCGTGAAGGCCATCCGCAAATTTACTGTCCGTGCCGTTCTCCCCGGGCCCCTCGCGGCTCTCGAGGAGCTTGCCGGCAATCTCCGCTGGTCGTGGCATGAACCCACCCGGCAGCTGTTCGAGCGCATCGCTCCTGAGCTGTGGCGCGAGATCGGTGCCGATCCGGTCGCCCTGCTCGGCGCCGTCGACCCACGTCGCCTCGACGAGCTGGCGCAGGACCACGACTATGTGGCGCAGGTTGAATCCACCAGAGACGGCTTGCGCGATTATCTCGATCGACCACGCTGGTACCAGGGGCTCGAGGGCGAAAAACCGGCTGCGATCGCGTATTTCTCACCGGAGTTCGGCATCGCCGCTGCCCTGCCGCAGTATTCAGGGGGCCTGGGCATTCTGGCCGGTGACCACCTCAAGAGCGCGTCCGACCTCGGCCTGCCGCTGGTGGGCGTGGGGCTGTTCTATCGTGCCGGTTACTTCAGCCAGGCCATCTCGCCTGACGGCTGGCAGATGGAGAGCTACCCGCTGCTCGACCCCGACGGGCTGCCGCTCGCCGTGCTGCGCCGGGCCGACGGTTCGGCCGTGCAGGTGTCCCTCGCTTTGCCCGACGACCGCACCCTGCATGCCCGCGTCTGGCAGGCCAAGGTGGGTCGGGTTCGCCTGCTGCTGCTCGACGCCGACATTCCCGAGAATGCTGACGACCTGCGCCTGGTCACCGACCGCCTGTACGGCGGCGGCGGCGAACATCGGTTGCTCCAGGAACTCCTGCTGGGCATCGGCGGTGCCCGCGCCGTGAAGCTGTGGAGCTCGCTGCACGGACTGCCGGAGCCCGACGTGTTCCACACCAATGAAGGCCATGCCGGGTTCCTCGGCCTTGAGCGCATCTCCAGCCTGATCGGCGAGGGCCTGAACTTTCAGGAAGCCCTGCAGGTGGCCCGTGCCGGAACCGTGTTCACCACCCACACTCCGGTCGCCGCTGGCATCGACCGCTTCGAGCGTTCCCTCGTGCGGCGCTATTTCGGCACCGATCTGCTGCCCGGCGTCGACGTGGAAGACCTGCTCGCGCTCGGAGCGGAGAGTTACTCCGGGGGCTCCTCGGAGGTGTTCAACATGGCCGTCATGGGATTACGCCTCGGCCAGCACGCCAACGGCGTTTCGACCCTGCACGGCGAGGTCAGTCGCAGAATGTTCAACGGGCTCTGGCCTGGTTTTGATTCAGCGGATGTACCGATTACGTCCATCACGAACGGTGTCCACGCGCAGAGCTGGACCGACCCGGCGCTGAAGAGCCTCGCCAACGCCAAGCTCGGCACGAGCGACACCTCGACGGCGAACTGGGCCTCCCCTGATGTGTCCGACCAGGACCTGTGGTCGGTGCGGGGGCAGATGCGCCTGCAGTTCGTCGAGGATGCTCGCCGCCGTCTGCATAATGCCTGGCGCGACCAGAACCCGGGCGGGATCCCCCCGGCCTGGATGGGCCGGGTGTTCGACCCGAACGTGCTGACCATCGGATTCGCCCGCCGCGTTCCTACTTACAAGCGCCTGACCTTGATGCTGCACGACCCTGAACGTCTGCGCGCCCTGCTGCTGCACCCGGAGCATCCGATTCAGATCGTCATCGCCGGCAAGTCACATCCCGCCGATGAAGAGGGCAAACGACTGATTCAGAAGATCGTGCAGTTCGCGGCGGATCCGGCCCTGCGCACGCGCATCGCTTTTCTCCCCGACTACAACATTGCGATGGCCCAGCTCATGTATCCGGGAACGGATGTCTGGCTCAACAATCCACTCCGCCCGCTCGAGGCCTGCGGCACGAGCGGCATGAAGGCGGCCTTGAACGGCGCCCTCAACCTGTCGATTCTCGACGGCTGGTGGCCGGAATACTATGACGGCAAGAACGGATGGGCAATTCCGTCGGCCGATTCGGCCGGTGACTCCGCCGAACGGGACCGGCTCGAAGCTGAGGCGCTGTACGACCTGATCGAACACCAGGTTGCCCCGACGTTCTATGAACGCAACGGCGACGACGTACCCGAACGATGGGTGTCAAATATCCGGCACACCCTCAGTACCCTGTCGCCCGCACTTTCCGCTGACCGCATGGTCAGTGAGTATGTGCAACGTCTGTATCGCCCGGCCGGGCACTACGAAGCGCTCATGTCGGCGAACAACTACCGCGCGGCCCGCGAACTGGCGGCCTGGAAAGGGCGGATCGTCTCGGCCTGGCCGCAGGTCGCGGTGACCCACGTCGAATCGGGCGGCGTTTCGTCGGTGCCAGAAGTGGGTGATGAGCTGCACCTGCGCGCGCACGTGCAGCTCGGCGGACTCGTCGCTGAAGACGTGACCGTCGAGGTTGTCTACGGTAAAAGCGTCGGCACCGATGAACTGCGCGATGTGGTGAATCAGGCGCTCGAACCGGTACTGGTGAAAGAAGCACCCGCCGGGGGAGCCACCCTGTTCACGGGAACGGTTGAACTCGACCGGGCCGGAACGTTCGGTTACACCGTGCGCGTCGTTCCGAAGAATGACCTGCTCATCAGCCCAGCCGAAATGGGGCTGGTCGCCGTCGCAGGTTAGCTGGCTCAGGCAAGGGGCGTGCGGCGCGGCACGAGCGCGCCGTGAGCGCGCATGAGTTGCATCGAGGCACCCGGAACGAACAGGGAAGTGCCCGGTGCGTGCTCGATGACCGAGTCACGCAGGTCGTCGTGACTGGAATCCCAGAGCAACGTATACGCATCCACTCCCTCATGCCTGGGCAGTGTGACCGTCTCGTCCTGCTCCCGCGCGTTGATCACGAGCAGGATGCGGTTGAACGCTTCATGCTCGGGGGTCGACGCCGCCATGTACTGCAGAGTGCGCTCGGTCGGCGAGTTCCAGGCGTCGCCGGTGAGCGCCTCGCCGTCGATGTTGTACCAGTCAAGCTGGCTGGCACTCGGCGTGGTCTCACCGAACCGCCCGAAGTGCACCGGACGCAACGCCGGGTTCTCCCGGCGCAGCTGCAGCAGGCGGCGAGTGACCCGGTGCAGGTCCTGCTGCCAGTCGTCGAAATCCCAGTTCAGCCAGGTCAGCTCGCTGTCCTGGCAGTAGGCGTTGTTGTTGCCGCGCTGGCTGCGCCCGAACTCGTCGCCGGCGGTGAGCATGGGGATGCCGGCCGACAGGAGCAGGGTGCCGAGCAGGTTGCGCATGGCCTTGCGACGGGTGGCCAGTATGGCCACGTCGCGAGTCGGCCCCTCCACCCCGTGGTTGTACGAGCTGTTGTTGTCGGTGCCGTCACGGTTCGACTCGCCGTTGCCGAGGTTGTGTTTCACGTCGTACGCGGTCAGGTCGGCGAGGGTGAACCCGTCGTGCGCGGTAATGAAGTTGAGCGAGGCGAGTGGGCCTCGCTTCTCGGAGAAAGTGTTCGAGGAACCGGCGACCCGCGTCGCGAACCGTCCGATCCCGCTGCCGGCTGAGCCACTCAGGCGCAGGCTCTTCATATCCGAAAGCCAGAAGTCCCGCATGCGGTCGCGGTAGCGGTCGTTCCACTCGGTCCAGCCGGGCGGAAAATTGCCGGTCTGCCAGCCGCCCTGGCCGACATCCCACGGCTCCGCGATGAGTTTCACGCCGGCCAGCTCCGGGTCGTCGCGAATCTCGGTGAGCAGCGGATGCTCCGGGTCGTAGACGACGCCGCCGTCGCGGCCGAGCGTCGCCGCCAGGTCGAAGCGGAACCCGTCGATCTGCAGGTCGTTGGCCCAGTAGCGCAGCGAATCGAGCACGAGCCGTTTCGGCACGTCGTGGCTGAAGTTGACCGTATTGCCACAGCCGGTTACGTCGATGTAGGCACCGGACTCGTCCTGCCGGTAGTAGCCTGCATTGTCGATGCCGCGCAGACTCGTGACCGGGCCGTTGCGACCCTCCTCGGCGGTGTGGTTGTAGACGACGTCGAGGATGACCTCGAGCCCTGCCTCGTGCAGCAGCTTGACCATGCCCTTGAACTCGCGCAGCACCGCTGCCGGCCCGGCGGACTGGGCAGCCTGGGTGGCGTAGTCGGCGTGCGGGGAAAAGAAATTGAGGGTGTTGTAGCCCCAGTAGTTGATCAGGCCCTGTTTGATCAAGCGCTGCTCCGACACGAACGCCTGCACCGGCAAGAGTTCAACCGCGGTCACGCCGAGGTCCTTCAGGTAGGCGATGGTGGATTCATGGGCGAGACCGGCGTAGGTGCCTCGCAGCGCGGCCGGAACCAGCGGGTTCAGCCGGCTGAGGCCGCGCACGTGCGCCTCGTAGACCACGGTGTGATCGAGGGCCGTGCCCGGCTTCTCGGCGCCGTTCCAATCGAAATAGTCGTCGACCACCGAGGACTGCCACAATCCGGCGCCGACCCGAACCAGGCCACGTGAATACGGTTCGATCAGGGTCTTCTCGGGGTGAAAAGAATTCTGTGCGCTGGCCGGGCCTGACACACGGATGCCGTATCGGCGCCCCGGTGACAGCGTGCGCGATTTGCCCGACCACACGCCGTGCGCATCCTGCGCCATCGGTACGCTTTTGATGATCCAGTTCGGGTCGATCTCGTCGAACAGACACAGGTCCATGGCGTCGGCATGTTCGGCCCAGACGCGGAGTTCGCCGCCGGCGCTGGTTAGTCGCACACCGAGGTTGCGCAGGGGGTCGGTGGAACTCATGGATTCAAGAGTAATCAGTGTGGGCGAGCGTGACGACCACCGGCATCCGCTCGACTGTAAAATGGCAGGCATGGTTGTCTATCTGGATCACGCGGCGACCACGCCGATGCTTCCCGCCGCTATTGCCGCCTACGCCGAAGCGATGAGCGTCGTCGGTAACCCTGCCTCGGTGCACAGCCAGGGCCAGAATGCCAAACGGATGCTCGAAGAATCGCGCGAGATCGTGGCCACCAGTCTCGCCTGCGATCCGATCGAAGTCGTCTTCACCGGAAGCGGCACCGAGGCGATCAACCTCGGCATCAAGGGCTTGTTTTGGGCCCGCGCCCCGCGCCGGCGCATTCTGGTGCCCGGCGGCGAACACCACGCGACCCTCGATACGGTGGAGTGGCTCGCACAGCACGACGGAGCCATCGTCGAGTGGATTCCGCTCGATCATGAGGGACGCATCGACCTCGGCGCGCTGGCGGATGCCATTGCGCGTGACCCCCTGGACGTTGCGCTGGTGAGTGTGATCATGGCCAATAATGAGGTCGGTACCCTCGAGCCCGTCGCCGAGGTGGCGGCGCTCGCCGCCGCCAACGGCATTCCGGTGCACGTCGACGCTGTCGCCGCCTACGGGTACGTTCCGGTCGACTTTCGCACGCTCGCCGCTGCCGGTGTGTCGGCGCTGAGCGTATCGGCGCACAAGGTCGGCGGCCCGGTCGGCATCGGCGCGCTCGTACTCGGCCGGGCGACGACCGTCGAGCCACTCATCCACGGCGGCGGCCAGCAGCGCAAGGTGCGTAGCGGCACCCAGGATGTCGCGGCGGCGGTCTCGTTCGCGGTGGCGGCATCCGCCATCACCGTCGAGCAGCGGGCGGCCCGGCAGCCAGAAGGGGCGGGAGGCACTGAAACCGTTCGCCTGACGGCGCTGCGCGACCGGGTGATTGCCGGTGTGGCGCTGGTCGCTCCCGGCGCCGTACTCAACGGCGACCCGACCACCCGGCTGCCGGGCAACGCCCACTTCAGCTTTCCCGGCTGCGAGGGCGACTCGCTGTTGTTCCTGCTCGACGCGGCCGGGGTGTCGGTGTCGACCGGATCAGCCTGTCAGGCCGGGGTGCCGGAACCCTCGCACGTGCTGCGGGCGATGGGACGCAGCGAGGTCGAGTCCCGCGGGGCCCTGCGCATCACCCTCGGCCATACGTCGACCGACGCCGACGTCGACGCGCTGCTCGCGGCTCTGCCCGCAGCCCACGCCCAGGCGCTCGTTGCCGGTCTGGCCGATCGGGTGCCCGGGCACTGACGGGCTGACGTTTGCTCAAACGGGCACTCCGCGTACACTCGTTGAGTGAAGGTTTTAGCAGCAATGAGTGGCGGTGTTGATTCCGCCGTCGCAGCCGCGCGCGCGGTCGAAGCTGGACACGAGGTGGTTGGCGTGCATCTGGCGCTGAGCCGGATGCCGGGCACACTGCGTACCGGCAGCCGTGGCTGCTGCACCGTGGAAGATTCGATGGATGCCCAGCGCGCGGCCAACATCATGGGCATTCCGTACTACGTCTGGGACTTCTCAGAACGATTCAAACTCGACGTCGTCGACGACTTCATCGCCGAGTACGCCGCCGGCCGCACGCCGAACCCGTGCATGCGCTGCAACGAGAAGATCAAGTTTGCCGCCCTGCTCGAAAAGGCTATGGCCCTCGGCTTCGACGCCGTCTGCACCGGCCACTACGCGAGTATTCTGACGGATGCCGATGGCAACAAGCAACTACACCGCGCGGCCGCCTGGGCGAAAGACCAGTCCTACGTGCTCGGCGTGCTCAGCGCTGACCAGATCAACCACTCCATGTTTCCGCTCGGCGCCACGCCGACCAAGGCCGAGGTGCGCGCCGAAGCGGCCGAGCGCGGCTTCTCGGTGGCCAACAAGCCCGATTCCTACGACATCTGCTTCATTCCCGACGGCGATACCAAGGGCTGGCTCGGCGAACGCGTCGCGCCGGTGACCGGCAACATCCTCGACCGGGAAGGCAACACCCTCGGCCAGCACGACGGCGCCGTCGCGTTCACCGTCGGCCAGCGCAAGGGACTGTCGATCGGCACTCCGGCCGCCGACGGCAAGCCGCGCTTCGTGCTCGAGGTACGTCCGATCACCAACACGGTCGTCGTCGGTCCGAAGGAGGCTCTCGCTATCAAGGAGATCGCCGGCAACAAATACACCTGGGCGGGGCTTGCCCCCGAACATCCAGATGTCGCGTTCCCCTGCCACGTGCAGATCCGCGCCCACGCCGACCCGGTACCCGCGGTGGCCCAGGTCGTCTCGACCACCGCAGTGACCGGAGTCCGCGGCTCGGTCGAGTTACGCATCATTCCGAACGAGCCGCTGGCTGGCGTCGCCCCCGGGCAGACCGCCGTCTTGTATGTCGGAACCCGGGTACTCGGCCAATGCACCATCGACCGCACTGTCAGCGCCGTTCCGGTTGCTGTCACCGCTACTGTCCCCACCGCTTCTGTCCCCACCGCTTCTGTTCCCACCGCTTCTGTTCCCACCGCTTCTGTTCCCACCGGTACTGTCCCCACCGCTTCTGTTCCCACCGGTACTGTCCCCACCGCTTCGGCCAGCCCCGTCCCGGTCAATGCCTGAGTCCGTTGCTGCCACCACACCCGACGCGCTGAGCGCCGCAGCCGCCGAGGCTGCCGATATCACTACCCGCGTGCTCGCTGCCCGTGACGCCTATTACGAGCGCGATACCGTCGTCATCTCCGACGCCGAGTACGACCGGCTGGTTCAGCACCTCGGCGAACTCGAGCGATTGCATCCCGAGCTGGCGAGCCAGGACAGCCCCACCCAAACGGTTGGTGGTCGGGCCGAAGTCACCCTGTTCGACCCGGTGACACACGCCGAACGCATGCTCAGCCTCGACAACGTTTTCTCCCTCGAAGAATTCGAGGCCTGGGCTCGCAAAGCCGCGGAGAACTCCGGTCGCGCGGTGCACTACCTGTGCGAGCTCAAGATCGACGGCCTCGCCATCAACCTGCGGTACGCCAATGGAGTGCTCGTCTCCGCCGCGACCCGCGGCGACGGGGTCGTTGGCGAAGACGTGACCGAGAACATCGACCTCGTGCCCGGCATCCCGAGTCGCCTGGCTGGCACCGGGCATCCGTCGCTCATGGAGGTGCGCGGAGAGGTGTTCTTTCCGACGGTCGCGTTCGACGAACTGAACGCGGCGCAGTCCGCGGCCGGCGAGCGTATGTTCGCCAACGCCCGCAACGCTGCGGCCGGGTCGTTGCGGCAGAAAGCCTCCGGCAAAAACGCGGACCAGCTGCGCCTCATGAAGGCGCGCCTGGGTCGGCTGCGCATGCTCGTTCACGGTATCGGCGCCTGGGAGAACCCACCCGTGCAGACCCAGTCCGAGGTCTACGGCCTGCTCCAAGGTTGGGGGTTGCCGACCAGCAGCTACTTTCGCGTGGTCCCATCGGTCGCCGAGGCGGCTGAGTTCATCGAATATTACGGAGCGCACCGCGGTAGCGTCGTGCACGAACTCGACGGCATCGTGATCAAGATCGATGAACTGGCCCTGCACGCCGAGCTTGGCGCCACCAATCGGGCGCCGCGCTGGGCGATCGCCTACAAATACCCGCCGGAGCAGGTCAACACGAAACTGCTCGACATCGTCGTGAGTGTCGGCCGCACCGGCCGCGCCACCCCCTTCGCGGTCATGCAAAAAGTACTCGTGGCCGGCAGCGAGGTACGCCAGGCGACACTGCACAACCAGGACGTCGTCAAGGCCAAAGGGGTCCTGATCGGCGACACGATCGTGCTGCGCAAGGCCGGCGACGTCATTCCCGAGGTACTGGGCCCGGTCGTCGAACTGCGCGACGGCACCGAACGCGAATTCGTCATGCCCCAGAACTGCCCGGAATGCGGCACCCCGCTGGCCCCGGCCAAAGAGGGCGACATCGACCTGCGCTGCCCGAACGCGCGCAGCTGCCCCGCGCAGGTGCGCGGCCGGGTCGAACACATCGGCAGCCGTGGGGGGCTCGACATCGAGGTGCTCGGCGAGGTCGCGGCTTCTGCGCTCACCCAGCCGACCGTGCCGGCCGAACCGCCGCTGTCGACCGAGGCCGGCTTGTTCGCCCTAAAACTTGCCGACCTGTTGCCCATCCAGGTGATCGTGCGCGACGCCGAAACGGGCTTGCCGAAGGAAGACGACGGAGTTGCGAAAATTCGTATGCCGTTTTGTCGCAATCCGAGTCCGGCCGAGAAGAAGCAGGGTCTGACCGGCCTGCAGCCGTCCTCCAGCGCGCTCAAGCTCCTGACCGAGATCGAGAAGGCCAAGACGAAGCCGCTGTGGCGCATTCTGGTGAGCCTGAACATCCGTCATGTCGGCCCGGTCGCCGCCCGGGCACTGGCCAACCACTTCGGCTCACTCGACGCCGTTCGTGCGGCGACCCGCGAAGAACTCGCCGGGGTCGACGGGGTTGGCGGCATCATCGCCGACGCAGTGCTCGCCTGGTTCGTGGTGGACTGGCACGAAGATATCGTCACCCAGTGGGCCGCGGCCGGCGTGCAGTTCGCCACGCCGGGCCACCCCGGTCCGGGCGCGGCCGAGGCCGCCGGGGGAGTGCTCGCGGGGCTGACCGTCGTGGCCACCGGATCACTCGAGGGCTTCACCCGGGAGGGCGCGCAGGAGGCGATCATCGCCGCCGGCGGTAAAAGCGCATCGAGCGTGTCCAAGAACACGGACTTCGTGGCAGCAGGGCCGGGCGCCGGATCGAAACTCGGCAAGGCCGAAACCCTCGGTATTCGAATCCTCGACGCCGACGAATTTCGAACCCTGCTCACGGAGGGGCCGGCCGGGTTGGCGGCCGCGCCGGCATCCACATAGGCTGCTACGCCGGCCACTTGCGTTCTCGTAGGATTTCTCCCGCCCCGCACGTGGCTCACGGCGATGTAATTGTCGCTATCCCGTGGGGTCTGGGTCGGCACGGTGGCTCCTCTGATCAGGGCACCGCGCTGAACGCGGGGCGGCACTCGCAAGTGCCGCCCCGCCGAAGGTCGCGCCCATGTTGGAGCTTGTGCTGGTTGCGCTTTCGGTGTGGATCATTGAACGAACTCGAGTTCACGCCCTCACTCGTCGAGTCTGAGGGTTGATCGCGCTGCGGCGAGTTCGTTCGACGTTGCCCTATTCGGGCTTGAGGATGACTTTGGTCCACCCGTTGTTGCGGTCGCCGAAGTTCTTGTAGGCATCCGCGGCTTTGCTGAGCGGGACCTCGTGTGAGACGATCCACGACGGCTTGGCCTTGCCGACGGCAATCAGGTCGCGCAGTTGCCGATTGTATTTCTTCACCGGGCATTGGCCGCTGCCCATACTCTGGCCTTTGAGCCACTGCAGGCCGTAGTCAATAGCAAGCTTGCCCTGTTTGGCGTTCTCGTCGAAGCCGCCAGGATCCGCCGGCAGGAAGACACCGACTACGCCGATGCCCCCGGTGATGCGCACGGACTGGATCAGCCGGTTCAGAGTCATGGCAGGATCCTCGGTGCCCTGGGGGTCGTGGGCTTGATAGCCTACGCATTCACATCCCCGGTCAGCGCCGATACCCTTGGTCTGGTCCAAAACGAACTGAACCGGGTCAGTCTTCGAGTCATCAACGGCGATCGCGCCGATCTGCTCGGCGAGGGCCAGCCGGTCGGGGCGTCGGTCCACAACCCAGACTTTACTGGCGCCCTTGATCATGGCAGACAGGGCAGCCATGAGCCCGACCGGACCAGCACCGTAGACCACGACCGTGTCACCGGGGATGACGC